>JBGPED010000022.1:0-22214 GCA_041482595.1 Acidobacteriota bacterium
CTGCGCCACCAGGAGACCCTTCGATTTCGCCGCGTGCGGCGCGTGGCAGGCGAGGCATCCCTTCCCGCCGGTGACGGCGGCGTGGGGGTGGGCCACGGGTCTCATCTTCTCGTCATGGCAGTCGAGACAGAGGGCGTTTCCCTGCCGGGCCAGGAGCGAAGGATTCGCGGAGGCGTGCGGGTCGTGGCAGGAGAGGCACATGCCCGCCTCGAACGGGGCGTGCACCACCTGGCCACCGCCCTTCAGGCCCGCGACATCGTGGCACTGCTCGCAAAGCGCGCTCTCTTCCGCAGTGACCGCGAACGGCTTCGGAGAGGATGCCGCCTGGTGGCAGGCGTCGCACCCCGCCTCGGCCACCGGGGGATGGAGGCTCGCCTTCAAGAGACCCTTGCGCTCGGACGAATGCGGGTCGTGGCAGCGCGTGCAGTCGGACGTGGCCACCGGATATCCCCCGTGGGCCTTCACGAACGGTTCCCTGGTCGCGTCATGGCAGGAGAGGCAGAGAGGTGTCCTGGCCCGGGTCAGAAGCCCTGGCTCGTCGGAGCTGTGGGACAGGTGGCAGGCGGCGCAGCCGTCCCGCCGCAGGACCGCGTGGACCACGGGCTTCTCGTACGCCCTCCGATCGTGGCATTGATAGCAGGCCTCGGGCCCCTCCGCCTTGAGCAGGTGCGTCGCGGGCGAGGCGTGCGGGTCGTGGCACTTGGTGCAGGAACCGGTCTTGATCGCCGTGTGGACCTCGCGTTTGTCGAGGCCGATCTTCTCCTTGCTGTGGCAGTCGTAGCACAGCTGGTTCCCGTCCTTCTTCAAGATCAGCTTGGGGACGAGTCCGTGCCTGAGATGGCACTGCTCGCACTGCCCGGTCTTGACCCCCGGGTGCAGGTTCTTCATCGAGAGATACTGGCCTGCGAACCTGGTGTGGCAGTCGAGACACTCCTTCTTCTGGAAGCGAGGGGGGGCCGCGGCAGCGTCCCTCGGCGCCGCGGCGAGCGTCAGGCAGAAGAGGGCGCCCGCGTGCCGCGCGATCCGCCGGACGTTCCGATCCCGCATCCGTGGCTCTCCGGCCGCCGGGGCTTCACGCACCCCCGGCGGTTCCCAGGCCGAGGAGGTCGTCGAGCGCCTTGCCCGTGGCGAAAGTCCTGATGTCCGAGGCGGCCCGCAGCTTCGCCGCCCAGTCGTCCACCATCCCCTGCCGCTTGAGGACGAACATCTTCGTGGCGATGTCGTTCTTCACCGAGTCGAACGGCTGCGGGGCCGCGGCCACCACCTGGCGGACGCACAGGACGTAGAACGGCCCGCCGGGCTCCCCGTAGAACCGGATGTCCCCCGCCCTGGCCCCCGCCGTGACTTTGCGCACCTCCTCCGGGAGTGTGGCCGTCGTCATGAGCTCCCCCTTGAACTCCAGGAGCGACGCGGAGGTCTCCCGATCGGCCAGACCGTCGGCGTTGTCGCGCATCCACTTGAGGTCCGCCCCCTTGCGCAGCTTGTCGATCGCCGACCGGGCGTCCTGGTTGCGGCGGAACGCCAGGCTCTCGATCCGCATCATTTCGGGGGTGGTGTACTCGCCGGGGTGCTCGTCGTAATACGCCTTGAGCTCGGCGCTGTCGATCTTGACCTCGGGGTTGATCGCCTTCTTCACGAAGGTATCGAACAGGACGCCCTCCATCTGCTCCTTCAGGCCGGTCTTGAAGGCGTCGGTCGCCTCCAGGTTCAGGCGCTTCGCCTCCAGGCGAATCGCGCGCTCCAGGAGGATCCGATCGAGAATCTGCGGCAGATCCTGGTTCACTCTTTTTCTCTCGATGGCCCCCTCCACGCCGTGGTAGAACTTGCTCTCCACTCCCGCGGTGAGATCCTTCACCGTGACCGGGGCCCCGCCTTTCACCCTGGCGACGACCCGCTCGTCCTCGCGGAGCCTGTCGAGGCCCGGCTCCCTGGACTCGTAATCCAGGCTGGCCAGGAGGGCGCGGTCCACCGTCGTGCATCGCTTCCGCAGGGCGTTCATGTACTCGTCCAGCCGCGCCTGCTTCTTGACCTCCAGGGCCTCCTGCTGCGCCTTCTGGCGCGCCTCCGCGTTGTCCGGGTAGCGGATCTCGAGCAGCCTGACGATCGTGAAACCGTCGCTCACCCGGATCGGACCGCTGCACTCGCCGGGCTTCAGCCCGCTGACGATCGTGACGATGTCGGGACGCAGGTCATCAGGTTTCATCGCCTGCCCCCCCGCGCCTCCGCGGGCCGTGCCGGCCGCGACGGCCTTGCCGGCCAGGACCTTGAAATCGGCGCCCGCCTTGACCGCGGCCCGGAAAGCGGTCGCGTCCTTTTCCTTCTGGAACAGGAGCGACTCGATCGTCATCTCCCGCACCGCCTCGCGGTACAGCCTCTCCGCTTCGCCCGGGTCGCCCTGCGTGATGCCGTCGACCTGCCCGCGCACGAGCAGGCTCTTCACCAGGCTCAGGCGGATCGCGTCCACCTGGCTCCTGACTTCCGGGAGCTGATCCAGGCCGATCCGCTTCGCCTCCTGCAGGATCAGCTTCGCGTTGACGATCCGGTCCAGCAGAGCCGCGACGTCGGGCTTGTGCACCCTGGTCTCGACCACGCCGGCGTGGAACGCGCCGAGCTGCCGGAGCAGATCGTCCACGGTGATCGGCTCGCCGTTCACGCTCGCGACCGATTCCTTCCCTTCGATCACCGGAAGCTTCGATCCGCCGCCCGCCGCGACCGGCCCGCACGCCGCCCACGCGACCAGGAGCGCGCCCGCCGCGGTCCGGAGCGCGCCCTGGACCGGGCACCCGCGGAAGCTGTGGTGCGTCATGACGCCCTCTGCACGGCGGGGAGGAGCTCGCCGATCAACCCGCTGGCCATTTCGCGGCCGAGCGCGTGGGCGGTCGGGACCCTTCCGAGGCCGAAGAACACCACTCCCTCGTCGCCTCGTCCGTGGCTCACCGACGACCAGATCACCTGCCGCCTGGACGTGTCGATCGCCCGGACCGAGAAATCGATCTCCGGCTCGGCCGCGCCGGCGCCGGTCTCGGTGTACTCCGTCACCTCCCCGAACAGCACCACGTCGACGTTCAGGAGGGAGCGCAGAAGGTCCGCCTGCGGCATCGACGGGCCCTCTTCCTGGATCAACCGCGCGTTGAGGAGGACCTCGCGCACGATCCCGGGCTCGACGACCTCGACGCCCGGGGCCCGGGCGAGGGATCCGAGGATCTGCAGCGACAGAATCTCGCCGGCGTGCCGGGTGGTGCTCTCGTCAGAGAACGGCAGGACCGCGATGCGCACCGGCCCGCTCCCGGCCGGCGGGGGCTCGGGTGATCGGTACGCGCTCCGGGGCCTGAAGCGGCGGGCCCCGCGCGTCCGGGACGGCGCGCTCTCCAGGCGCCCTTGTGCGCCGGACAGGTATCGCGCGAGCGAGTCGGCGAGCCGCGCCGTCACTCTCTCCCGCACCACGGCCGGGTCCACGATCCGGCCGAGCCCGAGGAACCCCGGGGCTTCATCCCCGGCCAGGACGGCGCCCTCCATCCAGAGGATGCGCGCCTGGTCTCCGGCGGAAACCAGCCGGCAGGTGAGGGCAAGCTTCGGCGGGTCCTTCTCCACGTAGAGATCGACCGAGGTCACGAGGACGGCCAAGGCACCGGTCTCGGTCTGCAGCGCCCGCCCCATCTCCTGCGTCAGTCCGCCGATGTAGCGCATGCGGTGCCGGCGCATGAACGACAGCAGCGTCTGGTCGTCGAGGAGCGCCACCCGGCGGTCCGCGAGCTTGTTCGAGAGCGTCTCGCGGATCCGGTCGACGGGGGCCGCGGCGTCGCCGAGGGTGTCGAACGGCAGGACGGCGATCCGCATGGCCGACGCCGGCGAGAGGGCCGCGGCCGCGGGGATGGGCGCTGCGGCCGCCGGGACCTGGTCCTGTGCCGGCGCGAGCGTCGACGCGGCCACGGCGCCCAGGAGCGCCGCCGCCGCGGCGACCGCCGCCCGTCGTCCCGTGCCGTCGATCATCGCTCCCACGCGTCTCATCGTTCTCACTTGAAGAGCCTGTCGAGCAGGTCCGCCACGGCCTTCGCCGTCACCACGTTCATCGGTTCCCCGCCTCCACCGAAGATGCGCGTCCCGGCTCCGATCCCCCCCTGCGTCGAGGCGGCGCTCCAGATCACCCTGCCCGTCTGGCCTTCCATCATCTGCACGCTCACCGAGACCACGTTCGCCGTCGCGGACGCGGAGCGCACCTCCCCGTACTCGAGGACGCTTCCCGTGATCACCACGTCCACGTCCAGGTTCTTCGCCAGCCGCACGACGTCCTCCGCGGTGGGCGTCACCGGGTTCGCGAGGGAGGTCCGGGAGATGCCGCGGGCCACCTCGCCCGGTGGCAGCACGTACATCGCGCCCGTCGCCTGGAGCATGGTCATGAAGACGTCCCGCACGCGCTCTTCCGCCTTCGCCGTGGTCGTCAGGTTCGCGAACGGCAGCACCGCGACCGACCGGATCAGGCTGAAATCCATGTTCGGATCGTGGAAGGTCGAACGGGTGTCCGAGGTGGCGCAGCCGGCCAGGGTGAGCAGCACGGCGAGGCAGGCCGTCACTCTCCTCGCTCGCGCCCGTGCATCCCCTCGTCGATCGACCATGCCGTGTCCGCTCCTCAGAACCAGATCCTGGTGCTGGCCGTGTAGGCGCCCCTCTCGCTCATCTCCACGGCCGAATCGAAGACCGACCTTTCGTACGCGACCTCCGCGTACCAGCGCTCGGTGATGTTCCAGCGTACGCGCGGTGAATAGATCCGGCTGAGGGAGTCGAGGTCGGACCGGTAGGTGTCGTCGAAGCGCATCACGATCTGCAGGCTCCCGTCCGGGAACGGCGACCAACTCAGGGAGTAGTTCCTCAGGAACCTTCCGCCGGTCCGGTTGTCGTGCTCCAGACGGTAAGAGAAGAAAAAGTACAGCGTGCTCAGCGGCCTGTAGGTGACGCTCGCCTGGGTGGCGCGCGTGTCGAGCCGTTGCTCCGCCGGCGGGCTCCCGCCGTTGCGGGTGCTGTCATTGGTCTGGAAGAGGAGGTTGAGGGTCATGGTCCGGTGCGGGACCAGCGTCGCCAAGGCGTTGACCTGGGTCGTGTCGGTCTTCTGGCCGTCTTCGGCCGTGGCGCTGGAGACACCGAGGCCGAGATTCGCGTTCACTCCGCGGTACAGCTCCGCGGTGTTGTACAGGTAGATCGAGCTCGAGTCGCTCGATCTCCCGTTCATCTCGGAGGATCGGCCGCTCACGACCAGCGAGTGCTGCAAGGTCTGGAGAGGAACGGCCCGGAGCGAAGCGCTGTAGAGATAGGATTGCCGGTCGCCGTCGGTCTCGCGGCTGTCCTCCCGCGCCACGCGGGCCGCCACGGAACAGACTGGATTGAAGGCATGACTGAGCGACATCCCGCTGGAGAGCGTGTAGGTCGTGGGCGCGCCGCTGCTCTGCCGGGCGAAATAGGACATTTCGTAGTACAGGGACGGGTGATCCAGGACCCGCGCCTGCACACTGGTCGTGAGGAGCTCGGACGTCAGGCTCGTGCGCCCGCGCGCCTCGATCGCCGGCGTGCGAAGGGCGGCCGTGAGCTCGGTGACGCGAATATCGGGGAACTGGTCGGCCGTGGGGACGGTCCGGGCGAGCGGGCGTGTGACCACCTTGATGTAGCGGGCTCTCAGGTCCGCGAACAGGATCTCGAAGCGCGTGTCGAACGTCCCGAAGGGGGCGGGGGAGACGGTCTGCTGCAGGACCCAGGTCACAGCGTCGGCGCTGGTGTAGAGATCCCACGTGAAGGAGTCGCTGATCGGCCGTGGTAACGGCCGGTCGACCCAGACGTACAGGGTGTTCACCGCCACCGGGTCACCGAAATCCAGGCCGATGTTCCTCGGCCTGTCGTCGCCACCGAGAGGCGGCAGCCCCAGGTTGATGCCGGCGGACGCCGCGTGGTCCTCGTCGATCAGGGCGGGGTTGGGCGCGAGGGTCACGTCCTGGGGCATGTCGCTGATCGCGGACAGACCCGCGATCGGAAAGAGCAGCGAGACGACCTCCCCGCCGCCGCCCGCCATGACGTCGGTCAGCCGGTAGTTGACGTCGTACTCCGCGCCGACCTGGACCCTCCGGTCCCAGAAGGCGTTCCCGTAGGTCACCCGCCCGGAGTGCGACGTGCGCTGGATGTCGATCTCCTGAAGATGGTCCTGGAAGTCTTCGCGCGCGCCACGGTAATAGAGCTGGACGCTCGGGGCGGGCTGGTATTCCGACACCAGGTCGAACAGGTCGTCGGTGGTGTCCTGTGTCCTTCGATCGGCGCCGATGGTGTTGGTCCGGATGAACCGGAACGTGGCGCTCGGGAGGGTCTTCGGCCGCCATCCGAGCGTCGAGTTGAAGATCTCCTGCACGTTGTTGGTCGAGACCCCGCCTGTCCTCACGTCGTCCTCGTTGCGATAGAGGCCGAACTGCCCCGAAAAGATCGCCGTCCGCAGCAACGCGTTGAGGTACGGGTGGAACTTCCTCTCGGTCGCCCGGTGCGTGTCGCTGTCATTGGTTGCCGAGGAGGCGTCCCTTTCGAACAGCCCCCCCGCCAGAAACGTCAGATTGGGATAGAGCCTCCAGTTGACGTCGAGACCGTATCTCTGCACGAACGAGCCCGTCTCCGTGTCCGTGCGTCTCCCCGACGCGTCCTCGGACCGCGCATCGCTGCGCCCGGCCGTCAGCTCCGCGTAGCCGCTCGCTTCCTGCGCAAGCACCCGGCCCGGGGCGGCGGCCGCCAGCGCGAGAGCGGCGATGACAAACCGCGACGCGCGCGCCCGGCGGGCGGGCGGTTCGATGCGCCCGGGTCGTCGGTCCACTCAACCGTTCACCTTTCTCCCGACAGGGCCACGCGGGACGGGCCGTCTCCGACTTCGGCCCGCGCGATCGTCTCCTTGCCCACGATCCGGAGCACCTGCACCTGGTTGATCTCGGGGAGGACGAGGTACAGGTTGTTCCCCTCGTCGTCGATCGTCAGGAAGGAGACATCGCCCTCGGTCGGGATGGTGTCCACCGGAAGAAACGAGAGGGGATCGTAGATCTCCAGCGTGCGCGCGCCCCGGCGCGCAAGGTAGATCCGGTCCGACTGCGGGTCGACCTTGAGCGCCGTCGCCCCGGGGCCGACGAAGACCCTCTCCGTGACCGCGAGGGAGAGCGGATCGATCACGGTGAGATACGGCGACGACCGGTGAATGACGTACACCCTGTCGCCGGCGCGGTTGAACTGGCCGCGCAGTGGCCCCGCCTCGGTGCCGATCGTGCCCACGACGCCGCGCGCCGCGACGTCGAGCACCGTGAGGCTGGAGGAGGCGGCGTTGAACGTGTAGGCGCGCCTGCCGGCGCGGTCGATCAGGACAGAGCGCGGGCCGTTTCCGACCGGCACCCGGGCCGTCTCGACCAGCGACAGAGCATCGATCACGCTCACGGTGCTGGACCCCTCGTTCGCCGAAAGGAGCGTCCGGCCATCCGGCGTCAGCGCCAGCTCGGCCGGCGCGTCACCGCCTCTCAGCAACAGTCTGCTTAGCACGTCCTGTTCCAGGAGGCCGATCGTTTCAATCGTGTCATCCCCCGAGGACGCGACATAGGCCCGTCGCCGGTCGGCGTCGACCGCGAGACCCGCGGGCTCGCGATCGGTCGGCACGATCCCCGCGATCTGGCCGGAGATCTTGTCGAAAATCGTGACCTCGCCCGATCCGCGGCTCGAGACCACTCCGATCAGGCCCGGGGCAGGCCGTTGCGGGAACACGGCCGAGAACGCCGGCGTGAAGCGGGATCCGGCGTCTCCGGTGCCCCGGTCGTCGAGCCGCAGGCAGAGGACGACCGTCCGCTTTCTCTCGACCGTGAACGGCACCGGGATCGGGACCGCGTCCTGCGACGGGCGGATCGATGCGGTCCCCGGTCCGCCCGCAGACCGCGACGGCGAGACCCGCAACGCCAGCCCGGAATAGCGTCCCGGGGGGAGAGGCTGGGAGGCGAGGCGCCGCTCCGAGGCCTGTCCGTCGCCCGCCAGCTCCGCGTTCAGGAGGGACAGAGGCAGGGCCGTCCCGTCCTCCCGCAGGACGGACATCTCCTCGAAATGGAGCGACGGCCGCTTCGCGTCCCGCGGCAAGGGGAGCAGGTAGACGACGAGAGCGCCGCCGCCGGCCGCCGCCGGTCCGGTCGCGGGATGTCTCGCCTGGGAGCAGCCGGATGCGATCAGGGACAGGAGCAAGGCGTTCGCGAACCGCTTCAAGGGGCCCCCTCGATGCCGCACCGACGCCGCTGTCCGAAAGGAACGGGTACCTTAACACGAGCGGGGGCTGGCCGAAGCCAGCCCCCGTGCCGTTTTTCGAGGATCAGGCTGTGCGGATCCGGCCTAGTCCCTCGCGTGGCACTTGTTGCAAAGCACCCTCTGGTGCGCCGCGAACACGGTCACCGGGCGATCGTAGTAGGCCGCCTTCATCTGGTTGACCGTGTAGCCGCGGTTGTACTGCCCCTGGTTGCCGAGACCCGCGTCGGTGCCGGGATAGACCGCGGCACTGCTGCCGTCCGCGAGGGTCAGGAACTCGGCCTCACCGTTCCAGCGCAGGCCGTACCTCCAGCCCCCCGCGTGGGCGCGGTGGCAGCTGAGGCAGGCAATGCGGTCGGTCGCCGCGGGACCGTTGAGGTTCGAGTTGTCGATGACGGCCAGCGCCGCAAGCGTCGCCACGTTGTTGGTGTTGGAAGCGAACGGCACGAGCGACGTGAACGAGCTGCCGATGTTCCCGGTCAGATCGCCGGTCTTGATGTAGCTGTTGTAGGTGGCCGCGTGCTCGCTGAGCTGGTCATCCCCGGGGTGCACGAGGGTGGGCGCCGTGTCCTTGTGCATGTTCGGGTGGCAGGTGGAGCACCACTTGCCCCACGAGGCGTACCCGTTGGTCGTGCCGTGACCATAGGACACGCGGGTCTGAGTGACGGCTTCCGTCCTGTTGTAGGTCTCGTTGACGACCGCGGCCGGGTTGCCGGGGAAACTGGGGCCGCTGTCGAACGCCTGGTAGGCCACGCCGCCGAGCAGCCGGTACACACCGGCCGCCTCACCGGCCGCGGGGATGAAGCCGTAGGAGCCCGACTCGAAGATCGGCGCGATGGGTGCTGTGGTCGTCGGGTAGACGATGCTGCCGTCCGCCAGACGGCGGGCCCGGCTGTGCGGATCGTGGCAGCTGGTGCAGGCCAGCTGGCCTGCGGGCATCGTTCCGCCGGGGGCGGTGGGACCGTCCACGTAGGTATAGCCGTTGTCCGCGGCGATGATGTTGTGGCCGCGGGTGTAACCCTGGTTGCTGACCGGGGAACCGTAGGTGGCGAGGGCGCTCAGGTTCTGCCGGAGCCAGCCGAAGTCGCCGCCGGGGGTCCGCTGCTTCGGGATGTCGGTCGTGTTCGCCAGCTCGCTCGCGGGAGTGCTGATGTGGTAGCCGTTCGGGCCGGTGTCGCCCGCCCTCTCATGACAACGAAGGCAAGTCGAGCTCGGATCGGACTTCATCAGCAGGTTTTCCGCCGCCGGTGAAGCGTGCATGCTGTGGCAGCCGCCGCAGTAGGCCACGCCGCCGTCATGGAACGCATACGTCGCAGGTCCCAGGAGGGCGAGCGCGGACACCGCCGCGGCCAGCAGAAAGAACTTCAGGGATCTCGTCATGTGAGTGACCTCTTTTGCCCACGTGTGGGAGAAACTCGAAGGCCCGCCGTCCTGGGGCCCGATCTATACCTGCGCCTTGCCGGCGCCCGCCTCACCTCCCCCGGTGATTGTGAAAGTTTTCACTTAGGTCTCCATTATTAAAGGCGGCCCATTGCCGCCCGTGCACCCACGTCCGCCTTCTGGTAGAGCAATCGGCGTGCCTGTGTCCAACCAGCACACTCCGGGCACGTCGGGCGTCTGACGACGAAAAATTTGCGGGCGGGCGGGGCGGGTGGCGAGGAATTCTCGCCTAAGGAGTGTGTCCGAGTCATGCCATGACTCGGACACACTCCTTAGGTCAGCGGGCGGCGCGCCCCGCCAGGACGATCTGGCCGAGGGCGATTCCGCCGTCGTTGGGCGGGATCCGGCGGGAGACGTAGGTCCGCAGGCCGATCTCTTCGAGACGCGCGACCGCGGTCTCGGTGAGGTAGCGGTTCTGGAAGACGCCGCCGCTCATCACGACCTGGGAGAGACCGGAGCGACGAGCGACCTCGACGATCCATTCCACCAGCGTATTGTGGAACCTGAGGGCGATCCGATCGGCCGGCGCGCCCTTCACGGCCTCTTCCGCGACCCTGCCGATGAGCGGGCGCCAGTCGAGCTCGGCGGGCCCGCCGTCGATCACGGGGGCCGGGTAGGAGTCCTCTCCTCGCGAATCGCCGATCGCCCCCTCGAGACGCATGGCGGCCTGTCCTTCGAAGCGGCTGTGCGTGGCGATCCCGGCGATCGCAGCCACGGCGTCGAACAGCCGCCCGATGCTCGAGGTCCACGGTGCGTTCAGGCCCCGTTCAGCGAGCGCCGGGAACACGGCGCGCTCCTCGTCCGTCAGCGGCAGGTCCCGCCCGGCCGCGCGGCCGTGCAGCTGGTGAAGAAGCCCGAAGGCGCTCCTCCGGCCGTCACGCACGGCGCACTCTCCCCCGACCAGAGCGAACGGGCGCAGGCGGGCCACGCGGGAGAACGCTCCCCCGTCCCACGCGAGGAACTCGCCGCCCCAGATCGTTCCATCCGGGCCGTACCCCGTGCCGTCCCAGGCGACACCGAGGTAGGGTCCCTGCACCTCGTTGTCCGCGGCACAGGCGGCCAGGTGGGCCTCGTGGTGCTGCACGCGCACCAGGGGGAGGCCGAGCGACTCGGCGTGGCGGGTGCTGAAATAGTCGGGATGGAGATCGCATGCCGCCATCTCGGGCGCGAAGCCGTAAAGCCCGCACAGGTCGTCCACCGCGCGGCGGAAGGCGCGACGCGCCTCTTCGCTGTCCAGGTCGCCGACGTGCTGGCCGAGGATCATCTGCCGGCCGACGGCGATCGCGACGGCGCTCTTGAGGTGCGCCCCCAGGGCCAGGACGCGCGGCAGCGGGTCGCTCGCCAGGACGGGGAGCGGCGCGTAGCCCCGCGCCCGCCGCAGCACGCTGCCGCGGCCGCCCACGACCCGCGCCACCGAGTCGTCGCACGGCCGGGCGATCGGCCGGTCGTGCCACAGGAACGCGTCGGCAATCCCGCCGAGGCGCTCGAGCGCCTCGGCGTTCTCCGTGGCGATCGGCTCCTCGCTCCTGTTGCCGCTGGTCGCAACCAGGGGCCGGCCCAGCCGCCGCAGGAGCAGGTGGTGCAGCGGCGAGTACGGCAGCATCGCTCCCACGAAGGGCGACGACATCGACACCTCGGGCGCCAGGGAGGAGTCGCCGAGCGGCCGCAGCAGCACGATCGGCGCCGCGGCATCGAGAAGCAGCGTCTCCTCCAAAGGCTCGACGAGGCAGCACCGGCGCACCGAATCGATCGACGGGAACATCACGGCGAACGGTTTCTCCTCCCGGCGCTTCAGAAGCCGGAGCCGGGCGACGGCGTCCCCCCGGGCGGCGTCGGCCAGGAGCTGGAAGCCGCCGATCCCCTTCAGCGCCAGGATCCGTCCGGCCAGGAGGGTGGAGACCGCTCCGTCGATCGGGTCGTCCGGAAGCGGCGACCCGGCTCCATCCGTCAGCTGCAGCCGCGGTCCGCACCCGGGACAGGCGTTCGGCTGCGCATGGAAGCGACGATCGGTGGGATCGGCGTATTCCCGCCGGCAGGCCGGGCACATGGCGAATACGTTCATGGTCGTGTTTGGCCGGTCGTAGGGAATCCCGCGGATAATCGAATAGCGCGGACCGCAATCGATGCAGTTGGTGAACGGATACGCGAACCGGCGGTTCGACGGCTCGGCGATCTCCCCGCGGCAGGCCTCGCAGGTGGCCCGGTCCGGGAGGATGACCGCCGTCTTCCCCTCCGAGGCGTCGCTGTCGCGAATCGTGAAGACCGAATCGCCGAGCGGCGGAATCCTGATGACCTCAAGCGAGACGATCTGCGCCGCCTCCGGCTTGTCGCGATGGAGCCTCTGGAGGAAGCCCTCCAGGCCGGCCGGGTCCCCCTCGATCTCGATCACGACACCCCGGGAGCAGTTCAGCACGTGACCGCGCAGTCCGATCTCCCGCGCCAGGCGGTACACGAAAGGCCGGAATCCGACGCCCTGCACGGCGCCGCTCACGTTCAGCCGCAGGCGCGCGCAGGCCCCCGTCCCGGCTCCCGAGGCCTCGGTTTCCGGAAGCATCGTCAGCCCCTCGCGTCCTTGCATCCCCACGGAATACCCGCCTTCGCAGGAGAGGGTCTGCAAGCGCGCTGCCATGGAATGGGGGCGCTCCGATCCGTGCCCCCGCGAAAATCTTGCGGTGGCCGGATCTCCGCACGCAGGACATTCGCAGTCGGTCGGCCGCCGGCAATCCCGGCGGCGCCCCGGGGATGCCGGCTCAGGCGCGCGCGGAGACCGGTGCGCCCCTGAGCTTCCTGGTGCCGGCCACGTGGGACATGAGCCCCATGAAGAGGAACAGCCCCTCGAGCGCCGCGACGATCAGCATCCAGCGCACCACCCCGGCGCCGCCGAAGCCGTACGAGTGCATCCCGGCGGTCAGGACGAAATTGACGCCGATGTAGGTCATCAGGATCGTCCAGAACGCCACGATGCTGAGCGCGGCCACGCCGAACGGGCCGATCAGGCGATCGAAGCGCCCGTGCAGGATCGCCAGGTAGGCCAGGAAGGCCACCAGGGACCACACCTCCTTCGGGTCCCAGCCCCAGTAGCGGCCCCAGGACGACGCCGCCCAGATCGAACCGGTGAGGATCCCGGCGATCAGGAGGATCGAACCGATGTGGATGTACCAGTAGAGCAGGTCGTTCATCTTGAACGCCAGATCACGGCGCGCCGGGGCGAAGATCACGACGCCTATCTGCATGTGGGCCACCAGGACTCCGATGGCCAGAACGGAGTAGCTGATCATGATGATCGGCACGTGGATGGCGAGCCAGGGCGTGCCCGAAAGGACCGGCGGCATCGGATGGATGAACGGGTCGATCGGCAGAAGATCGACCAGCGCCATGGTCAGGGCCGCCATCGCCGCGGCGTTGAACACGACCAGGCGATTGCGCAGGAAAGCCAGGGCGATGACCGCGAACAACCCCACGCCCCAGCCCAGGAACAGGAGCGACTCGTACATGTTGGAGGCGGGGATGCGCCCGGCGGCCACCCAGCGCGCCGCGAGGCCCCAGGTCATGACGGAGAACCCGGCGACGACCGCCAGGGCCGCCAGGAGATCGAGCGCGCGGCGCTCTTTCTTCCACCCGACGAGGATGGCCGCAAGCGCGACCACCAGAAGGATCCACGAGAGACGGGAGGGTCTCCAGGCGTTGTAGGCGAGCTCCCATCCGAAGGCCGGCGAGGAGGCGAAGGCGGCCGTCGGTCCCGCGGTGACCATCGCCGCGAGATCCGAGGGCCCGTGCAGTCCCGGCGCGGGCGTCCAGGCCTCGCCGGGATTCGCGGCGGGGACGACCTTGAGCGCCGTCCCCTCGAAGAATTCCTGCATCATCGTCAGGCGCTCTTCCACGGTCTGCGCCTCGCGCAGGATCCCGCCGACCGGGCGATCCTCCTGCTCGGCGGCCTGCGCCTGCTGCAGAAGCGCCATCAGGCGCTGGTTCTGCGCCAGGTCACGGAAGGACGCGGCTGTGGTTGCGGCGGGCAGGCCGACGGCTGTGGCCAGATCGGCGTGCAGGGCGACCAGCGGTCGATCGGTCCAGGACCGCGGATCGAACGACCATTCGAGGACCAGGTCGACCGGATCGATCCCTTCCACCCCAGAGCGCCCCGTGACCTTCCAGACGGCCTCCCGGGCCACGGTATCGAGCGGCATCACGCGCCCGTCATGCTGGACCGGCAGCCGGCGCAGGACAGGCCTGAGCGAGGGATCGCCCCCGCGAGAATCGGCGGCCCGGACCGGAACCGCACAGCCGGCGGCCAGGATCACACCGATGGCCGCCGCGGCGGCGCGCCGCGCTCCGCGCGCCGCAGGCGAAAGCACCGCCTGACGCGCCAGGGCGCGGCGCTGCATGACGCGCGTCGCGAGCACGGTCCCCATGCCGGCCATCAGCAGGACGTAGCCCGTGAAGACGATCGGCTGCCCGGGATCGCGCGAAACGAGCAGCACGCTCTGCTCCCCCCGCGCGGTCATCTGGTAGCTGCTCTGGAACAAGCGGTATCCCGCATACGAGAGCTCGCGATTCATCTCGATGACTGCGGGGACCGCCCGGCCGATCCTGGGGTCGCTGACCGTCACCCGGCTGCGGAACATCGCCGGGCGGCGTGTGCCGGGGTAATAGTCGATCTCGAACGAGTCGAGACGCACGGAGAAGGGCAACGTGAACCGCCCGGGTGCGACGCTCTCTCCCGGCGCCGGGCCGGCCTCGACGGTGGCGCTTTCCTCGCCCTCCCAGAGGGCCAGCTGCCCCTCCTGCTTGACGCGGTCGGTCACCAGGGCGCCGAGCAGGATGATCAGCATCGACCCGTGGGTCAGGATGAAACCGATTCTCTGCCGCCCCCAGGGCCACAGGTCGGCGATCGAGAACAGCACATTGGCGGCAAACAGGCCCAGGAGGATTCGGAACCACTGGGCATAGTAGACCGCGCGCGCCGCGGCCTCCGTGCCGCGGGCGGCCTCGACGATGGTTCCGGCCGCCATCGCCACGAGAATCACGACGAGAAGAACAGCGGCAATCCTGATCGATCCGAGCCGATGGATCCAGGTCTTCACGAGTCGTCTCCCCTCGGTGGCCGGTGGGGTGGTGTCCGCGCGCCGGGCTGCGCGCGGGCCGTCCCGCTGCTCAGACGGCACCGGACACGGTGCGGGCTGCAAGAACCGTTCCGGTCCCCGGCGAACCTGTCGCGCCTCCCCTCCGGACCCTGGACGATGATTCGGTTCATGCCGCTGGCACGGCGGTTGCTTTAGGATTAGGATTCGACGCGGAGCTTCGAATCAGGATCGCACGGCTCC
The DNA here is from genome assembly GCA_041482595.1 of Acidobacteriota bacterium. Classification (GTDB taxonomy): domain Bacteria; phylum Acidobacteriota; class Polarisedimenticolia; order Gp22-AA2; family Gp22-AA2; genus Gp22-AA3. The sequence continues at coordinate 15,045 of JBGPED010000022.1, forward strand.
AGCGAGGGGGAGCATGAAGATCCCGCAGGTCGACTACGACACGACCCCGTTCCTGATCATCTGGGAGACCACCCAGGCCTGCGATCTCGCCTGCCGGCACTGCCGCGCCTCGGCGCAGCCCAATCACGATCCCGCCGAGCTGACGACGGCCGAGGGCGAGAACGTCCTGGACCAGGCGGCCTCCATGGGCACCCCGATCTTCATCCTCAGCGGCGGCGACCCGTTGAAGCGGCCGGATCTCTATCCTCTGATCCGTCACGGCGCCGACCGAGGGCTGCGCATGGCCACCATCCCGGCCGCGACATCTCTCTTGACCGAGGACGTGGTCCACCGTCTGAAGGAGTCCGGCCTGAGCCAGATGGCGCTGAGCCTGGACTTCCCTACGGCAGAGCTGCACGATGCCTTCCGCGGCGTGCCCGGGGCCTACGCGCGGACGATGCAGGCGATCGGGTGGACCCACAAGCACGGCCTGCCGCTGCAGATCAACACGACGCTGTGCGGCGAGTCGGCCGCGCACCTCGACGCCATGGTCCGCCTGGTGCAAGGCCTGGGGATCGTCTTCTGGGAGGTGTTCTTCCTGGTGCCGATGGGACGTGGCGCCACGCTCACCGGCCTCACCGCCGCGCAGTGCGAGGAGATCTTCGCGATCCTGTACCGGGCGCAGAAGGACGCCGACTTCCTGGTGAAGGTCACCGAAGCGCCGCACTACCGGCGCTACGCGGTGCAGCAGGCCCGGCACGAGGACGGTCGCGCGCAGCACCCGGCCTCGGCCCTGCCCCCGAGGCTCATGCGCACGGAGGGGCCCGGCCACAGCATCGGACTCGCCCCGCAGGGCGTGAACTCGGGGAACGGCTTCCTGTTCATCGCGCACAACGGGGACGTCTTCCCGAGCGGCTTCCTGCCGATCCACTGCGGCAACGTCCGGCAGCAATCGCTCGCCTCGATCTACCGTGAATCGGACACCTTCCGGCAGCTGCGCCGTCCCGCCGAGTACGACGGCGTGTGCGGTTATTGCGAGTTCAACACGATCTGCGGCGGCTCGCGTTCCCGCGCCTTCGCCCTCACCGGCAACCCGCTCGCCAGCGATCCATGGTGCTCCTACCAGCCGGCGAGGCCGCACGCGGCGACCGGCGCCGGGACGCGATAGGGTCTCGCACCCACTGACGGCGGGACTCCATCCCGGGCATGATCCGGATCATGCCGCGCGCGCGCCGCTCCACCCAGAATCATCGCCCGGACGAACGCATCTCGCCGACTCGTGGGGGGACCATGCGACGATTCCAGGGGAACGCTCTTCTCGCCTTGCTCGCCGTCCTGTGCGCCGCCCCTTCCTTCCTGCGGGCGGAGGAGATCAAGGATCTCACCTGGAGTTTCTCGGGCGAGATCCGCTTTCGGCCCGAGTACCGCGACAACCGCGACCTCGACGCCACCGTCGACGACGATCTGAGGCAGGGTTTCATGCGCCTGAGGCTCGGAGTCGGCGCGACTCTCAAGGACCATTATAGGGTGTTCGCGCAGGTGCAGGACTCGCGTGTCGCCGGGGAGGAGACCTCGACCGCCTCCAACCAGAAAAACCTCGACCTGCACCAGGGATACGTCGAGATCAACCCGGGCCCGCCGGGCCATCTGCGCGTCATCGTCGGGCGGCAGGAGTGGTCCTACGGTGAGCACCGCCTGATCGGAAACTTCGTCTGGGACAACGTGGGCCGCGCCTTCGACGGCGTCAAGGCGCGCTACGCGCGCGGCAGGTTCTTCCTGGATGCGCTGGCCGCGCAGGTCAGCACCGCGGTCACGGGTGGCGCCAGCTCCGGCAGCGAGCTGTACGGGCTCTACTCGCAGACCACCCCGCGTCCCGGCGCCGAGTACGAAGGATACTGGCTCCTGTTCGACGATCATGTCTCGGCCGCGGGTGAGACCGGGACGCCGGGCACGACCGCCATCCACGCGTTCGGGGCCCGCGCCAAGGATCGCTTCGGGCGCTTCGACGTCGTCGGGGAAGCGGTGTGGGAGCGCGGTGAATTCAGGGGCGACGATCTCGCCGCCCACGCCTTCGCCGCGCAGGGGGGCGCCGGCTTCGGCACGGGCGTCAAGGTGCGTGTCTTCGCAGGGTACGACTTCGCCACCGGCGACCGGAATCCTACGGACGGGAAGCGCGAGGAGTTCTTCAACTTCTTCCCGACGAACCATCCGCTTTACGGCTACATGGACTACGAGGGGTGGCGCAACATCAAGAGCCCGTACGCCGGCGTCTCCCTGGTGCGCGGCCGCCACTTCGTCCAGGCGAAAAGACACGACTTCGCCCTGGACGAGGCGCGCGGCCCCTGGAAGGACGCCGCCGGAAACGTGATGGGCTCCGATGCCACGGGCAAGTCCGGGACGGGCGTCGGGAGCGAGATCGATCTCACCTACCGCTTCGCCTGGACCGACAAGGCCGTGGTCGAGGGAGGGTCGAGCGAGTTCGATCCGGGACGGTTCGCGCGGCGGACACGCGGAGACGACGTCTCGCGCTGGGCCTATCTGATGTTAACCTTCGCGTTCTAGAATCGCCTTCGGCTGAAGCATGTCGCCCGAAAATCGGGCTAGAATCGACGCCTTCTACCGCGAGCGCTACGGTGCGCCGACCGTGAAGCAGGCGCCCCGGCGGCGCGCACCGCTCGATCGAAGGAGACGTGTCCCTTGAAGATCGGCCTGCTCGGCTTCTCGAAGGTCGGCAAGACCACCCTGTTCAACATCCTGACCGGCGCCCACGTCGCAGTGGAGAAGTATGCCTCCTCGAAGACCGAGCCGAACGTCGGCGTCGCGAAGGTGCCCGAGCCGCGCCTCGACCGGCTGTCCTCGATGTTCAAGCCGAAGAAGACGACCTACGCCCACGTCGATTTCCTCGACATCGTGGGGCTGCAGAAGGGCGAGGCCAAATCGATCGACCTGAAGGAGATGCGCAACGTGGACGCCATCGCCCACGTGGTGCGCGCGTTCCGCGACGAATCGATCCCGCACTCCGAAGGGGCGATCGACCCCCGGCGCGACATCGGCACCATGGAGACCGAGCTCATCCTGGCGGACCTGGACGTGGCGCAGCGGCGGCTGGAGCGGCTGGAGCTGAACATCAAGAAGGCCAAGAACAAGGAGGACGAGCTGGAGCTGCCGGTGGTCAGGCGCTGCCTGGAGGCGCTCGAGCGCGAGACCCCCATCCGCGAGCTCGACCTGTCGGACGACGATCTGAAGAAGATCCGGGGCTTCGCCTTCCTGACCGCCCGGCCGATGCTCCTCATCGTCAACCTGGACGAGACGGACGTCAAGACCATGGCCGGCTTCGTGGACCGGTTCGGGTTGCAGCCGTTCGCGGCCCGCCGCCAGATGGCGCTGTGCGCGATCTCCGCCAAGGTGGAGGAGGAGATCGCCTCCCTGGACGCCGCCGACGCGCGGGCGTTCCTCGACGACCTCGGTCTTCAAGAGCAGGCGAAGGACCGCCTGATCCGCGCCGCCTTCGGTCTTCTCGGCCTGATCCAGTTCTTCACCGTGGGCGAGGACGAGTGCCGCGCCTGGCCGGTGAAGCGCGGCGCCACGGCCCCGCGCGCGGCCGGGGCGATTCATTCCGACTTCGAGAAGGGGTTCATCCGCGCCGAGGTCGTGTCGTACGACGACCTCGTGGCCACAGGCGGCATCGCCGCGGCGCGCGAGAAGGCCAGGCTGCGCTCGGAGGGGAAGACCTACGTCGTCCAGGACGGCGACGTCATCAACTTCCGGTTCAACGTCTGATCCCGGCCGGTGACCGCGGCGCCGGGGCGTCCCGCGGAGGGATCCTCACGCCCGGCCGGTCAGCGCGACCAGCGCCTCCAGAAGCGCCGCCTCCTGCTCCTCCGGCACCGTGCGCAGGTCGAGCAGGACCCGCCCCTCCTCGATGCGCGCGATGACCGGCGTGGAGTGGGATCGCAAAGCGGCCTCGACGGACCGGGCGGACCGGCCGGGCGCCCTCACCTCCAGAAGGGACGTCGGCAGACCCTCCTCCGGGGCCGAGCCGCCGCCGGAGACCGATTGTCCGGAGACGATTGCCAGGGCCAGCCCTCCACCCGCACGCGCCGCGACCGTCTCCATCAGACGGCGCGTCCGCTCCTCGATCACCCGGGGCGTCATCGTCACCATCCGCAGGACCGGAAGGTTCGACTCGGCCGTGCCCCGCGCGTACTCGAGGAGGACCGTCTCGAGCGCCGCGTAGGTGACCTTGTCCACGCGCAGCGCGCGGGTCAGCGAGTTCTCCTTCATCGGCCTGATCAGGTCCTTGCGGCCGACGATCAGGCCGGCCTGAGGACCGCCCAGCATCTTGTCGCCGCTGAAGCAGACGACGTCGGCGCCGTCTGCCAGGGCGTCGAAGACCGACGGCTCGTTGAGAAGACCGTGCGGGCGCAGGTCGATGAGGTTCCCGCTCCCCTGGTCCAGAAGCACGGGGACCTTGCGCCGCCGCCCGAGGGCGGCGACCTCCCTGAGGGTCGCCTGCGCCGTGAACCCGACGATGCGGTAGTTGCTCGGGTGGACCTTGAGGATCAGGCCGGTCTTCGGCCCGATGGCGCGCTCGTAGTCCGAGAGCCGCGTCTTGTTCGTGGCGCCGACCTCGCGCAGGAAAGCACCGCTCTTGCGCATGACGTCGGGGATGCGGAACGAGCCGCCGATCTCCACCAGCTCGCCGCGCGACACGATGACCTCCTTCCCCTCGGCCAGGGTGTTGAGGGCCAGGAGCACGGCCGCTGCGTTGTTGTTGACGACGTGGAACCCCTTCCCGGGGAACAGCAGACCGAAGAAACGATCCAGGTGGGCCGAGCGCGAACCGCGCGAACCGCGCTCCAGGTCGTACTCGAGCGTCGTGTAGGACCGCGCCACCTCCGTCATGCGCCGGATCGCCGCCTCGGGCAGCACCGCGCGGCCGAGGTTCGTGTGCAGGACGACCCCGGTGGCGTTGACGACCGGCCTGATCGAGGAGGTGGTGCGGACCCGGGCCGTGTTCTCGATCCAGTCCGGAAGCCCCGCGATCGCGCTGTCGAGCGCCACCGCGTCCAGCTTTCCGGATCGGATGTCCCCCCGCAGGGTCGCGAGACGCTCGCGCAGGAGGGCGGTGACGAGCCGGCGCCCGTGGCGGTCCGCGGTCCGGCGGACATCCTCCCGCTCCATGACGGCATGGACCTGGGGCAGGGCCCGCAGGGCCGGCCGGCCCGCGCCCTTCGGGCCGGTGCGGCCCGCAGGACGCGTCATGGCCGGTCTGGTCGTGGACATCGGGTCTCCGGGGCGCGGGCTGTCCGCGCGAGAACAAAGTGGTAATCGACCCAGGACGGGCATTTCACCACACGTCCGAAGGGACTGTCAAAGAACCGGCTTTTGAATTCGAGCGAGGATGGGACCTATATTGAAACACGTGAGCCCGCGGTCATCCCCTCCGGAGGGGCGGTCGCGAACGAGGACGAGAGACCTTGACCGTCGAAGACGAGATCCGCCAGATCGACTCCCAGATCACCAAGCTCAAGATCCAGTTCGACCTCTATTTCATCGGCTCGGTCCCCAAGCCACCGACCAACCAGCGCGACGCTCTCGACAAGCAGCTCAAGAAGCTGCAGTTCAATCTCAAGACTTCCGGGGACCGCTTTCTCTACAACGCCGTGCTCAACAAGTTCAACGCCTACTCCGAGCTGTGGCTCAAGAACCTGAAGACCAAGGAGGAAGGAGCGCACCTTCACCCGCTCGCCCGGCGTCACGCGCGGCAGGTGGCGGCGGCCGCCGCCGCGACCGGAGGGTCGAACGGGTCGGCCGCCGCGGCCGCGGCCGCGCACGCGGGGACCCGGCACAAGGCGGGCCACCGGTCCGGAGAGCACAGGCCGCCCGACTCCTGGCGCATCTCCACGACCCAGCGGAACGACGCCGCGTTGAAGAACCTCTACCAGAACTTCATCGCCGCCAAGGCCAGGGCGGGGGACCAGAAGACGCCGTCGTTCGACGCTTTCGCCCGCGAGATCGCCCGCCATGCCGCGGCCATCAAGGGCCAGGTCGATTGTGAGACGATCGACTTTAGGATATACTCCAACGACAACAAGGTCAGTATCAAGGCGAAGCCATTGAAATAGGAGGTCGGCATGAAGGTCCGTTCGGCGGCTCTGTTCCTCGCAGTCGCCGGAGCGACCTTCGCGGGAGATGTTCTCTCGCCCCGGCACGGCTGTCTGTTCGCGCAGGAGCGGGTTCCCGGCGCCGCCCCGCCGCCCGAGCCGTCACCAACCCCGGGGCCCAATCCGACGCCGACGCCGCCACCGCCGATCCCGCCCGGCCCCGCGCCGACGCCCTCGCCCGCTCCGACGCCCGCACCGGCGCCGGGGCGCACCGGCGCCAGGGCATCGTCTTCCCCCGGATCCATCTCCGGCAGCGGGACGGCGTCGATCGTCCAGGCGTTCCCTCTCGACTATCGCTCGATCGTCGACAGGCTTCGGGACGACCCCGACAACCCCGCCCTCCTGAACGAGCTGGGCAACCTCCTCGTGCAGTACGGCCGGCTGCAGCAGGCGATCGCGCAGTACCAGAAGGCCGTGAAGATCCAGCCCGACCTGGCCATCGCCTGGAACAACCTGGGCGTCGCCTCCACAGCTGCCGGCAGGTTCGCCGACGGTGAACGGGCCTACCGGAGGGCGATCAAGCTGAACCCGGCCTACGCCCTGGCCTACTACAACCTCGGGGCCAGCTTCGATCAGCGCGACAAGTACGACGATGCGATCGCCTACTACCAGCGCGCGATCGAGCTCGACCCGACGCTCCTCGACGTGCGCATCAACCCGCAGATCGCCTCCAACCACCATCTCCCGGCCATCCTCGCCAAGTCCTACCTCGACCGCGGCGGCTCGGTGGTGCTCCCCGTCCAGTCGATGTACCCCCCCAAGCCGCGACAGAAAAACAAGCCCTGACACGACCATGCTTCCGAGGGCGAGGCCGCTTCCCCCGCGCGGCACGCCTCCGCGCGGCTCAGCGCCGCGCTCAGCTCTGCTCCGTTCGCCACCCACGCCGCGGAAAACGCGGCGCGGGTACCCGGCTCACTTCCGCAAGGCCGCGCGGGGGAAGCGGCCTCGCCCTCGGAAGCCGGACCGCCTCGATGACCTCGGAATGGAAAAAGCCAGAACTGCCGGAACGGGCAGACCCGATGCC
>JBGPED010000023.1:0-21828 GCA_041482595.1 Acidobacteriota bacterium
ACCTGCAGCGGCCGCTCGTGGCCCGCGGCGCCGCCTACGCCGACTTCGACAACGACGGCGATCTCGACATCGCCGTCGCCACCAACAACGGCCCCCCCGTCCTCCTGCGCAACGACGGCGGCAACGCCGACGGCTGGCTGCGCCTGCGTCTCGTCGGCCGCGGCAAGTCGAACCGGGACGCGGTCGGCGCCGTCGTCCGTCTCAAGGCGGGGAACATCACCGGCACGCGCACCGTCCGCTCCGCCGCCTCGTACGCTTCGCAGAGCGAGTTCGAGCTCACCTTCGGTCTCGGCCCCGCCCGGGACGGACGCGCCCCCTCCGCCGATCTCCGGATCACGTGGCCGGACGGCGTGACGCAACCGGTCACCGGGATCGAGGCCGGCCACCTGCACGTGATCGAGGAGCCTTCCCCGGCCGATCGATAGAGGGCGTGCCCCGTCGCCCGCGGGGACACGAACCGATCCCGGAAGGTGAGTCCGCGCATGGCCCAGACGGCGACGATCTACAGCCTGGACACCGAGCTGGCCGACATCGATCGGGGTGTGTACGAGAGGTTCGGCGTGCGTCTGGCGAGGCAGCCCTCCGAGACCCTCGAATACATGCTGACCCGGTTCCTGGCCTACTGCTTCGAATACACGGAGGGGATCGAGCTCACCGAGGGGGTCGCGGCGGGCGACGAGCCGGCCGTGCTGGTGCGGGACCTGACGGGCCGCGTCACGGCGTGGATCGAGGTCGGCATGCCCGAAGCGCAACGACTGCACCGGGGCAGCAAGCTCGCCGGCCGCGCGGCCGTGTACACGCACCGGAACATCGCCCAGGTGCTGGCGGGGCTGAGCGGGAGGAACATCCACCGCGCGGCGGAGATACCGGTCTACGAGCTGGGCCGCGGCTTCGTGGAATCGATCGCCGCCGTCGTGCAGCGGCGGGCGGTGGTGACGGTCTCCATCACGGAGCGCGAGCTGTACCTGGACATCGACGGACGGACCTTCAGCACCACGGTTGTGGAGCATCGCATCACGTGAAGGGTCCGTCCGCGCCTTCGCGAGGGGGGCCGGATGAAGCGTGTCGCGGTGATCGGCGCCGGCGCCGCCGGAATGATGGCGGCGATCTTCGCGGCGTCCCGGGGAGCGCAGACTCTCCTCCTGGAGCGCACCGCGGACGGCGGACGGAAGATTCTCATCAGCGGCGGCGGTCGATGCAACATCCTCCCGGCGCGGGTCGACGAGTCCCGCTTCGTCACCGAATCCTCCCCCGGCCTGTTGCGCAAGATGGTCCGTTCCTGGCCGCTGCACGAGCAGATCGCCTTCTTCGAAGACGAGGTCGGACTCCGGCTCGTGGAAGAGCCGGAGTCGGCGAAGCTCTTTCCCGCGTCGAACCGGGCCCGGGAGGTGCGGGACGGGCTGCTCGCGCTCGCCGCGCGCCGGGGGGTGACCCTGCTGATGAATACGAAGGTGACCGGGTTCGCCCCTTCCGGCCGGGGCTTCAGGATCGAGCGGGAGGGGAACGCGCCTCTCCAGGCGGATGCGGTGGTCGTGGCCACGGGCGGTCTCTCCGTCCCGAGCACCGGCAGCGACGGGCTCGGCCTCGGGGTCGTCGAGCGACTGGGTCATGCGGTCCATCCGACCTACGCGGCGCTCACGCCGATCACGGCGGACCCCGCTCCGTTCGCGAATCTCGCGGGCGTGTCGCTGAACGTCACGATCACCGCCAGGGCCTCCGGGCGGACCGCCACTTCGACCGGAGGATTCCTGTTCACGCACCGCGGCTACAGCGGGCCGGCGGTGCTCGATGTGTCGCACGTGGCCGTGCGCTCGCGCGCCGGGACGACGTCGCCGGCGCGTCTGCTCGTGCGCTGGACGCCGCTCGGGGACGAGGAATGGGAGTCGGCCCTGCGCCCCCGGGGGACCGCGACCGTGATGGGCGCGCTGCGCGCGGCGCTCCCGGATCGGCTGGCGACGGCGCTCCTTCTCAGGGTTTCGGTGGACCCGGGGCGGACGCTCGCGGGTCTGCGCCGCGACGAGCGGCTCCGGCTGATCGAAACGCTGGTGCGCGGCGTGCTGCCGTGGACCGGGGACGAGGGGTACAGGAAGGCCGAAGTGACCGGGGGCGGGGTGAGCCTGTCGGACATCGACGCCTTAACGATGGAGAGCCGGAGGCATCCCGGCCTGTTCCTCTGCGGCGAGATGCTCGACGCGTTCGGCCCGATCGGCGGCTACAATTTTCTCTGGGCGTGGGCGACGGGACGCGCCGCGGGGCTCGGAGCCGCGCGCGCGTCGTGAATGGATCCGTCAGGACCGGTCCAGTCGCGCGGACCAGGCGCGCATCCCCCGCAGCAGCCTCCGGCCGGCGGGCGTGAGGAGGCCCGAGCGCGAGGCCCCCTCGAGATCGCGCAGGGCGGAGGCGATCATCCGTTTCTCGCGGCGAAGCTCGCGGCGGACGAAGGTGCTCTCGGACGCCTTGAGCCCGGCACCGGACATCCGCGGCCGATCGTGCTGCGCCCGCAGCACGCGGCGGAACAGCTCGGCGCGAAACAGGAACGTGTAGGCGCCGTGCAGGAGGCCGTGCAGCGGGCGGCGCGTCCCGCGCCACGGCGAGTCGAAGGCCTGCACCTCCAGCGTCTCCGGGCCGGGCGCCATGAGATCGGCCGTTCCCTGCAGATCGTGCAGCCGGTGGTGGGCGGTCTCGTGCAGGAGATCGTCGGCCAGGTCGATCAGCGACTTGCCGGACACGTTGATGAACGAGATGCCGGGGCGCGCGGCCATCGAGTAGCTGACCGTCCCGGGCTCGCGGATCGGCACGACCATGAAGGTGCGCCGCTCGATCTCGCGGTGCGCCTCGGGCCACGACACCTGCACGATCCGGAGCGCGCGCGCCAGCCGGCGGCCGAGCCCCGGGGCCTCCCGCAGCACGCGCAGGCGGCGGGGGCTCGACAGGACGACCGGGGCGAGGACGATCGACGTGCCCGGGAGCAGGTCGCGCCGCTGCAGGCGGAGCGCAGCCCCGCGCCACCCCGGGCGGCGGCCCCGCGCGCCTGGATCCAGGTCCGGAGCGAGGAGACGCGTCCCGGCGGCCGGCACGATGACGCGTGGAGCACCCGGCGCGGCCAGGCCGAGCCGCGCGCCGCGGAGCGTGGCACGGACGTGCCTGGGCGGTCGCGGGCGGACCGTGCCCGCGCGGCGGGGTGTCCCGCCAGGCCTTCCGGCGAAGGTGATGGCGAGCGGCCCCGCGGGTCCGGCCATCGTGCCCAGGTCGATCCGGTCGTGGGGACGGCCCTGCTCGGCGTCTTCACAAAACCGGAGAACGACGCTCAGGGCACCGGGCCCCGGATGGGCGAGCCGCAGCCCGAGGACGAGCGCCGCGAGATCGAAGGTCGCGTCGTCGAGGCGTCCCCTGGCGAAACTCCGGCAGCGCCGGGCGAATCGGGGATCGATGCGGCCCCGGGGAACGAGGGTGGCGAGGTGCTGCGTCCGGCTGACGAGATCGAACAGCCGCGCCGTCGAAGGCCCTCGCCCACCGCTGTCGACCGCAGGGCGGCGCCCCGCGGGTCCCGCGAGGACGAGCCGGCACACGCGCCCCGCCTCGAGCCAGGTCTCCGCCTCGGCGAGAAACCCTCGAATGTCCGGCCCGACCAGGATCCGGTCGCGGACCGGCCGAGGCAGGGCGCGCAGCGTCGCCAGCAGACTGTCCAGGACCGGGACCGCCCGGGGCACGGCGTCGGCGCGGGGCAGGGCGGCGAGCCTGCGACGCGCCCGTCGCAGCCTCCGGAGGCCGAGACGGGCCAGCCGGAGCGACAGGCTCTCCGTGTCCAGGGCGGGATCGACGGTCAGCGTGCCGATGGTCGTAATAGCCGCCACCTCCTGGGGTGCGTCATTCTCGTCCAAGTTGAAAATGCCCTACAATACCCCGTCATGACACGTCACAGCGTGCGGGGCGCCCGCCGTCTCGGGGTCCTGCTGGCTCTTGTCTGCCCGGGGCCGGCGATCTTCGCGCAGGGGTTCGGCGGGACGGTCGCGGACCACCTGGTGCGCGGCGACAGCCTGCTGGCGCAGAAGAAGGCGGCCGAGGCGATCGTGCAGTTCCAGGAGGCGCGCACCCTCTGCCCGACGCCGAACGAGATCGTCTCGGCCCTGGAAGGCGAGGCGCGGGGACACCTGCTGCAGGACGAGATGCTGCCCGCGGTCGGGCTCCTCGAGGAGGCGGCGACGCGCTTTCCGGACGACCCGCGCGCCTCGAACCTTCTGTACCAGGCTGGCTACGTGTCCCAGGCCGCACGCGAATTCGACAAGGCGATCGATCTCTACCGCAGGGCGCTGGCGAGAAACCCGACACCGGACATCCTGCCGCGCCTCAAGCTGCAGCTCGCCCTGGCGCTCCGGATGCTCGGCCGACCGGGAGAGGCGATCGAGGCCCTGAAAGACTTCGAGAAGGACTTTCCGGACCACGGTCTCCTGCCGACGGCGCTGTACCAGCTGGCCATCGCCACGCACGATCTCGGCACCGGCAACAAGGACCGCGCCAAGCTCGAGGAGGCGGCGGCGATCTACAGGAAATTGATCAAGAAATTCCCGGGCCGGCCGGCGACGATCGAGGCCCACTTCGAGCTGGGCCTGGTCCTGTCGGAGCTGGGGCGGGGCGCCGAGAGCGCGGACTACTTCACCCAATATGTTTCCATGAACCCGACATCACCGGAAGCGCCGGCCGCCCTCGAGAAGGCGGCCGACCTGTTGCTGTTCCGCTCCCCGAAGCAGAGCGCGCAGCTTTACGCGCTGGCTCAGGTCAAGGCGAAGTCGAACCCGAAGCCGTCCATCCCGGGGTGGGCCCTGAGTCGGTGGCTGCCGGCGAAGCAGACACTCGCCGACACCCTGTCGCGTGTCTGGGTGCTGGCGATCCTGGGCCTGATCCTCCTCGGGGCCATCGCGCTGGTCGGCCGGCTGGTCGTGAAGCGCCTGCGGAAGGCCCCGGCCCCGGCGGGCGCCTGAGGGGCGGCCGGGCGGTCATCAATCGGCGTCGAAGGGGCGTGGCGGCGGCTCGTCCGACTCGGCGGCCTTCTTGCGCGCCTCCTGGAATTTCTTCTCCAGGATCTCCTCGCGGTGGCGCGCCTCGTCCATCGCCCGGGCGAGCTTGTCCTCGGCTTCCTTGCGCTGGGCCTTGACCTGTCCCATCGCCTCGTCGAGCGACTGGTGCTCGCGGTGCCTGCGGCGCTCCTCCAGGAGAATCGCCCCGGTGCGGGGATCGACCGTCAGGAGAGTGTCGCAGCAGGGACAGACGATCTTCAGGCTCTTCGACATGGGCAGGACCGCACTCGAAAATGAGCGATCATTATAACGTGAAGGGGGCCGCATGAGCGACAACAGACCGAAAAGCGCCTACGAGATCACGATGGAGAAGCTGAAAGCGCGCGATCGCGAGCGCGGCGAGACCGCCCCGGCGGCCCTGACGGACGGACAGAAGAAGAAAATCGCCGACCTGCGCAAAGTCCATGAGGCCCGGCTCGCCGAGCGGGAGATCCTGCACCGCTCGGACAAGGCGGGACTCCTCTCCGATCCCGAGGGAGCGGAGAAGCTCAAGGAGCTCGAGGAGCATTACCTCGACGACAGGCGCCGGATCGAAGAGCAGCGGGACCGGGCGATCGAGGAGGTGCGATCCGGCAAGGCGGGTGCGAAGGCGAAGAAGCCTATCTGACCGCGTCGAAGATGCCGGCCAGCTCCGTCTCGGGGACCGCGCCGGGCTGGGAGCCCATCCGCGTGATCTCCCGGCCGTCGATCTTCACGATGAGGGTCGGGATCGAGTTGATGTTCCGTCCCTGCCACGGCCCCGGTGCCTGGGCGAACCCCTTGGGCACGCCGTAGAGGTTGACCTTGATGTTGGGGTTCTTCAGCTCCGAGATGACCCGCAGGAACTTCGGCATGTATTCCTTGCAGTGGGGGCACCAGGTCGCGAAGAAGGCGTCGATCTGCACCTTCTTCGTGTACTTGTTCATGGCCGCAATCGACTCCGCCCGGGGCGCGTACTCCCTCATCCCCTCCCGGTACTCCGGCCGGTCGGCGATGAGCGCGTCCATCCCGACCACCCCGACGATCGGCGGCCGGTCCAGGCAGCGCAGGATGCGCACCTTCTTGTCCTCGGCCTGGAACTGCACGAAGGGCCCGTCCACCGCCAGGGCGTAGGCGGCGGCGGTCGGAGGGAAGCTGTCGTTCAGCTGCAGGCCTCCGTCCACCTGCTTGATCTGCTCGCGCGGGACCGCCACGACCTTGCGGGCCTTCATGTCCATGAGGAGGCCGGTCTTGCACGCCGGGACGTCGACGTAGTACATGCCGGGGCTCGCCGCCTGGTAAAGCGTGGCATTCTTGGGGTAGGAGCCGTCGACCTCGACGCTGTAGTCGTAGTTCGGCCTGCAGACGAGCGCGTCCGCCCGCGCCGGTGAGGACACGACAAGCGCCAGTGCCATGGCCGGCAGGAGGCGGATCGTCCGGACAGCGGCACGATCAGGCGTCATGATGGCTCCGATCATAACAGGTCTTTCGCCTCCGGGGCAGCGCCGTCGTAGACGGCCGTCACCCGGCCGGAGTCGACCACGAAGAAGCGTGGGAGTTTCCGGTACAGTCTCTTGATCACGTCCCGATCGATCCTGTGGATCTCGAACGCCGGGACGGCGGTCCAGCGGAAGGCGTCGATCTCCTGCTCGGTGGACGGGGTCAGCCCGGTGACGGCCGGCGCCCCGGGCAGGGCCGCGAGAGCGTCCAGCGCCGTGGCGACCCCCGCGGCGCGCGGATCGGTGACATCGAAAAGGACCACCAGGTGCCGCCCCTCCCGGAGCTCCGGCATCCGCGCCGCCAGGTCCAGCTCGGCGATCGTTCTGCCCACGCGCAGGCGCGTGACGTACCCGTCGATCGGCAGGGACGGAGAGCCGATCACGAACGCGGTGGACAGGACGGCGGCCAGGACCAGGACGGCGGACGCGCGGCCCGGCCTCATCCCGGCCCAGTCCCGGAGCCCCCACATCGCCAGCACGGCCAGCCCCACGAACAGAAGGTCCTCGCCGATCACCTCGCCCGGCGTCCTCTGCACGTAGGCGCCGAAGCAGCCGCAGGACTCCGTGCGTCCGGCGGCCAGGCCGTACGCCTCGATGCCGATGAAGACGAGGAGCAGCAGGACCGAGACCAGGCCGCTCAGGACCGGTCGAATGCCGGCGAGGAGCGCCGTGCCGAGCAGGATCTCGAGGACGATGAGGACCGGCGCGGCCACGGCGGCGAGGCGCTCGCCGAGGATGCCGTAGACGGCCACCTGGTGGGCGAATTCGACCGGGTCGAGGCCCTTCAGGACGCCGGCGGCCAGAAAAACGAGGCCGAGCGCCACGCGCCCCAGGTGACCCGCGGCGCGCCGAAGGGACAACGTCCGGGGGACCTGCGACAGCGGGCGGGCGCCCGCAACAGTCTCAATCACCTCACACCGCCGGCAGAATCTTCATCGCGATCCTAAGGAGTGTGTCCGTAGTCGATGAACCCGGGGTTCAGGATGCCGTCCGGGTCGAAGGTCTTCTTGAGACGGCAGAGATCGTCCCAGCGTTTCCCGAAATGCTGCTTCCAGTGCTTTCGGTCGAACTCGATGAAGCCGGAGAGATAACGCCTCGCGCCGGCCGCCAGGCTCATGTCGGACACCAGGTTCAGCCGCGCCTTCGCCTGCGGCAGGAGGTCCGGCGGGACGCCCGGCAGGATTCCGAAGCCCATCACGAGCGGTGTCGGCGGGTACATGAAGAACGGGATGTGCGACACGTTGCCGCGGCACGGCCAGAGAAGGACGTGCCCTCCTCCGAGCGCCGTCGGCGGCAGGTTGGCGAGGACCTGCGAGATGAACGGCTGGGCCGCTCCCCACGGGATGATCGTTTCCGTCCAGGGGTGCGCCATCGCCCAGTTCCCCATCCTCTTCCACACGGCGAACAGCGGCTCCAGGCGGGCGGCGAAGCCGAGGAGGTCCTGGTCGTCGACGTGGGTCCCGCGGTACGGCGCGAGCCCCTGCAGGGCGCGCGCGTCGTCGGGCGGCGACTGCGGCTCGAACTCGACCGTCAGCTGCAGGGGGAAGAACCAGGCGGCGAACGCCTCCTTGCCGGAGGCCGTGCTCTTGAAGCCCTGCGGGCAGGGGGAGCAGGTCGCCTCGATGTAATCCACGCGGTCCTGCTCGATGGCGAGCTGTGCGTCGCGCATGAGCGCTCCGAGATCGTCGTACAGCAGGAAGTAGGTGCGCGTCCTGGGCCTGCAGCGGCGCAGCTTCAGCCGGGCGCGCGTGATCACCCCGAGCTGCCCGAAGGTCGAGCGCACGGCGTCGAACACCGCGCGCTCCCGGGTCTCCGACGCGACCACGATGTCCCCCGTGCCGGTGACCGCCTCGATCTCGGTGACGTTGTCCCCCTGCGCTCCGAAGCGGAAGGAGGCCACGCCGAGCCCGGCCACCGACAGCGTCCCCCCGACCGTGACGCCGAGGTTGTTGGTCAGGACCGGCGGCACGAGCCCCTGCGGGATCGCCTGGCGCACCAGGGTCTCCCACCGGACACCGGCCTGGCAGTCGGCCAGAAGGCCGCCGGGATCGATCGAGAGGACGCGGTCGAGGGAGGTCAGGTCGATGAGGATCCCGTCCGCGACGGTCGCCTGGCCGCTCTGGGTGTGCGCCTCGCCGCGCGTGGCAACCGGGACCGAGTTCGTGCGGGCGTAGCGGATGACCGCGGCGACGTCCTGGGTCGAGGCCGGCCGGACCACCACGCCCGGGACGCGCCTGATCATCCGGCCGAAATCGCTGCTCGTGTCGGCGCGGGCGGTCGGGTCGTCCAGCACCTGCCCCGCGATGAGCGCCCTGAGGTCGCCCGCCAGGTTCCTCGCCATCATCCTGTTCCGTGAAGTGTGGTCAAGAGCAGCCATGATACGGGATCGAAACGGGTCCTTCAAGCGCGCTCCGGCCTTCCGTTTCCGGGCGGATGGGCTGGTGTAGACTGGACGTCCACTCAGGGGAGGGACGGCAGGGATGACGGTGTCGCCGCAGGGAGCGTCTAGCACCGCCGCGGTCGTCCGCGCGGGGCTCGCGCTGGCCTGCCTGGTCGCCTCCCCGACCACCGTATCGGCGCAGGCGGACCGGCCGGCGGAGGAGACGCTGCGGTCGCTGCAGGAACGCGGGCGCCTGATCGCCATCTACCTGCAGGCGGTGGACCGGACGGCCGATCTCCTGAAGGCCCAGGGAAGCGGCGCGCCCCCCTCGGACCGCACGGTGGTCATCCCGGAGAGCGCCGGCTGGCGCGTCGTCTGCCTCAAGGACCTGACGAAGGAGCCCGGCGTGGCCGGCCCGGCCCGCGCCGGGCTCTCCATCGTGGGCGAGACCACCTTCAGCCCGGACTCGGGGCAGGTGGGGACGCTGGGCTTGATCGTGCCGCCGCGATCGGCCCCGGCGACGATCCAGGCGTACGGCCGCGCCCTGGACGAGGCCGAGACCGCGACCCTCAGCCGCCCGGACGCCGGGCGGCCGTTCGTGGATGCCGTGATCCGGGAGAAGGACTCCACGTTCACGGTCTACGTCATCTCGCAGAAGCCGGATGAGGGGGCGCCGGCTCCTCCGGCCGCCTCGCCGGTGAGCGTCGTGATCGGGCGCGATTTCATCGTCAGGATCGCCGCGAACGGCCGGCAGGTGCTTTCGGTTGCGAAGCTGCACGACAGCGTGGCCTCCCTGTCGCTCCTGCCGCGCGCGCCGGGCGCGCCGCTCCTGCACGAGCACGACAAGGGGGATCTCCCGGCTCCCACCGACGTGGCGCTGGTGCTGCGCCAGCCGGTCCTGGCGCCGCTCCTGGTCCTGACAGAGCACTTCATGTTCCGCGTCGATCGGGAGGGAGGGGTGACCTGGCTCGGTCCGAACCCGACACCGCCCGCGAGACCCGCCCCGAGCCCCCCCCCGGGTGGAGGAGGCGCCCCGTGAGCGCCCCGTCCCGCTACGTCGCCCTGTACGACGGCGACTGCCGGTTCTGCACACGCTGGCGGGACCGGATGATCGCCCGCGATCCGAGGGGAGCGATCGAGTGGCTGTCGGTGCACGATCCCTCGGTCGCGACGCGCTTCCCCGGCATCGACCGCGAGGACGCGCTGCGCCAGATGTGGGTCTACGCTCCCGACGGGTCGGTCCACAAGGGGGCGGAGGGCTGGCGCATGCTGTTCCGCCTCCTGGACGGTCTCTCGTGGGTGGCCGGCCTGTACAGTATCCCGGGCGTGCCCTTCGTGATGGATCGCGTCTACCGTTACATTGCGGCGCGGCGGTATCGCCTGTCCTGCAGCAGCGCCGCCTGCCGCGGGAGGCCGGCAGGGGCCGGTCCGCGGGCGCTCGGTCTTCTGGCCCTGCTGATCCCGGCGCTGGTCGTCTCGTCCTCGGTCTGGGGTTGCGGGGAGGGCCGGCCCGACCCCGTCTCCGAGCGTCTGCAGTCGATCGCCGACCCGCAGGCCGAGAGCGTCGTCCTCGCGATGTTCGAGGCGTACGGCCCCTACTCCGCCTGGAGCGCCCACCACAACGTCGAGTACACGTACCGGCTGCAGCTCTTCGATGGCAGGAAGGAGCCGCAGGCGGTCGTGCGCCAGGTGCACAGGATCGATCTCGGCGCGGGTGAGCGGTCGTTCGCCCAGGATCTCGAGGGGGCGGAGCGCCAGGTGGTGAGGGTGGCAGGCGGAAGGATCGAGGTCACGCGGTCGGGTGTTCCGGTGACCGAGCCGATGCAGCTCGAGTTCCCGCGGGCCTTCATGCGGATCGCACGCTTCACGTTCCTCCTGCCCTGGAACCTGCTCGACACGGAATCGCGCCTGCAGTTCAGAGGAGAGAGGACGCCGCCCATGGCGGGCCACGTGCCGTCCGACGAGTGCGATGTCGTGAGGCTCACCTTCGAGGAGAAGGACCCGTCGCGCAAGGACGACTGGCACGACCTCTACGTGAGCCGCGTGAACCACATCATCGACCGGATCCATTCGTACCGGGGCGAGGACCGGTCCTACTGGCTGTCGCTCTGGTCCGACAGCAGGACGTTCGGCGGCGTGCGCGTCGCGACGCGCCGCGAGACACACGCCTCGGACGTGGCCGCCACGATCGGACCGCTCGAGGCGGTGGTCGAGTACTCGGAGGTCCGCTTCGACGCCCCGTTCGGGGACGAGGTCTGGGCCGGCATGCGGGAGCAGGCTGAGACACCACCCGGGCCCGCCGTCCCCGCCAGCGCCGGCCGACTCGCTACTCCCGACCCGGCGGCCCCCCCGCGAAGCGACGCAGAGTGAGTTGCGGGCGCCTCCCGACCGGAGTATGTTCTCCGGTACACGAGAAAGGAGGTGGTCCAGCAGATGAGTTATCACAGTAGCAGCGAGGTGTCATACCGGACCCGTGAGGTGGCGGCAACTTAGGCGGACCCACGGTCATCGGGCCGCTCGGTATCTCCGCCTGAGGAATACCGGCCGGCCACCGAACCCGGAAGCCCCGGCCAAGGTCCAGCCGGGGCGGCGCGCTGCGCCGCAGACGCTTCCGGGTTTTTCCTTTCTCTGGTAGACTCGACACTTCAGCCGCACCATCTGCACCAGGCCGCGACAGTCTCGGTGTCCCCCGCCGGGGCGGCCCGCAGGGGACAGAAACCCCCAACGACGGGTGGTCCCGGTACCGGGCGGCGGGGAGGTATGCAGGATGTCCAGCACCTACGACGCGATCGTCAACCGCTACATCGAACGGACGAGGAAGTCCCGCGAGCTGCACAGCGAGGCGAAGCGCCTCCTGCCTCGCGGCGTGTCCTCCAACTTCAGGGTGGTCGACCCGAACCCGATCTTCATCGAGTCGGCGGTCGGCGCGACGATCACGGACGCCGACGGAAACCGCTACACCGATTTCTCCAACGCGTTCGGCGCGCTGCTCGTCGGCCACGCCCACCCCAAGGTCGTCCAGGCGATCGAGTCACAGGCGAAGCGCGGGACGCTGCACGCCATGCCGCACCGTCTGGAGGTGTCTGTCGCCAGGGAGCTGAAGGACCGCTTCGGCCAGGACCAGTGGCGTTTCGCGAGCTCCGGCACCGAGGCGACCATGCACGCCATCCGGCTGGCGCGGGGCTACACCGGGCGGTCCAAGGTGATCAAGTTCGAGGGGGGATACCACGGGGCGCACGACACGGTCCTGGTCTCCAACAAGCCTCCCCTGCGCCTGGCCGGACTCCGATCGCGCCCGCGCCCGGTCAGCTGGAGCGAGGGGATCCCGGCCGAGTCCTACGCCCACACGCTCATCGCCTCCTTCAACGACCTGAAGGGGGTGCGCGCCCTGTTCGAGGAGCACCGGAACGAGGTCGCCTGTCTCATCCTCGAGCCGATCATGATGAACATGGGCGTGACCGAGCCGCTGCCGGACTTCCTGCCCGGCCTGCGCGCGCTGTGCACCGAATTCGGTGCCTTGCTCATCTTCGACGAGGTGAAGACCGGCGTGAAGATCGCCCGCGGCGGTGCGACCGAGTATTACAAGGTCAAGCCGGACATCACCGTCCTGGCGAAGGCGATCGGCGGGGGCATGCCGCTGGCCGCGTTCGGCGCCTCGGCGGATATCATGGAGGAGCTGAACTCGCTGCGGGTCATCCACGTCGGCACCTACTCCAGCAACCCGATCACCCTGGCGGCCGCCGAGGCGACGCTCAAGGAGATCCTCACCGACGAGGCCTATCGCCGCGTGTTCGCCCTCAACAAGAGACTGGTCGACGGGTACAGCCAGATCATCCGCGAGCACAACATGCCCTGCTACGCCAACGGCGTCGGCTGCATGGGAACGATCAACTTCAGGAAGGACGTCATCAAGGACTACCGCGACTGGGCCGTCGTCGACAGGCTCGCCTCGCACGCCTGGTACCTGGCGATGCTGAACGAAGGGGTCATCCCGCAGCCGCCCGGCCCCGACGAGCAGTGGACGATCTCGGTGCAGCACACCGAGGCCGACGTCGATACGCACCTCAAGGCCTTCGCGAAGGTCGCACCGCTCCTGAAGTCGCTCTGAGAACCGGTCCGGGCGGTGACACTGCAATGACCCGGGCGCGGGAGCTTCTCACCTATTTCGAAGCGCGCCGGGACCGGGCCCTCGATCTGCTCGGGCGCCTGGTCGCAATCGACTCACCGACATCGGACAAGGGAGGGGTCGACCGGGTCGCGGCGCTGCTCGCCGAGGAGCTGCTGGCGGCGGGCGCGCGCGTCGACATCATCCGGCAGGACAGGGCCGGTGACGTCCTGAGGGCGACGTTCGGCCCGCGCGGCGACCCCGTCGCACGGGGTGGCGGCGGCTTCTGCCCCGGGGGCGGACGCGCCGCGATGCTCCTGGGCCACCTCGACACCGTCTGGCCGGACGGGGAGGCGGCCCGGCGCCCGTTCCGCGTCGAGGACTCCTGGGCCTGCGGGCCGGGTGTCTTCGACATGAAGGTCGGGCTCGTGCTCTCTGTCCTCCTGGCGCGCGCCGCGAGGGAGGACGCCCTCAGGCCCCGCCAGCCGGTCGTCTGTCTCTTCAGCGGCGACGAGGAGACCGGGAGCCCGGCGTCGCGCCCGCACATCGAGGCGGAGGCGCGCGCCTCGCGCTATGTCCTGGGACTCGAGCCGAGCAATCCGGACGGCGGGGCGAAGACGGAGCGCAAGGGGGTCGGACGGGTCGTCATTGAGGTGCAGGGCGTCCCGGCCCACGCCGGCATCGACCCGGACAAGGGCGTCAACGCCATCGAGGAGCTGGCGGCCCAGGTCCTGGCGGTCAAGCTGCTGGAGGACCGGGCGGCGGGCACCACGGTGCACGCGGGTCTCATCGGCGGCGGCGTGGCGAAGAACGTCATAGCACCGCTGGCGCGCGCCGAATTCGACGTGCGCGTCCCGTCACCCGCGGAGTGGAGACGCATCGAGACGGCGGTCCTCAATCTGCGGCCGTGCAATCCGAAAGCCCGCCTGCGCGTCGAGGCGGCGCTGACCCACCCCCCCATGGTCCGCACCGAGGCCATCGCCTCTCTGTACGAGAAGGCCCGGCAGGTGGCGCGGCAGATCGGCTTTGACCTGCGGGAAGGATCGACCGGAGGGGGGAGCGATGGATCGTACTGCGCCGCCCTCGGTGTTCCCGTCCTCGACGGTCTCGGTGTCGAAGGGGAAGGCGCGCATGCCGAGGGTGAAAGGGTGCGCACCGACCGGATCGCATGGCGGGCCGCCTTCCTGGGCTCCCTCCTCGAGCAGGTCGAGGGACCCTAGCGACTCTCAGCTCAACGCCTGCGCCGCCACCATGACCAGACCGACCGGCACGGCGACCATCAGGCCGACCACCACGAAAGCGCCGAGCGCCCTCCAGGCGGAGAAACGGTGCGCCTCCGCGATGCACTTCAGGGTGATCAGGAACCCCCAGAAGCAGATGAGGGTCTGCGCCAGCTGCAGGAGCCCGAAGAGAAGGGCCGCGGGCGGGTTCCCATCGATGCCTGCCGGGAGGGACTGGAAGGTCTCCTCCCCGAGGAGCGCGGCTCTCGGCAGCCACAGGGCGAGGCCCCAGATGGCCGGCACGTAGCTCCACGCCAGCGCCGCCATGACCTCGGGCAAGTGTCCCTGGCCGCCCAGCCAGCGGCCCGCCAGGCCCACGAGGCTCGTCAGGACGAACAGGGCCAGGATGCCGCCGACGGCCCCTCCCGCCAGGCAGACGGCGAGGACGACCGGCGCCGGGTGCGCGTCACCGAAGCCGGACGTGGACGCGAGCCTCAACGCCCCGGCGACGCCGCCGAGGGCGGCGAGCCGGAACACCGAGCGGCGCGGGTCACCGTGAAGGACCTGCCGGAGCGTGGCGCGCGGGCGGGTCCAGATGGAGATCCAGGGGACCAGCGGCTCGGCCGAAGCGGAAGAAACGTCGGGCGGGGGCGTGACGACCGGCGGCGGTTCGAGAAGCGGCGGAGGCGTCGCTCGGTGCGCGCCCGGAGCAGAGAAGATCTCGCTCATCGAACTCTCCCGCGGGGCAACCCCTCCGCCCGCGGGCTCCGAGCGCCGGCGCCATCGGACGCCGACCGCCCGGCGGGCGGAGGAGCGGACTCCGACTCCCGCGGCCCTGACCCTGCGGCCTGAACCTGCGCGGCCGCGGGCGGCCGCGGGGACGGGTGTTCCGCGCGACGGGGCTTACTTGATGTGCTTGGAGACCAGCTTGGTCATCTCGAACATGCTGACCTGCTTCTTGCCGCCGAAGACCTTCTTGAGCGCTTCGTCCGCGTTGATCATCCGGCGGTTCTTGCTGTCCTGGAGCTTGTGCTTCTTGATGTAGTCCCAGAGCTTCTTGGTCACCTGCGTGCGGGGCATCGCCTTCGACCCGATGACTTCGGCGAGCGCGTCGCTCGGCGTCAGCGGCTTCATGAAAGCGGCGCTCGGCTTCCGACCTTTCTTGGCTGCCATCTGCTCCTCCAGCGAGAGTGTTGGAATCGGACCGGCAAAACCGCGGGAACTCTACCACGGGTGAGGCCCTCCTGTTCCTTCGACGTCAAGGTCCGACCCGGGGGTGTGTCCGCGCAGGAACGGCCGACCGTGGCACCCGAACGCCTTGACCGGTCTTGACGTGGAGTGTAGTCTCCCTGCCGTGTTCAAAACCATCGTCGTTCCGCTGGACGGATCAGCCGCCGCCGAGAGGGTCCTGTCCCGGATCGCGCCGCTGCGGGAGTCGGCATCCACCCTGCTTCTCGTGCGCGTCGTGCCGGGATCGGGGAAAGTCCAGCCGACGGTCCCTGAATCGCTGCGGCTCATCGAGGCCGAGAGCTACCTGTCATTTCTTGCCGCTGAGCTGGGCGAGGGTGTGCGCGCCGAGGTGCGCCGCGGCGCGGTCGTTGAGGAGATCCTGGCCGCGGCAAACGCGGCAGGCGCGGATCTGATCGGCCTGTCGTCCTGGGGCGAGACCGGGCCCGGACGCGCCACGGTCGGCTCCACCGCCGGCCGGCTCGTCCTGGGCGCAGCCTGCCCGGTGTTTGTCCTCGGACCGCCGCAGGAGACCCCCCCGGCGTCCGCGTCCCGTCCGGCGCGCGTGATCGTGGCGCTCGACGGGTCGGCGGCCTCGGAGAGCTGCCTTGCCCCGGCCCTGCGGCTGGCGCGGGGGTCGGGGGCGACATTGATCCTGCTGCACGTGATCGAACCTCTCTGGGCGGCGGGAGACTCGGCCGCCGCGGGCCAACAGGCGGCCGAGACCAAGAAAACGGCCGACCGCCTGAGCGGGCTCGTGGCGCAGTACCGGAAGGACGGAGTGATGGCCCGATCCCTGATCGTCCGCGGTGACCCGGCCGGCGAGATCCTCTCCCAGGTGAGGCGGCGGCAGGCCGATTTTCTCTGTCTCAGCACCGCGTCCCGCGGGCCGCTCGGTCGCCTGTTGTTCGGCACCGTCGCCCAGAAGCTCATCGGTGTCGCGCCGGTTCCGGCGATCGCCGTCCGCCGCGGCCCGGCCTCCTCCTAGTCTCTTTCAGCACGGGAGTTCAACGCGCCTGTTGCGTCGCGCGACCGGTGGCGCGCCGGGCGGCGAACTTCGCGACTTCAACCAGCGCCACGGGGAGAAGAGCGCAGACGGCGATCACGGCCGCGTCGCGGCCCTCGGGCGCGACCGTGCGCAGCACCTGGCGCAGCGAAGGCAGGGCGACCGCCGCGATCTGCAGCAGGACGCACGCCCCCACCGCCAGCCACAATCCTGCGTTCGTGAACAGACGCCCGCTGAAAGCCGAGCGCGTAGCGGAACGCACGTTGAACGCGTGCACGACCTGGGCCAGGGCGAGGGTCATGAAGGTCATCGTCCCCGCTCGACGCAGACCCTCGCCCGCCGTCCCGTGCCAGCGCAGGCCGATCGCGAAGGCCGCCAGCGTCACGACGGCGAGCAACAAGGCCTGCCACGTGATGAGCCGCATGAAGCGCGGCGTCACAAGAGCCTCCCGAGGATCGCGCGGAGGGCGCTTCATGATGTCGTCGGCGGAGGGTTCCAGCGCCAGCGCCAGCGCGGGAAAAACGTCGGTCACGAGGTTGAGCCAGAGAATCTGCAGGGCGTTGAGCGGCAGGGGCCAGCCCGCGAGGATGGCGGCCGACAGCACGACGATCTCCGACAAGTTGCACGAGAACAGGTAGTGGATGAAGCGGTGGATGTTGGCGTAGATGACGCGCCCCTGCTCCACGGCCCCGACGATCGTCGCGAAATTGTCGTCCGTGATGATCATGTCGGCCGTTTCCCTGGCGACTTCCGTGCCTTTGATGCCCATCGCGACGCCGATGTCCGCCTGCTTCAGGGCCGGGGCATCGTTCAGGCCGTCGCCGGTCATGGCGACGATTTCGCCGCTCTGCTGGAGCGCCTGGACGATCCGCAGCTTATGCTCGGGCGAGACGCGGGCGAACACGGCCGCGCGGGAGACCACGCGCCGCCAGCCGGCATCGTCCAGGTCGTGCAGCTCGCGGGCGTGCACGATGTCGAGAAGGCGGCCGGATTTGTCCCGGTCCAGGCCGAGCTGGCGCGCGATCTCGGCGGCCGTGGCCTGCTGGTCGCCGGTGATCATGATCGTGCGCAGGCCCGCCTCCCGGCAGGTGTCGACCGCCCGGCGCGCTTCCTCGCGGAGAGGGTCGCTCATCCCGGCCAGCCCCACGAACACGAGTTCACGGTCCAGATCGACATCCTCGAAGTCGTCCGGCAGCACCCGGTAGGCGAGGGCGAGCACGCGCAGCGCGGTCCCCGCCATCTCCTGGTTCCACGCCTCGATCCGAAGGCGATCGTCCGCGGTCAGCGGTTGCACGGCGTCGTCCCTGAACAGGAACCGGCTGGCGTCGAGCACCGTACCGGGTGCGCCCTTGATGAAGGCGATAAGCACGCCCCCGGGCGCCCGGTGCACCGTGACCATCCGCCGGGCCCGGGCGTCGAACGGCTTCTCGCGCAGGCGCGGGTGGTCGCGCGCCAGGGCGGCGCGATCGACCCCGGCCTTCTCCGCCGCGACGAGGAGAGCCGCCTCCGTCGGGTCACCCAGCACCTTGGGCCGCCCTGTCGTGCGCGCGACGCCCGCGTCGTTGCACAGGCAGCCGATGCGCAGGGCCAGGGAGAGCGCTTCGTCCGCCGCCGGGTCGATGCGCCGGCCCTCCACGAGGAACTCGCCTGCCGGGTCGTAGCCGGTGCCGGTGATCTCGACCCGCCCTCGAGCGAGAGCCAGGGCGCGCACGGTCATCTCGTTTCGGGTGAGGGTCCCGGTCTTGTCGGTGCAGATGACGGTGGTCGCGCCCAGGGTCTCGACCGCAGGCAGGCGGCGGACGATGGCGCGCATGCGGGCCATGCGCTGCGTCCCGAGCGCCAGCGCGATGGTGGCCATGGCGGGGAGCCCCTCCGGCACCGCCGCGACCGCCAGGGAGATGCCCACCTCGAGCATCGACCAGAACGGGTGACCGGCGACAGCACCGGCCGCGGTGATGACGGCGCACAACCCGAGAACGATGTAGACCAGGATCCGGCCGAGCCGCGCCAGCTTCTGCTCGAGTGGGGTGCCGCGCTCAATCGTCCCGACGATCAGGGTCCCGATCCGACCGATCTCCGTCGAGCGGCCGGTCTCCGTGACCAGCATCCTCCCGCGCCCGTCCGTCACCTGCGTCCCCATGAAGGCCATGTCGAGGCGATCGGCCGGCGGCGTGTCCGGCCCGGCCAGCATGTCGGCAGATTTCAGGGCCGGCTCGGATTCGCCCGTGAGCGCGGCCTCGTCGATCTGCAGGCGCGCGCCCTCGACGATGCGGCCGTCGGCGGGGACGCGCCCGCCGGCGGCCAGGACGACCAGGTCGCCCGGCACCAGCTCGGCCGCCGGCAGCTCCCGGTCCTGCCCGTCACGGATCACGTGGGCCACCGGCACCACGTGCTCGTGCAGGGCGGCGAGGGCGCGTTCCGCCCTCCACTCCGTCGCGAAGCCGATGACGGCGTTCAGGACGATGACGGCGGCGATGGCCCCGGCCTCCAGGTTCTCACCCAGGGCATACGCCACCGCCGATGCCAGGAGGAGCAGCACGACGACCAGGCTGCGGAACTGCACCAGGAAGACGGCGAGCATCGGCCGACCGCGCGCCTCCATGAGACGGTTCGGCCCGTGGCGCTCGAACCGCGCGTGCGCCTCATTGTCGGACAGCCCGCGCGCCGGATCGCTTTGCAGCCGACGGGCCACGTCCTGGACGGATCGCGCGTGCCAGGCCTCCCGGTCCGGCGCCGGGGGACTCGGCTGCGCGTTCACCGCGTCATCCGAAGGTCCCGCTGAGTTCAAGAATGACTCCTGCCGTAGAGGCCTGCGCTTCGCGGACCGACAGTCTACCCGTATCCGCCCGCCGGACCGGAGAGCTGTTCGTAACCATTCCGGGGAAAGGGTATCCCTATTGGTGGGAAGCGGAGGAATCACAGCCTCCTCCGCCTTCCGGGCCTGTCCAGCGCCGGAGCGGTGAGCGGTCACGCTTCCCGCTGGTCTTCCGGGTAGCACAGGAGGATGCAATGAGCATGAACGAAGCCTTGAGATTGATCGCGGGTTCCTTCGTCCTGGCCAGCGTCGCGCTGGGGTACTTCGTCCACCCGGCCTGGTTCCTGTTCACGGCTTTCGTGGGCGCGAACCTCGTGCAATCGGCGTTCACCCGGTCCTGTCCGATGATGTGGATCCTGAGGCGCGCGGGCATCCGCGAGGCCTGAGGGCCGACGGAGAAGGCGCGGACGCCCCGCGTGGCGGAGAGCCCCGGTGGTAGGATGCCTCCATGGCTCCTCCCGCCGAAAACTCGCGCCAGCACTCCGACGACCGGGCCCTGGCCGAGGCGCTGATCGCCGGGCGAGCCGAGGCGTTCGAGCCCTTCGTCGAGCGCTTCGGACCGCTGATCCTCGGTTTCGGGCGTCGGATGTGCGGCCACAGGGACGACGCCGACGAAGTGCTGCAGGAGACCTTGATGAAGGCCTACGTGTCTCTGAAGAACCTGCGCGACCCCGGGGCGCTCAAGACCTGGGTGTACCGCGTGGCCGCGAACGCCTGCCTGAAGATGCGCCGGCGCGGCAAGGGCGAGCCGAAACGCGACATCTCGCTCGAGGAGGTCCTGCCCCCGCCGGGTGAGGACGGGTCCCCGCCACAAATCGCGGACTGGTCCGGGCTTCCGCTCGACCGTCTCCTGCAAGGCGAGCTGAAGACGAAACTCGACCAGGAGATTCTGTCGCTGCCGAAAGACTACCGCATCGTGCTCCTCCTGCGGGACCAGGAGAGTCTCAGCACGCGGGACACCGCGGAGATTCTGGGGGTCAGCGAGACCCTCGTGAAGGTCCGGCTGCACCGCGCGCGGCTGGCCCTGCGCAAGGCGCTCGACGGATATCTCTCATGACGCACGCGCGCCACGCGTTGTCGTGCCGGGAGATGGCCGAGTTCATCTCCGACTACATCGATGGAGATCTCCGCGAGGACCTGCGCTCCCTGATCGAGTCGCACCGGGGCGACTGCCCTCCCTGCGAGGCGTTCATCCGCACCCTGGCCCGCACCGTGGACGTGGTCCGCGCGCAGCCGCGCGAGCCGCTGCCACCCGCCCTGAAGCGGGCTCTCGTCCAATCCCTGCGCGAGGCCCGCGGCGGCACGGGCCACCCCTCCCGGAACGCGTAACCTTTTCCCGTCTTCCGGGTCTTGTCGAATGGCGGCCCGGAGAAGCCGCCGTCCGAAAGGGATCCGGATGCCGAATCTGTCGCGTTTCGTTTTCGTCGTCGCGGTTCTGGCCGTCGCCGCCGGACCCCTCGACCCGGGCCCGAGGGCGCAGGACATCTCCGACCCTCTGACCCTTCAGGACGCAATCCGCCGCGGTCTGTCGCATAACGCGACGCTCGCCGCCGGCCGTGCCGAGGCAGCGGCCGCGGGGGCGGATCTCGAAGCGTCCCGAGCGGCCCCCTGGCCGCGTCTTCTCACCGAGGTTGGCTGGCACCGCACCGACAATCAGGTCCTCGCCTTCGGTGACACGCTGACCGCGGCCGAGTTCACTCCCGCCGATTTCGCCATCGATTCATTGAACCATCCCGCGCCGGTGGATCACGGCGTCGCCGCCGTCACGCTTGAAGTCCCGCTCTATGCTTCCGGTCGGATCCAATCCGGGATCCAGGCGGCCGGCGAGACCTCCCTGGCGGCCGCGGCCCGGGTGCGAGGGGCAGAGTCCGAGACGGTGGCCGGAATCACGGAGGCCTACTACGGCGTGACCCTGACGGTCGCAGCGGTCCGGTCTGCGGAGTCCGCCCTCGAGAACGCCAGGGCCCACGAAAATGTCGCGCGCGCCCGCTTCGAAAACGGGGCGGCCCTCAAGTCGGACTGGCTGAGGGCCCGGGTGCACCGGCTGGCGCGCGCGCGTGACCTGGAGAGGAGCAAGGCCGATCGCGAGATGGCGCGGTCCACCCTGCGCGTCCTGCTCGGTCTCCCGGAGGGGGCCCTGCCCGACCTCGCCACGACCGAAATGCCCGAACCCGCCGTGGGTCTGGGCGATCTCCAGGACTGGCTGCGGGGCGTCCGTGACTCGCGGCCCGACCTGGAAGCGGCGCGGCGCGCCAGTCTCGCGGCCCGGGCGCAGGGCCGGGCGGAGACATCGGCGCGCGGCCCCGAAGTGGCCGGCACGGTCCGTTACGAGAGAAACGCCGGCGGGCTGGATACGGGGGACGGTTCGTTCTTCGCGGGCGTCGGAATCCGCTGGACTGCCTTCGATCGCGGACGCGCGGCGCGCATCGAGGCGGCGCGGGCGCGTGCCGACGCGGCCGCCGCCCTGAGTCGCGCCGCGGAGGACCGCGCGGGGCTCGAGGTCGAGCGGGCGTACCGCGATGCCGACGTGTCGATCCGAAACC
>JBGPED010000024.1:0-21445 GCA_041482595.1 Acidobacteriota bacterium
CGGTCCCCGAGCCCGCCCGGCGGCTGGAAGCGCCCGGTCCGCACCCCGCGGGCCCCGATCGCCTGGCCGCGGACGAGCGTCCGGCGCTGCACGGCGGCAACGACCTCGTGCTCGCGGTCAAGGTCCGCCCCGGCGACACGTACGCCGCCATCGGGCAGAGATATCTCGTCGATCTGCGCGAGCTCCAGGCGGTGCGGGCCCGCAACGGGGATCGGCTGCCGCCCGAAGGGGGCCTCGTCGCGATCCCTTACGCGTCTCTCAACGATCGATACAAGGTGCGGGTGATCCGCGATCTGTTTCCCGAGGACGGGCCGCGCGAGGGAAACTGGATCCACCGGGCCGGCTGCGGCCTCCTGCAGCCCTCGCAGGAGACCTTGTGGAACGTCGCGCTGTGGCTGACGGGGCGCGGCGAGAATTTCCGCACGCTCGCCGATCGCAACGATCTCCCCGGACTCCTCCCCGCGAAGGACCAGGAGATCGTGGTCCCGGGCGAGCTGCTCCTGCCGCCCTTCGCGGCCGCGGCGGGGCTCCAGACCGCCTCGGCCGGGACGACGAACCCGGCGGCCGGTCCGGGGGACGTGGAGAGCGACGATTTCACCGAGGTGCCCCCGGAGACCGAGTCCCCGCCGGCGCATGTGGCGCCGCCCGCGCCCCCGGACCAGGCCATGGACGCCACCGGCCAGCTTGTCTACGGCAAAGACGCAAGCGGTCCGTTCGGGAGGTACCGCCTGAAGCGCGGCGAGGCTCTCTACTCGGTGGTCATGCGCTTCACGGGACGGGTGGACAGCCAGGAGGTGAACGACCTCGCCCTCTCGATCGCCGGCCGGAGCGGCATCAGGGACGTGACGGACATCCCGACGGGGTACGGCGTGAAGATCTCCCTCGACGACCTCCTGCCCGAGTACCTTCCCTCGACCGACCCCCGCCGCGAGGCCTGGCAGAAGAGTCAGGCCGAGGTGGCGCGCTACACCAACCCGTCGCAGAGCCGCAACCTGGAGGGCGTGACCGTGATCCTGGACGCCGGGCACGGCGGGCGCGATCGCGGCGCCGCGCACAACGGCGTGGCCGAGCACGAATATGTCTACGACATCCTCTGCAGGATCAAGGCGCTCCTGGAGCGGGACACCGGGGCGCGGATCCTCACGACGATCAGGGATCGCAAGGAGGGGTACCGGGTCCGCGACTCGACGCGTCTCACCAGGAACCAGGCGGAGGTGCTCCTGACCGACCCGCCGTTCCCGCTGCTGGAGCCGTACGTCAGCGTCAACCTGCGCTGGTACCTGACCAACTCGTATTTCCGCCGGCTGGTGGCGGAGGGCAGCGACCCGCTCAAGATCGTCTTCACCAGCCTGCACGCCGACGCCCGCCATCCGGGACTGGGCGGCGCCATGGTCTATGTGCCCGGCGAGGAATACCGCCGCAGCCGCTACGGCTATTCGGGGCCCGTGTACGCGCGCACCCGCGAGGTGCGGGAGAAGCCTTACGTCTCGTTCACACGATCCGAGAGGGAGCGGTCCGAGGGGCTGTCGCGTCAGTTCGCGCGGGCGCTCGTGACGTCGTTCCGCGACCGCGAGGTCGCCGTCCACCCGTACGATCCGATACGCGAGCGGATCATCCGCAAGCGCCGATCGTGGGTGCCCGCGGTGCTGCGCTGCAGCGAGGTGCCGGTGGAGGTCCTGATCGAGGTCAGCAACCTCAGCAACGTCGCCGACAGCCGTCTGATCGCCGATCCGGTCTACAGGCAGAAGGTCGCCGAGGCTTACGTCGACGCCCTGCACAGGTATTACGGCCAGCCGGTCCCGAGGGGCGCGCCCTCCCGCGCCACGTCCTCGCGGGGCCACTGACGATCGCCGCTCCCCCCCGCCTGCCTTCGGTTTCAGGGACCCGACGTCCTCCCCACGACCCCGTGGCGCCGCGCGTAGTCCTGCGCGGTGCGGACGCGGTTGGCGAGGCTCGGGTGGCTGTAGAGGAGGGTCTCGATGAAGGGGTCGACGTGGTACTCGTCCAGATCGAGCCGGCCGAACTTGAGAAACGCCGAGGCGGCGGCCACAGGGTCGCGCGTCACCGCAAGGCCGAACAGATCGGCCTGGTGCTCCTGCGCCCGGCTGAAGGTGGCGATCGCGGGGCCGGCGATGAAGAGAAACACCGACAGGACCAGGGAGATCAAGGGCAGCGAGGACGGCTCGGAGAGGGCCGCGATGCCGAGCTCCGGCCGGCGCTCGATGACGCGGCGCGACACGCGGTCCACGAGAAAGAACCCCGCCACGATCACCAGGGCCAGGAAGGCCACGGTCTTCCACACGTGGTTCAGCACGTAGTGCCCCATCTCGTGCCCCATCACCGCCTTGATCTCCCGCGGAGTGAACTGCTTCAGGAGCGTGTCGTACAGGACGATCCGCTGCGTGCCGAGGATCCCGGCGACGTAGGCGTTGTTGTGGCCGGACTGGCGGCTGGCGTCGACCTGGTAGACCTCGCGGGCGGGGATCCCCTCCCGGCGGGCCATCTCCAGGATGTCGGCGCGCAACGACGCGTCCTTCAGCGGCTCGAACCTGTTGAACAACGGCGCGATGAACACCGGCGCGATGGCGACGACCAGGATGGCGAACAGGACGGCCAGGATCGAGCCCGCCACCCACCAGCGCCTCCCCAGGCGGCGGATGGCGGCGTACAGGATCACCAGGAAGATCGCCTGCAGGACGAGGGCGACCAGGAGCCCCTTGCCGCGATCGCCCAGCCACGCCGCGAACGTCTGGTTCGCGAAGCCGTACGTCTTCTCGCGCACGTACGAGGCGTAGGCGGTCAGAGGGAAGCCGCCCACGAACGTGACGAGCCCGAACAGGACGGCGTAGGCCGCGACCTTGAGGTTGGGTGAGCGGGTCCATTTCCCCGCCCACTCCAGGAGGGTGCCCCCGAAGCCGGAGAACACGATGATCGCCAGGAGACCTGCGTTCCAGAGGGAGTCGACCAGGTACAGCACGTAGTTCCCGTGGGAGTACGACTCCATCTTCGGATCGTCGGGAGGGATCTCGCCGAGCGGGTTGTCGACCAGGGCCGGCGGTCCGGCCTCTTCGACCCTGGCACCCGCCGGTGCGTGGCTCTCCTGCGCCGTCAGTCGGGCGGGGGCCGGGACCAGGAGCAGCACGAACACCAGGGCGCCGGTCCTTCTCCCTTTCATCGAACCGCCTCGCCGGACCCCGGCCCGACGGGCGCCGGTCCCGACGAGGCCGCCAGCATGCGGTCCCGGATGAGCGCGATCGGGATCGATCCGTACGACAGGAGCTCGTCGTGGAAGTGCATCAGGTTAAATGCGGCGCCGCGTCTTCGTCTGATCGTCTCGCGCAGATCGAGAATCGCCTGCCTCCCGACCGCGTAGGACATCGGCTGGGTGGGCATCCGGGTGTAACGCAGGACCTCGGCCCGTGCGTTCGGGGGCTCGAGGCGCGCCGCCTCGGTCAGCACCGCGGCGGCCTGGTCCACGGTCATGCCCCGGGTGTGGAGGCCGACGTCGATGACGACGCGGCTGGCGCGCCAGAGGACGTCCTTGAGCTGCAGCACCCGGCAGCGGGCATCCGGGTAGTACGACTGCTCCGCCATGAGCTCCTCGCAGTAGAACGCCCAGCCCTCGACCAGGACGGGCGTCGCGCAGGACCGGCGCACCCTGGACGGGATGTCGCAGGCGACCGACATCTGCAGGTGGTGACCCGGGTAGGCCTCGTGCGCCACGGTCGCCGGGATGGCCGGGCGCATGTGGTCCTGCAGCATGCGCGCGCGCGCCTCCGCCGGGGAGCCGTCGTCCGGCGGCGTCACCCACAGGAAGCCCTCGCGCCCCTCTTCGAACGGCGCCGGCGCCACGTACGCCGCGAAGGGGGACACGGCCCTCTGGAAGGGCGGAGTCTCCACGACACGCAGGGTCTCTCCGTCCGGCAGGGTCGCCAGGCCGCGCGCCAGGACGAAGTCCCGTGCGCGCTTCACCTCGCGCCGGTACTCCTCCACCAGCCGCTCCTCGCTCGGGTGGTCGGCCTTCCACTCGCCGACCATGTCCTGCCACGGGCGCCGGGTGTCGATCGCCCGCGCCGCCTCCGCCAGGCGCGCCTCGGTGTCGGCCACGAGCCGCCGCCCGAACTCGTCCAGGGCGTCCGCGTCAGGCTCGATCCCGTGCTGCGCGCGCAGCAGGAGCTCGAACAGATCCTTGCCGGCGGCGAAGCTTCCCCGCGCCTCGCCGAGAAGCCGTCCGCGCAGGAAATCCCCGAACTCTTCCAGGGCCCGGACCGCCCCGACGCAGGCCTTTTCGAATTCCGGCGCGGCCGCCCCGGCGCGCGCCGCGAGATCGCGGGCGAGATGGGAGAGGTACGTCAGGCTGCCCTGGATCTGCTGCAGCGCCGCGCCGACCCACTCGCGCGGGATCACGGCGGGGTCGGAGAGATTGGCCCTCGCCTCGCGGAGGAGGCGCTTGACCTGGAGGAGCCGCCGGGCGGCGGCGCGCGCCCTGTCCGGGAGCGGGGCGAACTCGCGCTCCGCCAGGTAATAGACACCGTACAGGATCTCATCGAGGTAGAACGCCGGGTCGCGGTGCGCCGGGCGGGCCTCCTCGAGCTGGCGCTCCTCGACTTCCAGGGAGCCCGACAGGATCGTCAGGTCGAGCGCCTCGTCGGGAACCAGATCGGCCGACGCATCGGAAAGCCGCGCCAGCTCCCGCCGGTAGGCCGCCGTGGACCGCAGGCGATCGTCCAGCGCCTCGGGGCTGCAGTCAACCAGACGGTCGTCGTGGTCGTGGATCCCGACGGCGGTGGCGGCCGACGGGCTCACGCGCCAGCCGAAGCGGAGGATCTCATCGATCAGGGCCGCGATCTGCTGATTCACGGTGGGCTCTCGTCATGCAGTGCGCCAGGGTCGCGGGATTATACCCTCCCCGGGTGACGGGCCGCGCCGCGGCGGCGCGGCATCGTGTTGACGGCGTCCAAAACGCTGTGGAATAATGCGCCGCCCTGGGACGCCGGACGGACGCGGCGCCGCAGGGTTCGAACGTCGCGGTGCCGTTCCACATCTCCGCGGCCTTCTTCGCTCGGGATCCAGGCGGGAATGAAGGTCCTCGTCGTCGGAAGTGGCGCCCGCGAGCACGCCCTCTGCTGGAAACTCCGCGGCAGCCCTGTGGTCAAGGAGCTGTATTGCGCTCCGGGCAACGTCGGCATGGCGAAGATCGCCGACCGTGTCCCGATCGATCCCTCGTCCATCGTCGAGCTGGCGGACTTCGCCGAAAAGATCCGCATCGACCTGACCCTGGTGGGGCCGGAGCTGCCTCTCACCCTCGGAATCGTCGACGAGTTCCAGAAGCGGGACCTGGCGATCTTCGGCGCCACGCGGGCGGCCGCGGAGATCGAATCGAGCAAGGTGTTCGCCAAGGAATTCATGAAGACGCACAAGATTCCCACCGGCCGCTTCGACGTCTGCGGCTCGGCCGGCGAGACCCGCGCGCTCCTGAAGAAAAGAAAGGACGGCTTTCCGATCGTCTTCAAGGCGGACGGGCTGGCCGGCGGCAAGGGCGTGATCCTGGCGCGGGACAAGAAAGAGGCGGAGCAGGCGATCGAGATCCTGCAGGTCGAGCGCCGCTTCGGCGTCGCCGGCGATCGCGTCGTGGTGGAGGAGTTCCTGGAGGGGCACGAGGCGTCCTTCTTCGCCCTGTCGGACGGGCAGCGCGTCCTGCCGCTCGTCACCTGCCAGGACTACAAGCGCCTGCTCGACGGCGACGCCGGGCCGAACACCGGCGGCATGGGTGGCTACTCGCCGTCCGTCCACATCGACGCGGACACCTTCCGGCAGGTCATTGATGACGTCCTGGTGCCGACGGTGGCCGGGCTCGCCGAGGCGGGACGACCGTACTGCGGGATCCTCTACGTCGGCCTGATGCTGACGAAGGCCGGGCCTCGCGTCCTGGAGTACAACGCCCGGTTCGGTGATCCCGAGGCCGAGCTCATCGCGGTGCGCATGAAGAGCGACATCGTGCCGGTCCTGCAGGCCACCCTGGCCGGCCGCCTCGAGGAGATCACGATCGAGTGGCTGAAGGCGCGCTCGGTGTGCGCCGTCCTGGCGGCGCGCGGCTACCCCGAAAAGCCCGAGAGCGGCCGGCCGATCACCGGGATCGACTCGGCCGCAGCACTGGACGGCGTGGAGGTGTTCCATGCCGGCACCGCCGTGAAGGACGGCAAGTTCGTGACCGCCGGCGGCCGGGTGCTGACCGTCACCGCCGTCGGCGCCACCTTCGGGCAGGCCCGCGACCGCTGTTACGCCGCCGCCTCGGCCATCCAGTTCGACGGCAAGCAGCTCCGCACCGACATCGCGCGGGACGCTCTCGAGGGGCAGGCGGGCTGACGGATCCGGCGCACGGCGGCCCGGCCCGGGCCCGGCATGCTGTACGCGCTCCGCAGCCGCGCCCTCGAGGCGTTGAGACGACGCCGGGAGCGTGCTAGCATCGTGGTGTGCCCTCGCAACGGAGCCAGGACGTGGGTCTCGCCGCCGACAGGAAGAGGATTTTCGAGCTCCTCCGCCTCTACCACGAGTCGCGCGAGAACATTCGTCTGCTCCTCGAGATGAGCGACATGGCGGACTACGAGAAGATGGGGTTCATCGACGCGTGGCAGGAGGAGATGGCCGACTTTTTCGCCCGCAACGGCTTCTGCTTCGCCTGCAATCGTCCGCTCGAACGCTGCGAGTGCGCCGAGCCTCTCCGGCCCGCCCTGCCGCACCCCGCCGCCTGACCGCCCCCCTCTGTTAGAATCACCTCCCCTGAAGGGAGGGTCCCTTGGCCAAGCTACGCAGAAGCAAGGCTGCCGAACCGCCCGTCCGGTCGCGTCTCAAGGTGTGGGTCGCCATGGGAAGCGACAGCGATCTGCCGGTCATGGAGGAAGCCCTGAAGGTCCTGAGGGAGTTCGGCATTCCCTACGAGGTGGACATCACCTCCGCGCACCGGACCCCCGACGAGACGGCGGAGCTGGCGCGCACCGCGATCGGCCGGGGCATCGGCGCCGTCATCCTCGGCGCCGGCCACGCGGCGCACCTGGCGGGTATGGTCGCGGCCCACACCACCCTGCCGGTCATCGGCGTGCCGCTGCCCTCCTCTTCGCTGCAGGGTCTCGACTCGCTCCTGTCGACGGTGCAGATGCCCGGAGGCGTGCCCGTCGCGACCATGGCGATCGGCAAGTCCGGCGCCTCGAACGCCGCCATCTTCGCCGCCCAGATCCTGGCGAACTCCGACCCGGACCTGCGGCGGCGCCTGCAGGCCTTCAAGGAGCGGCTGGCGGCGAAGGTCCGCGAGAAAAACCGCGCCCTGAAGGCCGGGTCGCTGCAGACGTCCTGAACGTGCCGACCTACCGCATCGTCACTCTGGGTTGCAAGCTGAACCAGGCCGATTCGGCGGCCCTCGAGGCGCGCCTGCGCCTCCTGGGGCTGCGGCGCGCGCCCGCGGACGAGGACGCGGCCAAAGGCGCCGACGTCGTGATCCTCAACACGTGCACGGTCACGGCCAATGCCGACCGCGAGGCGCGGCAGATCGCGCGCCGGATGCGCGGCGCCAACCCGGGAGCACTCCTCATCGCCACCGGGTGCTACGCCGAGAGGGACCCGGGCGGCCTGCGGACCGTCCCCGGCATCGACCACGTCGTTCCCCTGAGCGAGCAGGAAGAGAGGGTGCCCGCCCTGGCGGCCGCCGCTCTCGGGATCGACCGCCGGCACGTCGATCTCGACCTCGGCCCGCTGGGGACGACGGAAGGGTGCGAGCCGGAGTCGGGCGCGGGCGATCGCACGCGCGCCCTCCTCAAGGTGCAGGACGGCTGCGACCTGCGCTGCTCCTACTGCATCATCCCGTCCGTGAGGGGGTCGAGCCGCAGCGTGCCGCCCCGCGCCGTACTCGAGCGCCTGACGCGGCTCGTCGATGCCGGCTTCCGCGAGATCGTGCTCACCGGGGTGAACACCGGCGACTACGGCAGAGACCTGGATCCCTCGCTGAGCCTGCAGCGGCTCCTCGAAAAGGCGATTGACGTGCAGGGGCTCGGACGGATCCGCCTCAACTCGCTCGAACCGAGGACCGTCACCCCCGGCCTCGTCGAGATCCTCGCCGGCTGCGGCGGTCGCGTGGCGCCCCACCTGCAGGTGCCCCTGCAGAGCGGCAGCGACAGCGTGCTGAAGCGCATGCGCCGCCCGTACCGCACCGCCGATTACGCGCGCGTCGTCGAAGACCTCCGCCGCCGGGTGGAGGGGATCGCCCTGGGCGCCGATGTCATCGTCGGCTTTCCCGGCGAGACCGACGCCGAGTTCGAGACGACCTGCCGGTTCATCGAGTCCTCGCCTCTCAATTACCTGCACGTCTTCTCGTATTCCCCCCGACCGGGCACACCGGCCGCCGCCCGGGTGGACTTTCTCCATCCCGGCGTGATCAAGGACCGCAGCGCCCGGCTGCGGCGGCTCGGCCGTGACCTTTCGCTCCGCTTCCGCCGGTCCTTCCTGGGCCGGACGAGGCCGTCCCTGACCTTGCGCGAGGTCCGGCCGGACGGGCGTCTGCGGGCGCTGACGGACAACTTCATCGATCTGGGGTCCGATTACGAGGGCCGCGATCCCGCCGTGCTGATGAACCGCCTGCTCCCCGTCCGCATCACCGACGCGACGGACCAGGACACGCTCGGCACGATCGCGCAGGCCTGAGGGCGGCCGCTTCGCGCGACAGCGTCAGCGCCGGTGCTTCGCCGTGTCGATCAGGTGCTGGCGCAGAACGTCGAGCAATGCCCCTTCGTTGCGGGCGCGCAGTGTGGCGAGGTAGACGAGCTCGGGGCTGGACGGGTCGACCAGGAGGGCGCAGGCGCGCCGGGAGGCGCGCCGGCTCGCGGACAGCGCGATGCGCAGCATGACGCGGCTGCCGAGGAATGACGTGAGGCGGCCATACAGACCGCCGGCGGCGGCGAACAGGGTGCGCACGCCCGGAGAGATCGGTGCGCCGCGCGCGAGGAGAAACCGCTCGATCCTGTTGCGCCGGTCCCGTTCCGCGCGCAGGTAGTTCCCGATCACTCTCGTCCCGTCCGGATCGCGCAGTCTCGCGGCGTAGACACCATACAGGGCCAGGACCAGGTCCTGCAGGTAGATTTCCTGGATGAGGCCGCGGATGTCGGCTCCGGTCCCGTCCACGTCTTCCGCTCCTTGCGACCGTTCCTCATCGGCGGCCGGCCGGGAGGCCGCGCCCCGTCGAAGGTCTCGGTGCCGGGGCCTACTTCTTGATGAGATCCTTGAGCGCCTTGGCGACGGTGAATTTCACGACCGTCTTGGCGGGAATCTGGATCGCTTCCCCGGTCGCCGGGTTGCGGCCGACGCGGGCCTTGCGTTTCATGACCTTGAACTTTCCCAGGCCGGCGAGCGGCACGTCTCCCTCGTTCTTCATCTCCCGCTCGACCACGCGCGTGAATCCTTCGAGGAACGACTTGGCCTGCTGCTTGTCGGTGCCGGTCTCCTGCGCGATCGCTTCGATCAGGTCCGTCCGGGTCATGCCGATGTCTCCCTGTGTGACGTTGATTAAGGATCGGCTCTCGGGGGGCGAGTCCTAGGAGCGTGGTTTTCTATCACACCCCGGGACGAGGATCAAGGAACGGGACCTATTTCCAGTCGACCGGCAGCCGGAGCTGCCTGTCGTCCCGGTCGCGGTACAGGACGTAGCCGTTACTCCTCCCGAAAAGGTACACGTCGCGGGTGACCTCGACGTCGCGCCGGCAGTACTGCTCGATGAGATCGACCCGCCCTTCCTTCCACCACTTCAGCGACTGAAGTCCGTCAGCCGATTTGCCGACGCCGAGGGTCGCCTCGGCGAGATCGCCGAGCTTCAGGCGGAAGCCGAGCTTGCGGTAGATGTCGGCCAGCATGTCGAAGGTCCGGATGCGCGCCAGGTTCCACTGCGTGTACGCCTTCAGGACCGCCATGTCGAAGCGGTCGATGTTGTAGCCGATCACCCGGTCGGCCATCACCAGGTCGAGCAGCAGGCCGTCGACGTCCTTCTCGGCGTAGGTCTTGAATTGCGAAGTGACCGCGTTGTACGTGACGGCCAGCGCCAGCTTCATGTCGGCGACGTTCTGCCAGCCGCCGACCTCGTCGGCGCTCTTCTGCGTCTCGACGTCCAGGAACAGGGTCAGCTCCTGTCCCGGAGCGGCCCCGCCCGACCCGCGCCGCACGGGCGTCGGGAGCGGCTCGTGCTCGAAGCCTCCGCCCATGAGTCGCAGCGGCGTTCGTCCCGCAGGCGTCTTCGCGCGCGGGGCCGGGATCTCGGCGCGCGGTGCGCCGATCACCGGGGGCTGTCGCCTCACGGCGGGCGGCCCGGGCAGCGCCTCCTCCACCAGCGCACCGCCCTCGAGGAGGGCCAGGGCGATCAGGAGCGCCGCCTGCTTGTCGAGCGGGTTGTTGCCGTTGCCGCACTTCGGGGACTGGATGCACGACGGACAGCCCGATTCGCACGGACAGGCGCGCAGGAGCGCCGCGGTCCGGCGCAGGAGGTCCGCGATCCCCTCGAACCCCCTGGCCGCGAGTCCGACCCCTCCCGGGTGGCC
This sequence comes from Acidobacteriota bacterium, assembly GCA_041482595.1. Lineage (GTDB taxonomy): Bacteria > Acidobacteriota > Polarisedimenticolia > Gp22-AA2 > Gp22-AA2 > Gp22-AA3. The sequence goes on from JBGPED010000024.1 coordinate 10,572, forward strand.
GTCGTAGATGAAGATGGCGGACCGGCCGATCTGGGGATGCAGCGGATAGGAGATCCCGCCGATGTCACCCCGGTCGCAGATCGCGAGAAGCGGGAAAAGGGAGATCAGGGCGTGCTCGAGCGCGTGGATCCCGCCCATGAAGTGACCCTCGCGCGCGACGACCCGATCGCGGACGGGGTCGGGAATCGTGATCCACAGACCGACGGTCTCGAATGTCAGGGGCGGCAGGTCGAGCTCGAACAGGCCGAGCCGATCGCGCCCGAACAGGCGCCGCTTCTCGTATCCGGTCAGTTCCTCGGTGACCTTGATCGTCCCCAGGCGGGCGTCGATCCCCCGGTCCCGCTTCTCCTGCAGGACCTGCAGGATCTCGGTCTCCTTCTCGCCGCGCACCTCGGTGTAGTAGTCCAGGTCCACGGGGACGACACGGACGCGGCGCTCCTCGATCAGGAGCTCGCGCACCAGGTACTGCTGCCCGTGGTGCAGGTAGACGGCCCCGGCGTGCGTCTCGTGGAACGCGCGCACGGCGTCGATGGTGCCGATGACGCGATCGGCCGCTTCGTCGACGATCGTGTAGGTCGCGCCGATCGACCGCAGCGAGATGTCGCGTTGCGGACGGCGGCGCAGGGTGAACCAGCGATCCCCGTTCGCGTCGCGCGCCAGAGAGCCCTCGCGCTCCAGATCGTGCACCAGGGACCACAGGGTCCCGTACGCCGGGCGGTCGCGCCGTTCCTCGAGGGGCAGCTCCGCGCCGGCGCACAGGAGGTGCGCCCGCGCGATGATCGGGTTGTTCGGGTCGAAGACGACCTCCTCGAAGCCACGCTTCAGGAGCTCCTCCGGGTTCGTCATGAAGTACTGGTCGAGCGCGTCCGGCATGCCGACGAGCACGGTCAGGGACGGGCGGTCCTCCCGGCCGACACGCCCGATCCGCTGCCAGGTGGAGACGACGCTTCCCGGGTAGCCGACGAGCAGGCACACGTCGAGGCCGCCGATGTCCACGCCCAGCTCCAGGGCGCTCGTCGAGATCACCCCCTGCAGCGACCCCGAGAACAGGCGGCGCTCGATGTCGCGGCGCTCCTCGGGGAGGTAGCCGGAGCGGTAGGCGCTGACGCGCGAGGCGTAGCGGGGCGACCCCTGCAGGAGCCACGAATGCATAAGCTCGGTGATCTTGCGCGCCTTGGTGAAGGCGATCGCGCGGTACCCCTCGTCGAGCGACCAGGCGAACAGCTGCGTCGCGGCGGTGTACGGGCTGCCGCGCGGGTTCAGGAACAGGAGGTGCCGCTCGGCGCGGGGCGCGCCGCTCCGATCCACCACCGCGAACCGGCGTCCCGTGAGGGCCTCGCCCAGACCGCCCGGGTTGGCGATGCTGGCGGAGGACGCGATGAAGCGCGGCCGGCTCCCGTAGTGCTCCGCCACGCGCAGCAGGCGCCTCAGGATGTGATGCAGGTGCGATCCGAAGATCCCCCGGTAGACGTGCAGCTCGTCCACCACCACGCACGCCAGGTTCTCGAACAGGAGACGCCAGTCGTGGTGGTGCGCCAGGATCCCAAGGTGCAGCATGTCGGGATTGGTGATCAGGATGTCGGGAGGATCGGCCTTGATCTTCCGGCGTCGCGAGTCGGGGGTGTCCCCGTCGTAGATCGCGGCCACGACCGGCCGCCCGGTGCCCGGCAGCCCGTGGGCGCCGGGGACGATGCCGCCGTGGCGTGCTAGAGCACCCGCGAGCTCGGCGATCCCCTGGAGCTGGTCCTGCGCCAGGGCCTTGTAAGGGAAGAGGTACAGCGCCCGGGCCCCCGGCCGCAGAAGCGCCGCCTCCAGGGTCGGCAGGAGGTAGACCAGGCTCTTGCCGCTGGCCGTCGGAGTGACGGTCAGGACGTCCTCCCCGGATCGCACCCTGTCGATCGCCTCCGCCTGGTGACTGTAGAGCCTGACAATTCCCAGGTCGTGAAGGGCCCGGTCCAGGGCCGCGGGAAGGGGGGAGGACAGGGCGGCGTACGAGGCGTCCCGGGCCGGAATGGAGGTGCCGAAGACGACGTCGTCGCCGAATTTTTCCGAGCGCCTGATCCTCTCGATGAAGGAGGAGAGGGCCGAGGCGGGATCCTTCTCGCGCACGGACGTCCGGAGGCGCGCCTGCGCCTTCACCGCGGCGTCCCTTCGGGGCCGTATTCGTAGAAGCCGCGCCCCGACTTCCTGCCGAGCTGGCCGGCGTCCACCATCCGCCGCAGCAGCGGGCAGGGGCGGTATTTCGGATCGCCGAACCCCTGATGCAGGATCTCCATGATCGCCAGGCAGGTGTCCAGTCCGATGAAATCTGCCAGGGCCAGCGGCCCCATCGGGTGGCGCATCCCGAGGCGCAGGACGGTGTCGATGTCGTCGCGGCCGCCGACCCCCTCGTACAGGGCGTACACCGCCTCGTTGATCATCGGCATCAGGACGCGGTTGCTGATGAAGCCGGGGTAGTCCTGCGCCGTGACCGGCGTCCTGCCGAGCGCTCTCGCCAGATCCCGCGTGGTCTCCAGGGTCCCGGGGGACGTCGCCTGGCCGGCGACGATCTCGACCAGCTCCATGACCGGCACGGGGTTCATGAAGTGCATCCCGATGACGCGGTCGGGACGGCGCGTCGCCGAGGCGATCTTCGTGATCGACAGAGAGGACGTGTTGCTCGCCAGGATGACGCCCGTCCTGCAGGCCGCGTCGAGCGCCGCGAAGACCCGCGTCTTGATCGCGAGGTTCTCGCTGACCGCCTCGATCACGAAATCGGCGGCCGAGAAGGCTCCCGGTTCGGCCACCGCGCGGATCCTGTCGAGCGTCTCGGCGCGGACTCGTTCGAGAAGCTTTCCTTTCTCGACCTGACGCTTCAGGATGGAATCGATGAACGTCCGGGCTCTGTCGAGGGCGGTGGTGTCCTGGTCGTGCAGCAGGACGTCGAAGCCCGACTGGGCCGCGACCTGGGCGATCCCCCGCCCCATCTGGCCCGACCCGACGACACCGATCGTGCGCAGAGTCTCGTGTCCCATCAGATGGCGCGCACGGCCATGGCCACGGCGTTGCCGCCGCCCAGGCAGAGCGCTGCCACGCCGCGTCGTGCCTTCCTGTCCGCCATGGCGTAGAGCAGTGTGGTCAGAACCCTGGCGCCGCTGCAGCCGATCGGGTGACCCAGGGCGACGGCGCCCCCGTTCACGTTGACCCGCTCCGGGCGCAGCTTCAGCTCGCGCAGCAGGGCCACGGCCTGGACGGAGAAGGCCTCGTTCAGCTCGAAGAGGTCGACGTCGTCCACTTTCCATCCCGCCTTCTCGAGCGTCTTCCGGACCGCCTCGATCGGCGCCATCATGACCATCTTCGGCGCGATACCGCTTGAGGCGTAGGACACGATTTCCGCCAGCGGCTTCCGCCCCTCCTTCGCCGCCCGCTCCTCCGCCATCACCACGAGCGCCGCCGCCCCGTCGTTCATTCCCGGGGCGTTGCCGGCCGTGACCGTCCCCCCCTCCTTGAAAGCGGGCTTGAGACGCGCCAGGGCCTCGATCGTGGTGTCCCTTCGCGGCCCCTCGTCGGTGTCGAACGGCACGGGAGGCCCCTTCTTCTGGGGAATCGGGACGGCCACGATCTCCGCTTTGAACTTCCCCGCCTCGATGGCGGCAATCGCCTTGCGGTGGCTTCCCAGGGCGTACTCGTCCTGGGCCTGCCGGGAAATGCCGTACGTCTCGGCCACCGCTTCGCCGCAGCACCCCATGTGGAAGTTCTCGTAGACGTCCCACAGGCCGTCGGAGATCATCGAGTCGATCAGCTCGCCGTGGCCCAGCCGCAGCCCCTCCCGGCCACCCTTGAGAAGATACGGAGCATTGCTCATCGACTCCATGCCGCCCGCAACCAAGACCTGATGGTCGCCGGCGCGGATCGCCTGGGCGGCCAGGGACACCGCCTTCAGCCCGGAGCCGCACACCTTGTTCACCGTCAGGGCGGGGACCGTCACCGGCAATCCGGCCTTCATCGCCGCCTGGCGCGCCGGGTTCTGCCCCAGGCCCGCCGACAGGGCGTTGCCCATGATCACGTCTTCGACGTCCTCCGGACGGATCCCCGCGCGCGTCACCGATTCCCTCACGACCAGGGCCCCCAGATCGGTCGCCTGGAGACCCTTCAGGGAACCGAGGAATTTTCCGATGGGCGTCCTGCAGGCGCTGGCGATGACCGCCTTGCTCATGGCGAACCTCCCGAGGATGGTTCGTGCAGTATATCAAAAGCGCCGCGCCTGATCGGCGGCCGTTTGACTTCATCGAAGCGACAGAACTGTAAGGATTTGTTTACAAATCGCGTCCTTGACTGGAACGGGATGATCCAGTATATAAACAGTGTTTTCGCGTTCACCGTGAGGTACGGCGCGGCCGATGCCGCAGAGAGAGGGACGTCGATGAAGCTGCATGGCTGGAACGTGAAGCCGCTGAAGCCCCGAGTTTCCCCGGCGGCGAAGAACGAGCCTCTCGCGGAAGACATCTTCGTCAACAGCATCGTGGCCGTGAAGGACAACAAGCGCGTCCTCCTGCACCGGGTGGTCAAGATCAATCCCGACGGCAGCGAAGAAGTCTTCATCATCAAGGCGTCGCCGAAGATCATCGAAACCAACCACTGACGCTCCGCGCTCCGCGGCGGTGCCCGGTGTGTTAACGTAGCGCCCCATGCGCCGCGTCGCGTCTGCCGCCTCCGTCCTGCTCATGCCGTGCGTGGTCGCGATGCTGGCGCCCGCCGCAGGCGGGTCCGCCCTGGCGGCGCCCCGCGATACGGGTTCCTACCGAGTGCTGGCCGGGATCTACTCCAGGAAGGACATCAAGGCCGGAGCGGGCAATCCCGTGGCCCGCGCCGCGCTCGGCGAGCTGACGATCGCGGTGGAATTTCTCGAGCCCGGTGCGCGCGCCGCGTTCGTCCGATCGATCGCCCCCGCGATGCCCGACCCGTTCGCCGTCCGCCCCGGCCACCCTGAGATGTACAGCGTCTTCCGGGTCTCCTTCAGCAACCGGTCCGGCGCCGACGTCCAGTTTCAGCCCAAGAACGTCGTGCTCCTCACGGATCGGAAGACGCAGGACTTTCCGGTCGACCTGACCGATCTGTACCGCGGCGCCGAAGTGGCCGGCCTGGCCGACCCGGAGCGGGTCTTCGAGCGCCTCGCACCGATCGTCTTCGACAGCGGCGCGACCATCGCGAAGGGAACGAGCCTGGAGCGTCTCCTGGTGTTCGGTCCGTTCCCCGCGAAGTGGAAGGATCTGCAGCTGCACTTTTCCTTCCTGCAGATCGGCACCGAGACGCGCACCGTGTCGTTCAATTTCCACAAGCAGCCTTCGAAGGAGTGACGCGAGCGTGTCGGCCCGATGGCTCGATGGGGCGGCCGTGGCCCGGGCGATCCGGGCCGAAGTCGCCCGCGATGTCGCCGATCTGAAGGCGAGCACCGGCACGGCCCCGCGTCTGGCCGCCGTCCTGGTCGGGGACGACCCCGCCTCGCAGGTTTACGTGCGCAACAAGGTCGCCGCCTGCGCTGAAGTCGGGATCCGCTCGGACGAGGTGCGCCTCGAGGCCACGACCACCCAGGACCGGCTCATGGGCCGCATCAAGCGGCTCAACGACGACCCCGACATCGACGGGATCCTGGTGCAGCTCCCTATGCCGCGCGGGCTCGACCGGGTGGAGGTCCTGCTCGGCCTGGATCCCGAGAAGGACGTCGACGGCCTGCATCCGCTCAACGCCGGCCGGCTCCTCATGAAGCTGGACGCGCCCGTCCCGTGCACGCCGGCGGGGATCATCGACCTGCTCGAACGCAACCACTTGCCCGTCGCCGGCCGGCACGCCGTCGTCGTCGGCCGCAGCGAGATCGTCGGGCGGCCGATGACCATTCTCCTGATGCAGCGCGACGCCACCGTCACCGTGTGCCACTCGAAAACACCGGATCTCGCCTCGTTCACCGCGCGGGCCGATCTCCTGATCGCGGCCATCGGCCGCCCGGCCTTCCTCCGGGGCGAGCACATCAAGACGGGGGCGACGGTGATCGACGTGGGCGTGAACCGGCTGGACGACGCCGGGGCCGCGGCCTCGATCTTCGGGGCCGACTCGCTGCGCGTGCGGCAGGTGCGCGAGCGCGGATACACCCTGGTCGGGGACGTGCATCCGGTTGAAGCCGCCGAGCGGGCGGCCTTCCTGACGCCGGTGCCGGGCGGCGTCGGTCCTCTCACGATCGCCTGCCTGCTGCGGAACACGCTGCGCGCGGCGCGCGTACGCCGCCGGCCGGTCGCGCGATGACCCAGGGATCCGACCTGCCGCCCGGGGCCTCGCTGCCCTTCGGGCAGGGGCGCGACCCCGCCGCGGGGCGATCCAAGCCGTTCGTCCTGCGGGTCGGCCTCACCGGCGGGATCGCCACGGGCAAGTCCACCGTGGCGCGGATCTTCGCCACCCTGGGCGCCACCATCCTGGACGCCGACGAGATCGCCCACCGCCTGGTCGAGACCGGCGGCCCCGCCTACGAGGCGGTGGCCCGGGTGTTCGGCGAGGAGATCCTGAATCCGGATCGCAGCGTCAACCGCTCCCGGCTCGGCCGCATCATCTTCTCCGATCCCGAGAGGCGGGCCGCGCTCGAATCGATCCTGCACCCGCTGATCCGCAAGGAAGAGGCCAACCTGGTCGAGCTCCTTGCCGACACCGGCCAGGGCCGCATCGCGGTCTCCAACGCCGCGCTTCTCATCGAGACCGGCTTCTACCGCGACTACAACCGCGTCGTGGTGGTCCACTGCGCCCCCGAGGTCCAGCTCGATCGCATCATCAAGCGCGACGGCCTGGCCGAGGACGAGGCCCGCTCGCGCATCGCCGCCCAGATGGACACGAAGGAGAAGCTCAAGGTCGCCCACTATGCCATCGACACCACGCCCGGCCACGCCGCCACCGAGACCCGCGCCCGCGCCGTCTTCCGCCACCTGCAGCAGGACCTCCAGGCGCTTTCCGAGGCGATCTAGAGACCTATCGAGAGCGTGACGTTGTCGATCAGGCGTGCGCGGCCGAACCAGGCGGCCGCGGCGATGAGGGTCCCGGCACGGGCGACCGTGACCGGCTCGAGGGTCTCTCCGTCCACGGCCTCGACGTAGTCGAGACGCGCGAGCGGCTCGGCCGCGATCGCCCCGCGGGCCAGGGCGAGCAGGTGCCTAGCGTCGGACTCGCCGGCACGGAAGGCCGCGACCGCGGAGCGCAGGGCCCGGTACAGCACCGGGGCGGCGCGTCTCTCTTCCGGGCCGAGGTAGGCGTTTCGCGACGACAGGGCGAGACCGTCCTCCTCGCGCACGGTGGGACAGGAGACGATCCGGGCTTCCAGATGAAGGTCGAGCGCCATGCGCCGGACGATTCTCAACTGTTGCCCGTCCTTCTCTCCGAAGAAGGCGACGTCGGGGTTCACGATCGCGAACAGCTTCAGGACCACGGTGGTCACGCCCCGGAAATGGCCCGGGCGGCTCCTGCCGCACAGGACGTCCTGCATCTGCTCCACCTCCACCCGGGTCCGGTGCCCCGGCCGATGGATCTCCTCGTCCCCGGGGACGAACAGGACGTCGGCCCGGGCCGCGCGCAGGAGATCCTCGTCGCGCTTCCGATCGCGCGGGTAGGCCCGGTAGTCCTCGTGAGGCCCGAATTGCAGCGGGTTGACGTAGATCGACACCACGACGGCGTCGCACTCGGCGCGGGCCCGCTCGATCAGGGACAGGTGACCGCGGTGCAGGGCGCCCATCGTGGGCACGAGCCCGAGCCTTTTCCCCGCGGCGCGGGCGGCGCTGGTGAACCTCCGCATGGCCGCGACGGTGGCGATGATCTCCATGGGGGGCGGGCGCCCTATGAACGCCCGGCCTTGCGCGCCTCCACGACCGCCGGCGCGGAGTAGATCTCGGCCTCGGAGGGGAACGACCCGTCCCGCACGTCGGCGATGAAGCGCCTGACCGCCGCGGCGATCTCGTCGCCGATCCTCGCGTAGCGCCTGGCGAACTTCGGCGGCGTGCCCTCACCCAGGCCCACGAGATCGTGGAACACCAGCACCTGCCCGTCGCAGAAGCGCCCGGCGCCGATGCCCAGCGTCGGGATGGAGACCGCTTCCGTGATCGCGCGCCCGGCGTTCTCGGGCATCCCCTCCAGGACGAGCGCGAAGACCCCGGCCTCCTCCAGGGCGACGGCGTCGTCCACCAGGGCGCGGGCCTCGTCGATCTTCTTCCCCTGGACGCGGTAGCCGCCCATCAGGTGCACCGACTGCGGCGTCAGGCCGATGTGACCCATGACCGGAATCTCGGCGTCGAGGAGAGACCTCACCAGGTCGGCCCTCTTGCGTCCTCCTTCGATCTTGACCGCCGCGGCGCCCCCCTCCTTGAGGAAGCGGCCGGCGTTCCTGACTGCGTCGCGCCGGCCGGTCTGGAACGACAGGTACGGCATGTCGCCGACCACGAGGGCGCGCCGGGCCGCCCGCGCCACGGCGCGGGTGTGGTGGAGCATCTCCTCCATGGTGACCGGCAGCGTGCTGTCGTAGCCGAGGACAGTGTTCCCCACGCTGTCGCCGACGAGGAGGATGTCAACGCCGACGGCGTCCAGGATGCGCGCCGTCGGGTGGTCGTAGGCGGTCAGCATGACGAGCCTGCGGCCGCCCGCCCTGGCGGCGCGCACGTCCGGGACGGTGACGCGTGTGGATGGAGTGACGGACGGACCGGTCATCGGACCTCCTTCTCCCCTCCGGCCTGGTGGAGGCCGGTAGAGGGAATCGATCGCTCTGTTGCGGTGCCGATGCGGGAGGAGGGCCGTCCTACGCGCGCGCCAGTCCCGGTCCCTTCTGGGATCCGAGCGGGATGTAGTACTGCACCCCTCGCTGCATCGTCTCGATCTGCCGGAACAGCTCCTCCAGGTCGTCGCGGCTCTTCACGAAATCGATCTCCGACGTATCGATGACCAGGAGCGGCGTCCGGTTGTAGTGAAAGAAAAAGTAATTGTACGCGCGGTTCAGCTCGCCGACGTACGCCTCCGAGATCTCGCGCTCGTAGTCCCTCCGCCGCGACCGGATGCGCTCCATCAGCACCGCGTCCCGCGCCTGCAGGTAGATGACCAGGTCCGGGTGCGGCACCTGCGGCTCCAGGACCCCGTACAGCTTCTCGTACAGCATGAGCTCGGAGTCATCCAGATTCAAGTACGCGAAGATCTTGTCCTTGGCGAAGATGTAATCGCAGATGAGGGTCTTCTGGAACAGACGCCCCTGCGCCAGCTCCTGCTGCTGCCGGAAGCGGTTCAGGAGGAAAAACAGCTGGCACTGGAAGGCGGCACCGGGGCGGTCCTGGTAGAAGTCGTGCAGGAAGGGGTTCTCGACCTTCTCCAGGACCCTGGCGGCATCGAAACGCTCCGCCAGGAGATCGACGAGACTCGTCTTGCCGACGCCGATGGGGCCTTCGACAGCGATGAACTTGAAATTCATCCGCCCACGACCCTATGAGAGCCGCGCATTATAACAGGAAGCCCGGCCCCTCCCCGGACTCCAGGACAGGGGGGTCGAGACGCTCCACGCGCGACCGGTCGGGGCAGGTCCGGAGCAGCTCGGCGACGGTCGTCCTGAGCACCGGGTGCCAGGCGGCGGGGGCGATCTCCACCAGGGGGACGAGGACGAAGCGCCTCAGGTGCATCCTCGGATGCGGCACTTTCAATGCGGCCTCCTCCCGGATATCCTCCCCGGCCAGGAGGAGGTCGAGATCGATGTGTCTCGGACCCTTGTCGCGCGTCCGCAGGCGTCCCATGGACTGCTCGACGACGAGGCAGGCCTTCAGGATCCGCTCCGGGGAGAGGGCCGTCTCGCAAGCCACCACCTGATTGAGAAACTCTTCCTGGTCAATGACTTCCACTGGATCCGACCGGTACAGCGACGATCTCAGGACGGCGCTCAGCCCCTGCCCGTGGAGGGCTTCGATCGCGCTCCTCAGGAAGCCTCCACGATCTCCCTGGTTCGACCCGAGACCGATAAAAATCAATCTCTCCGGCATCCCGGCGCTCCGAACGCGCGTTGACAGTTAAAGATAGCATTTGCTAGCATCGACGGTTTGCAAATCATTTTTTTCTTCCGATGACTCCCTATTGACGGGCCGCGGCGTCCGCGGCCAATCCACCCGGGACCTTCCCGGCAGGGCGGGCTAACGAAATGAAGAAGGCACCAGCGAAGAAGACCACCAAGACGCCGGCGAAAACCGCCCCCACGAACACCTGGATGATCCACGAGAAGGCGCTGAAAGAGTTCGAGCGGGGCGTGGGCCTCCTCCAGAAGCAGAGCTACTCCGAGGCCCTGGAGCGCTTCCAGATGATCGTCGGTTCCTTCCCCCAGGAGAAGGAGCTCACCGATCGCGCCAACGTCTATCTGAGGATCTGCCGGAATCTGCTCGACCGCAAGGACCCGCAGCCGCGCAGGCCGGAGGACTTCTTTTATTATGGCGTCATCAGGGCGAATGAGGCCGACTACGAAGAAGCGGTCCAGCTCCTCGAGAAGGCCCTCCAGGCGGCCCCCAAGGACGAGAAGGTGCACTATGTCCTGGCCTCGACCCTGGCGCTGAAGGGAGAGCGCCGGGAGGCGCTCGAGCACCTGCGCGAAGCGATCGAGCTGAACACCACCAACCGGATCTACGCGCGCAACGACCCCGATTTCGAGCCTCTGCGGGACGACGAAAACTTTCAGAACCTGATCCACCCGGAGGAGATATAGGGAGCTCCATCCGTGATCGGTTAAGCGATCTGTTTTCAACGGGATAGCCTGATGGGCGCGGTGTTGCGGCGATCACCATGTCCGTCCATTCTCCACTCTGGCGAGGAGCGTTTGTCGGGCGAGGTTCGGGTCGATCGCCTCGTGGAGC
>JBGPED010000025.1:0-21331 GCA_041482595.1 Acidobacteriota bacterium
CGAGACCCATCCGGTGGATCGGATTGTAGTAGGTGAACAGGATGATCGGCGGGGCGCCGTCCGATCGCAGCCGGGCCGAGAGATCCAGGCAGGAGCGCATCGTCACCCCGTTGCGCAGCGCCCTCTCGGACGCCCTCTGGTTCACCGGACCGTCGGCGATGGGGTCGGAGAACGGCACGCCGATCTCCAGAAGGTCCGCACCGGCGCGCGTGATCCCCCGCGCGATCGATCGCGTCCCTTCCAGATGGGGGTCCCCCGCCGTGATGTACGGGATGAGGCAGCAGCGTCCCTGCGCGCGCGCCGCGGCGAAGGCCCGCGCGATGCGTCCTCCTTCCGGTGCGGCGGACGGGGTCATCCTCCCTCTCCCTCCTCCCCCTCGAGGCGCGCGAGCTGCCCCACGTCCTTGTCGCCGCGTCCCGACAGGTTGACGATGATCAGACGACCCAGCCGACCGTCTCCGCCTTCCCGCAGAAGGTAGGCGACGGCGTGCGCCGATTCGAGCGCCGGGATGATCCCCTCCATCTTCGCCAGGGCGTGAAAGGCCTCGAGAGCCTCGCCGTCCGACACGTGCGTGTAGACGGCCCGGCCCTGATCGCGCAGGTACGCGTGCTCGGGGCCGACGGCCGCGTAGTCGAGACCCGCCGACACCGAGTGGGTGGGCAGGATGTTGCCCGCCTCGTCCTGCAGGAGGAAGGTGCGCGTGCCCTGCAGAACGCCGAGACTTCCGCCCGCGAACCGGGCGGCGTGCCGCCCGGGGTCGAGGATCGTTCCACCGGCTTCGACGCCGATCATCCGCACGTCGCGATCGTCGAGGAAGGCGTGGAACAGCCCGATCGAGTTGCTGCCGCCGCCGACGCACGCCACCAGGCTGTCCGGCATCCGTCCTTCCGCCGAAAGTATCTGCAGCCGCGCCTCGTGGCCGATGACCGACTGGAAGTCGCGCACCATCGCGGGGTAGGGGTGGGCCCCCAGGACCGAGCCGAGGATGTAGTGCGTGTCGTAGACGTTGGTCACCCAGTCGCGCATCGCTTCGCTGATCGCCTCCTTCAGCGTGCGGCTGCCCGCCAGGACCGGCCTCACCTCCGCCCCGAGAAGACGCATCCGGTAAACGTTGAGCGCCTGGCGGCGCATGTCCTCTTCACCCATGTAGACGGTGCAGCGCAGGCCGAACAGGGCGGCGACCGTGGCGGTCGCGACGCCGTGCTGCCCGGCCCCCGTCTCGGCGACGACGCGCGCCTTCCCCATCCGGCGCGCCAGGAGGGCCTGTCCGATCGTGTTGTTGATCTTGTGCGCGCCCGTGTGGGCGAGGTCCTCGCGCTTCAGATAGACCCGCGTGCCGCCGCCCAGCCGGGCCGACAGGTTGTCGGCGCGGTACAGGGCGGTCGGGCGCCCGGCGTAGGTCCGCAGATAACGGTCGAGATCCTTCAGGAACCCCGGGTCGGTCCGGGCCTGACGCCAGGCCTCCTCCAGATCCTCGAGCGGGCTCATCAGCGTTTCCGGGACGAAGCGTCCGCCATAGGGACCGAAGCGCCCGTGGGCGTCGGGGGTCGTCATCCCCTCTCCTCCAGGCGCAGCACGGCCTCACGCACCCGCTTCATGAACTCGGTCAGGAGCCTGCGGTCTTTCTTCCCGGGTGCGCTCTCGACGCCGCTGCTGACGTCCACGGCGTAGGGCCGGGCCGCGGCGATCGCGTCGGCCACGTTCACGGGCGCCAGTCCCCCTGCCACGATGACCCGGGCGTACGCCGACGTGAGGCGCGCCACCGTCCAGTCGAAGGTCGTCCCCGTTCCACCCTTCCTCCCCGGCTCGTACGCGTCCAGAAGGCACGTCGAGGAGCGGTAGCGCGACACCGACTCGGGCACGAAGTTTTCACCGACCCGGTGCGCCTTGTACCACGGCAGAGCGATCGCGCGGCAGGACTCCGGCGGCTCGTCGCCGTGCAGCTGCAGGCAGGTCAGCCCGGCCAGGAGCGCCGTCGCTTCCATGACGCGCGGCAGCTGGTCGGCGAACACCCCGACGCGCGACGTGAACGGCGGCACGGCGGCGCACAGATCCCGTGCCTGGGCCGGGGTGATCCGCCGCGGGCTGTCCTCGATGAAGTTGAAGCCGAAGGCGTCCACGCCCAGCTCCACGCCCAGGAGGACGTCCTCGAGCCGCGTGAGACCGCACAGCTTGACGCGCACGATCATGACGTCTTGTCCCCGAGGAGACCCCGGAGCGCCGCGCCCGGGTCCGGCTCGCGCATCAGCCGCTCGCCGATCAGGAAGGCGTGGAACCCCGCCGCGCGCAGCCGATCGATGTCCTGCCGGGTCTCTATGCCGCTCTCGCTGACGCGCACCACCGTGTCGGGCAGGCTCCCTGCGATGCGCAGGGAGTTGTCGATCGACACGGACAGGGTCTGAAGGTTGCGGTTGTTGACCCCGATCAGAGTCCCGCCGCAGTCGACCGCGCGCCGCGCTTCCTCGTCCGTGTGCACTTCCACCAGCGGCTCCATGTGGAGCGAGCGGGCCACGCCGATGAGGGTCATCAGGTCCCTGGACGGCAGGATCCGTACGATCAACAAGAGTGAATCGGCCCCCAGCACGCGGCTCTCGTACACCTGGTATTCCTCCAGGATGAAATCCTTCCGGAGGACCGGGACCGCCACAGATCTCTTGGCCTCCGCCAGGTCCTCGGATGTCCCGAGGAAGAACCCCGACTCCGTGAGGACCGAGAGTGCGACGGCGCCCGCCGCCGCGTAGCCCTCGGCGACGCCCGCCACGTCGGCGCTCGCCTGGATGTTCCCCCTGGACGGCGACGCCTTCTTGATCTCGGCGATGATGTTCACCTGTCCCTCGCGGCGCAGGGCGGCCGGCAGGTCCCGCGGGGGCGGGGCGCTGGTCGCGAGCTCGATCAGACGGCGCGGCGACACGTTCTCCTTGTCGCGCGCCACCTGCGCCCTCTTCGCCTGCACGATCCGGTCGAGAACGTCCGCCATGCCCGCGCCTCCCCACCCGCCGTCTGTCAGCGCGCCGCGTCGTCGATCGGGCAGAGCGCGCGCAGCCGCTCCACCACGCCACGCGCGGCCCCCGAGTCAATCGCCTCGGCGGCCTGCCGCGCTCCCTGTTCCAGGTCGGCCGCCCTCCCGGCGACCAGCAGCGCCGCGGCCGCGTTCAGGAGCACGACATCGCGGCGCGGGCCGCGCTCCCCGTCCAGGATGCCGCGCGCGATCCGGACGTTCTCGCCGGGGTCGCCTCCGAGAAGATCCTGGAGACGGGCGCGCCCGAGCCCCGCGTCCTCCGGCACGATCTCACGGACGCGGACCTCCCCGCGGTCGAGCTCGGCGACCCGCGTCCTGCCGTGCAGGGCGATCTCGTCCAGGCCTTCGCCATGCACCACCATGACCCGCTCCGATCCGAGCTCCCGCAGGACCTCCGCGACGATCTCGAGACGTCCGGGATCGTAGAGTCCCAGGAGCTGGTGGCGCGCTCCGGCCGGGTTGGTTAGGGGCCCGAGCAGGTTGAACACGGTGCGGACGCCCAGCTCGCGGCGCACCGGCGCCGCGTGGCGCATGGCCTCGTGGAGCCGGGGCGCGTAGAGAAAGCCGATGCCGATCTCCCGGAGCGATCGTTCGACCGTCTCGACCGGAACATCCACGCGGATCCCGAGCCCCTGCAGGAGATCGGCGCTGCCGCAGCGGCTGCTGACCGCGCGGTTGCCATGCTTCGCCACCACGACACCGGCGGCCGCGGCCACGAACGCCGCGAGCGTCGAGATGTTGAACGTGCCGGCGCCGTCGCCTCCCGTGCCGCAGGTGTCCAGGATGACCTTGGCCTCGCAGCGCACCCGCGTCGCGCGTTCACGCATCACGCGGGCAAACTCCGTGATCTCCGTCACGGTTTCCCCCCGCATGCGCAGGGCGATCAGGAAGGCCGCCATGCGGACCGGGGGGAGCCGTCCGTCCATGATTCCCTCGAAGACGTCCCTTGCCTCCTGATGCTGCAGACGGCCACCCTCGACCAGCCTCGTGACGATCGCCTGGAGAGCGTCGTCCTTCACGCCCGGTCCGGCCACGGCCTCTCCAGGAAATTCTTCAGGAGTTTCTTCCCTTCCCCCGTCAGCACCGACTCAGGGTGGAACTGCACTCCTTCGGTCGGGTGCTCGCGGTGCCGCAGCCCCATCAGGACCCCGTCCTCGGTGCGCGCCGACACTTCGAGATCCGCCGGGACGCTGTCCGGCGCGATGACCAGCGAGTGGTAGCGGGTCGCCTCGAACGGGTTCTCGAGACCGCGGAAGATCGTGCGTCCATCGTGCGCGATCCGGCTCGTCTTGCCGTGCATCAACGACGGCGCGCGCACGACGCGCCCGCCGAAGGCCTGGCCGATCGCCTGGTGGCCGAGGCAGACCCCGAGGATCGGCACCTTCCCCGAGAACGTCCGCACGGTCTCGAGGGTGATGCCCGCCTGGTCGGGTGTCTTCGGACCCGGAGAGAGGACGATCGATTCCGGACGGCGCGCGGCGATCCCCTCCACCGTGATCCGGTCGTTCCGGTACACCTCGACCTCGGCTCCCAGCTCCTGCAAGTACTGGACGAGGTTGTAGGTGAACGAGTCGTAGTTGTCGATGACGACGATCACGCCCGGGCCTCCGCGCGCTCGATGGCGTCGATGAGCGCCCCCGCCTTGCTGACGCACTCGCGGTATTCCTGCTGCGGAACCGAATCGGCCACGATCCCGGCCCCCGCCTGCACGTGCGCCACGCCCCGCGCCAGGACCATGGTCCGGATGGTGATGCAGGAATCGAGGTTGCCCGAGTAATCGAAGTAGCCGATGGCACCGGCATAGGGGCCGCGGCGGCTGGTCTCGAGCTCCTCGATGATCTCCATGGCGCGCACCTTCGGCGCGCCCGACACCGTGCCCGCCGGAAAACAGGCCAGGAGCCCGTCGAACGCGTCCCGGTCCGCCCGCAACCGTCCGGTGACCTCGGAGACCAGATGCATGACGTGCGAGAAGCGTTCCACGCCCATGAAGCGGCTGACCTCGACCGTGCCGGGGCGGCTGACGCGCCCCAGGTCGTTCCGGCCGAGGTCCACGAGCATCACGTGCTCCGCCCTCTCCTTGGGGTCGTTCCGCAGCTCTTCCTCGAGGGCCAGGTCCTCGTCCTCGTCCCGGCCGCGCGGCCGGGTGCCGGCGATCGGCCGGGTCCTGATCCTGTCCCCTTCGACCCTGACCAGCATCTCCGGCGAGGCGCCCGCCAGGGCCACCTCGCCGAAGTCGACGTAGTACATGTACGGCGACGGATTGATGCGTCGCAGGGCACGGTAGATCGAAAACGGCGCGGCCGCGGCCCGGCGCTCGAAGCGTTGCGACAGGACCACCTGGAAGATGTCGCCCGCGCGGATGTACTCCTTGGCGTGCCTGACGTTCTCCTTGTAGAGCGCCTCGCTGATGTTCGCCTTCCAGCGGCCGCGCCGGTACCGCCGAAGCGCCGGTGCCGCCGCCGGGCGGAGCAGCAGCCTCTCCATCGCCTCGATGCGCCGGCAGGCGGCGCGATGGCGCTCCCGCAGGGCGCCCGCCCCCAGAGGGCGGCCGCCCTCCTCCGTCCGGACGTTCGAGACGATCTGGATCCGCTGCTTCAGGTGGTCGAACGCCAGGACCGTGTCGTAGATCCCGAACAGCACGTCCGGGACGCGCAGATCGTCCTCGATCGTGCGCGGCAGGCGCTCGAGGAGCCGCACCACGTCGTACGACAGGTACCCGACCGCCCCTCCCGTGAAGCGCGGCAGATCCCCCAGACGCACCGGACGGTTCCCGGACATCGTCTGGCGCAGCGCCCGCAGCGGATCGCCGCCGGAGAGGTCGCCGTCGACAGTGGCCCGCACGAGCGCCGTCGGATCGCGCCCCAGGAACGAGTAGCGGGCGATCGCCTCGCCGCCTTCCACCGACTCGAGGAGAAATGGCTGGCGCGCGCCCCGCGCGATGCGCAGGAAGGCGGCGACCGGCGTGAGCAGGTCCGCCCCCATCTCGCGGCACACCGGGATGATGTTGCCCTGGCGCGCCAGCCCGGGGAGGTCCGCCTCATCGACGCTGAAGCCGTTTCTCAACGGTCCTCCTTGCCCTTGTCCTTCTCGAAGATCCCGAGAGTGCGCGGCACCTCGAGCACCACCTGGATCGGATCCTCGAGCCCGCTCACCTTGAAGAGCAGCCGCAGGGGCACGCCGTTGAGACCCGATTGCGGGACCGGGAAGTAGAGCACGTCCTCCATGTACGTTTGCGGCGGGAGCGATACCTTGTCGATGAGCAGCGAGCGCGGCCCGGACACCGGGTAGAACCCGCTCTCGACGTAGGTGTAGAGGCCGACGCCGATGGCGGTGAACTGTCGGTTCTGGCGAAACAGCCGCCGGTCCAGCTCGAGACGCGGATAGTTCTCCGCCAGCTCCCGGGCCGGCACGATCGAGTACTGGTTCCCCAGGGGATCCTCGAGCGTGAACGATTCGCGTGTGATCTCGAACGTCATCTTCGACCGGTTGGTGACCTGCACGAACAGCGGAAAGTAATGCTCACTGCGGATGAACCGGGCCGCCTCGACCCCGACCACCATCCGGGCCACCGTCCCTTCCTCCTTGTAGTTGAAGGGACTCAGCTTGTCGCTGTACGGCGACACCACGTTCGGATTGCGTTCCACGGACGCGCACCCGGACAGAAGCCAGGCTCCGATCATCGCGACCGTGATAAGCACTCGACTGGACATTCGTGTCTCATGCATTGCGGTTGACCTCATCGCGAAACACGCCGTGGCGTGCCGTGGGGCAGGCACGGACGCCCTGCGGCGAGGCGCACTCTTTCCCGGGCGCCTGCGCATCCCGGGAGCGGCGGGACGGATGCGTCCCGCCGGCGCCTCGGTCAGCGCCACCAATAATAGAAGTGGTTTGTATTGTGGAACAGGGCGGAGCGACGGGGCCGTGCCGCCTCGCGGATCGTGAGGTCCACAAAGTCGTCCTCGCCGGCGGGCCTGACGTACACGGCAGTTCTCCCGAAAGAAGCGCCGTCACTCTACTGCACACCCTCCGGGCTGTCAATCGCGGCGACCTCCGAGGACCGGCGCCTCATCGCGGCGGGGAGCGCCGGGGGAGGCCGGCCCGCCCGGGCGCTCAGCGACGTCGAGCCCGCCGCGCCCGCCCGCGCGCCGGGCGCGCCCGGGCCGCGCGGGTCTTCGAAGGCCGCGCAGGAGCGGCCGCGCGCGGTCGGGCGCGCGCAGGCTCCGGGATGGCCGCCTCGTGTCCGAGGATCCGCAGGGCCGTCTCCCGCATCACGTCGACGGGGGCCTCCTTGCCCGTGAACAGGACGAACTGCGCGGCGGCCTGCTCCACAAACATCTCCAGTCCCTCGACGACGTGGTGCCCGCGGGCGCGCGCCTCGCGGAGAAGCCTGGTCCGGGGAGGGTTGTAGACGATGTCGTAGACCCAGGGGGCGGCGATCCAGGAGGGCGGCAGGGGCGAGCGCTCGCTGTCCGGGGCGAGTCCGACGGAGGTGGCGTTGATCAGGACATCGCACGGGAATCGCCGCAGCCGGTCCCAGGGAAGGTGCCGGACTCCGAAGTCCCGCGCCAGAGCGCGGGCGCGGGCGGCGGTGCGGTTGAACAGCGTGACCCGGGCCCCTTCACCGGAAAGACCGTAGACCAGGGCGCGCGCCGCGCCCCCCGCACCCATGATCGCCACGCGGGTGCCGCGCAGCGTCATCCGGCGGCGCAGCGGGCGAAGCGCCGCCTCGACGTCGGTGTTGTGTCCTTCGAGGCGGTTCCACACCTTCACGACCGTGTTGACCGCCCCGACGCGCCGCGCCGTCTCGTCCAGTTCGTCGAGGTGCGGCAGGATCGTCTCCTTGTGGGGCAGCGTGACGCTGAGCCCGGCCAGACGCAGCTCGCTCAGGAGAGGCAGGAACTCCGCGAGAGTGGTCGCCTCGAACGGCAGGTAGCGGTAGTCGAGGCCGAGCGCCGCCAGCGCGGCGTTGTGGACGCGGGGCGACAGCGAATGGCCGATCGGCGATCCAAGGACGCCCAGCAGGCGGGTCGTGGGGGCGATGCGATCGAATCGGTACACCTCGAACAGGTCCTCCAGCGCCACCTGGCCGGGGGCGCTGCCGGCCGCGTCCCGCCGCGGCGCGTACACGGCCGCCGATCCCCACAGGGGCGCCAGGATCCGGCTCGGCACCCCCTTCGGCCCCATGCAGAAGGACACCAGCCGCCCCGGCTCCGCGGTCCTCAGGAGGTCGCGCACGCGCAGGACGTCGGTGGCGGCGTCGGCGAGCGTCACGATCTTGAGCAACGCATCGCCCCCGGCGGCCCGCATCTCCCGGTGGAGCCCCTGCAGGTCGGCCGGCGTGCCCTGGAAGTCATGGTACGAAAGGATGCGCCGGGAGCGCCCCGGCCCTTTCAGGAGCTGCAGGTCCTGGCCGCCGTACTCCAGGTCGAGGTAGTCCACGCCGGCCTGGAGGGCCCTGCGCAGAAGAGGCTCGCGGTCGGCGGGCCGGGCGCGCCCTCCCTGTTGCCGGCTGCGCACGGTGACGAGCTTCGGCTTTCCCGGCAGGCGGAGCAGACGATCCGCATGCAGATCTCTGACAAGGTCGAGACGAAGCTCCACGATGTCCGCCCGCGGATCGGGCGACAGGTAGGCGCTGCGCATCGCCTCGGTGGTGTCGCAGGCCACCACCTGGATGACCAGAGTGCGGGGCGGCACAGGTTCCTCCGCCGGGCGGCGGTTCAGGTCGGGTCGGCGCCGCGCGGGTACAGCGACGTGCTCAGGTATTTTTCACCGCGGTCCGGGAGGAGCGTGACGATGTGCCCGGTTCCGATGCGCCGGGCGATCGCGAGGACCGCGAACATCACGGTCCCCGACGAGATGCCGGCGAAGATCCCTTCCTTCAGCGCAAGTTCGCGCGCGGTGCGGTACGCGTCCTCGTCCGTGACCGTCATGCGCTCGTCGACGAGCCTCCAGTCCATGATCACAGGCACGCGTGCCTCGGCCATGTTCCTGAGGCCCTGCTGGGTGTGTTTCGTCTGCGGCTCGACCGAGACGACCCGGAGCCGCGGGTTCCGCTCCTTGAGCCGGCGCGCCATGCCGACGAGCGTGCCGCAGGTGCCGAGCGTCAGGACCAGCCAGTCGATCCGCCCGCCCGTCTGGCGCCACACTTCCTCGGCCGTCCCCTCGTAGTGCGCGCGGACGTTGTCCGGGTTGACGTACTGTCCCACGCGGAAATATTTCCGGGGGTTCCCGGCGTGCATCCGGTCGGCAAGGTCCCACGCCTCGTCGGACCCGCCCTCCTTCGAGGTGAAGACGATGTCGGCGCCCAGCGCCCGCAGGATCTGCCGTCTCTCGACCGACACCTTCTGCGCCATGGTGATGACGACCGGGTACCCCTTGACCGCGCCCACGAGAGCCAGGCCGATCCCGGTGTTGCCGCTCGAGGACTCCAGGAGCGTCATGCCCGGCCTGAGGTCTCCGCGCTTCTCCGCCTCCTCGACGATGCGCAGGGCGATCCGCTCCTTGACACTGCCCATCGGGTTGAATCCTTCCATCTTGGCGTGGATCACGACACCCGGCTCCGGGCACATCCGGCGGATGCGCACGAGCGGCGTGTTGCCGATGGTGTCGAGGATGCTGTCGCAGGCGGCGGGAACGTCCATGGCGGCGGCATTATAATGCAATGACCGCGGGCGTTCGGGCGGTGACCGCGTGAGTTTGCCGGTCGACGGGACGGTTCTCACTCCTCCGAGGTGCGCGTCGATCTCAGCACGAGGGACGCCGGAAGCAGCGCAAGATAGCAGAGTGCGCCGAGGGAGAGGGTGATCCGAATCCCATAGGCGATGCTGAGGGCGATCGCCAGCACCGATCCGAGCACTCCGGCCGCGCCGTTGATCCCCCAGAACCAGGCGGCAGGACGTTCGTCGATCGCCCGCACCATGCGCATTCCGGCAGGGAATCCGAATCCCATCATGACTCCGGCCGGCGCGATGATCGCCACCGACACCGCGGCCCGGAGTAGAGTGTGCGTGCCTTGGAACCAGCTGGTCGCCGTGGGCAGCCAGAACGGCACGCTCAGGAGATATCCGCCTAGAAGAACGACCCATGCCACCAACCTTGCTCGAACCGCCTCGACTCGCACAACCTCCGACAGCAGGCTTCCAGCCCCCGTGGCAAGAATCAGGCTGAAGAGGACGACGCTGAGCGAGTAGACCGGGTGTCCCAGGAAAACGCTCAGCCGTTGCAGCAGGCCGATTTCCACGAGCATGAATCCCAACCCCAGAAGCGCAAAATAGAGTGTTCCGCAGGCCACGAGTCGCTTTCCGCCGTGCCGGATCGCGGGCCGCAGCGGCATGACGACTGTCAGCGTGACCAGGACCATGGAGACGAGAAGAATGGTGGCGAGGGTCAGGGTGGCGGTGACGTTGCCGCCGGCGACGCCCGTGTAGGAGCTGAAGTAACGGAGCACCCGCTGCGGGTGGTTGAACGGCAGGATATTGAAGAAAAACGGCCTGTCGTCCGTCGGAGGGGTCAGGTCCAGATCGAGGTTTGAAGTATAGCGCTGCAGCGCCGCGCGCCCGGGCGCGCTGACCAGATCCTTCAAGACGTCCGACGCCGGGTCGGATCCGGGGCTTAAGAGGACCGTGTATCCGTATCGCCTGCAAGTTTCGCGCAGCACAGCGACGTCTTCAGGGGAGAGAGACGATCGGCCGAGAACCAGCGTGGCCACCTGTCCCGAGGCGGCGAGGAAGATGTGGCGAGCAGGGTCGTCTACTCCGGATTCCATCAAGGCGGCGACGGCCAGGCTCACGGTCCGGCCCGTCTCGTTCACCGCTCCAGCACCGTACCAGCGACTCACCGTGAATACACCGCGATCGGTAAGCCTGTTCCAGAAGCGTTTCCACGCCTCAACGGTGTACAGACCGTTCTCGCTGAGAGTGAATGCGCCCGCCCCGGTGGCGGCCCAAGTGTCGATCATGCTCATCTGGATCGTGTCGAATCGCTCATCCGTCCTCGCGAACCAGCTGCGCGCCTCGTCCACGACGAGACGCACGCCTGGCAGGGATGCCAGGCCGGCGAACCGTGCGAACTGATCGTTGCGGGTCAGGAGTCCGACCAGGATCGGGTTGATCTCGACGCCAGTGATGTCGCGGGCACCGAAGTGCCAGGCGGAGAGCACATCCCGTCCGCTGCCCACTCCAATCACCGCGGCCCGGCCCGTGGGGCGGATGAAATATGCGAGGTTCGTGACATCGTAGGCAAGAAAATCGATCGTCGCCGGGTCGCCATCGAAGCGGAACATGGACGTCTCAGCCTGGCCGTCGATCGTCACGGTGTTGGATTCAACGCGGATGTCGGTGGGCATCATGCGGGATGGGCCCCAGAGGTGCGGGGGCAGCAGCTCACCGGGCGGAGGCGAGTGCACGCTCACCCTCGAAAAGCTGTTCCACCGCTCGTAGGCGAGACTCCGATCCCTCCTCTCGATTGTCGACTTCACGACGATCGGTTGGATTCCGTGGAGGGTGACCGAGTTGACGAGTCCAAGCGTGGTCATCACCAGCAGGATCGTCATGGGTCGCGCGAGGATCTTCTGGAGCGGCCCGGCCGTCGAGCGTGGGGGGCCGCCTGTTGAACCCGCAAACAGAATGGAGGCACCGGCCGCGACCGCACCGGACAACAAGATGGCCGAGGGAGCGTCGACGCGATCGAGCAGCACGATGATACCCAGGCAGCCGGTCGCGGCTCCTGCGAGGTCCACCGCGTAGACACGCCCGACGGGGAAGGGGCTGCGAGTCAACGCGAGGGTGACCGCCACCCCGGCGCAGAAAAAAGGCACCGCCATAGTGAGTGATATCTCCGCGAACACCAGCGCGGTCGCCAGGGAGAACACCATCGCCGGCGCCAGGGTGACCTGGATGCAGAGCGACAGCGCCGTGGCGACCGCAAAACCCGAGGAGAACAGCGACAGGTCCCACGGCAGACTCTCGAGTGTGAAACGATCACGGCGCAGGTAGGCCCACACGGCGCCGGCGGTCATTCCGAACATCGCAGCGCTGATGACAAAAAACGCGAGGTGGTACCAACTCACGACAGAGAGCAGGCGGGTCTCGACAATCTCGAGGAGAAGGGTGCTGAACGACAGAAGAAAGACGGCGAAGTAGAACCTGACGGGTCGCACGATCCCCCCCGGCCGACTTCAACGGTGGTGTCGGTCGAGGTGGAAATCTACACCACAAATCGTGCGTGTGCCTGGAAGAATGACGATCCGACGGCCGGAACGCCGATTGACAAGGGACAATTGACGGCGATAGCATTCGTTTTCCTCGCCATGAGGGGGGAATCCGGAGGCACATTGACCGAACAGACCGCCGCCAAGCTGACGAGCCACGCCCGTTCCGGGGGTTGAGCGGCCAAGCTCAGTCCGGTGGACTTGAGCGAAATCATCAAGGAATTCGCGGGAGCGGCCAAGACGGACCCCAACCTGCTCGTCGGCTTCGAGACCGGCGACGACGCGGGGGTGTACCGTCTCACCGACGACCTGGCGCTGGTCCAGACGGTCGATTACATCACGCCGGTCGTGGACGATCCGTTCCTCTTCGGCCAGGTCGCGGCGGCCAACTCGATCTCCGACGTCTACGCCATGGGCGGCCGGCCGCTGACCGCCATGAACTGCTGCAATTTCCCGGCGAAGAACATCGACAAGGCGTCCCTGCGCAGGATCCTCGAGGGCGGCTTCAGCAAGATCAAGGAGGCTGGCGCGACGCTGGTCGGCGGTCATACCGTGCGTGACGACGAGCTGAAATATGGTCTGTCGGTCACGGGGCTCATCGATCCCAGGAGGATCCTGACCAACGCCGCGGCCCGTCCCGGAGATCACCTGGTCCTGACGAAGCCGATCGGCACCGGCGTCATCATCACGGGATACCGGCGGGGGCTGGCGTCCGAAGAGCTCCTGATGCGCGCGGTGAACTGGATGGCGACCTTGAACAGGGTGGCCTGCGAGACGATGCTCGAGTTCGACCCGCACGCCTGCACCGACATCACCGGCTTCGGTCTGAGCGGCCACGCCCTGGGGATGGCCAAGGGGAGCAAGGTCAGGATGCGGATCCGCTTCCAGGACATCCCGAAGTACGGGGAAAGCCTCGAGCTGATCGGTCAGGGGGTCGCGACCTCCGTGACCGGCTCGAACATGCAGGTGGCCCAGGACGCCATGACCTTCTCCGGCCCGTTCAGCGACGACGAGAAGTGGCTGATCGTCGACCCGCAGACGTCCGGCGGCCTGCTCATCTCCCTGCCGGCCGACCAGGCGCCTGCACTCGTCGCGCGCCTGCGCGAGCGGGGCAACCCGATCGCCGCCGTGATCGGCGAGGTCGTCCCGGCCGACGGCCGGCCCGGCCTCGAGTTCCTGAAATAAACCTCCTCGCAGACCTGCCCTACAGCGTCGACATCGGGTCGATGTCGATCACGAGGTTCTCTATTTTCAGCCTGATCCTGTCCAGCTCCTGCAGCGTGTCGGCGAGGGTCGCCTGCATGTCTTTCCGGTTGGGCGCCTTCACGAGAATCTGCACGCGGTAGTCGCCGCGCAGACGCTCGAAGGGGGCCGGCGCCGGGCCCAGCACCTGGATGCGCCGCCCCGCCAGTCCACGCAGGGTCCGCGCGATGCCGTCCGCCTCGGCCCTGGCGCGCTCGAAGACACGCCCCTTCACCAGCAGGATCGCCAGTGCGGCGTAGGGCGGGTAGTTCATGGCCCGCCTGAAGGTCAGCTCGCGGGCCGCGAAGCCGGCGTAGTCGTGATCGCAGGCGTGGCGGATGGCGTGATGGTCGGCATAGTACGCCTGCACGATGACTTCCCCGGCCCGCTCCCCCCGGCCGCTTCGACCCGCCACCTGCGCCAGGAGCTGGAAGGCCCTCTCCCCCGCCCTGAAATCGGGAAGCCCGAGAAGCGCGTCCGCGGCTACGACCCCGACGAGAGTGACGTTCGGAAAATCGTGTCCCTTGGCGATCATCTGCGTGCCCAGGAGGATGTCCACCTCGCCGCGCTCGAAGCGCGTCAGGAGACTTTCCACCGCGCCCCGGCCGCGCGCCGTGTCGCGATCCAGCCTTTCGACGCGCGCCGCGGGCAGGGCGGTCTTCAGGACCTCCTCCAGCCGTTCGGTGCCGGTTCCGCCGAAGTGCAGGTGCGCGCTGCCGCAGGCCGGGCAGGCGGCGGGAACCGGCCGGCTGTCGTCGCAGTAGTGGCAGTTCAGCCGCTTCCGGCGCAGGTGCAGCGTCATCGGGATGCTGCACTGCCTGCACTGAATCTGCTCCCCGCACGAGCGGCACAGCACGAAGGTGGAAAAGCCGCGCCGGTTGAGCAGCACCAGGCTCTGCTCGCCCCGCCGCAGGCGCTCCTCCAGCCCCGCGAGCAGACGTCGCGACAGGACCGTCTCCCGCCCGACCTCTTCGAACTCGCGCCGCATGTCGACGCGCTCCACCGGCGGCAGGCCGGCGCTGCCGATCCGTCCGGGAAGCGACAGCATGCGGTAACGGCCGCGGCGCGCCTGCAGGAAGGTCTCCATCGACGGCGTGGCCGACCCCAGGATGACGACCGCCTTCGCGAGCTTGCCGCGCATGATCGCCAGGTCGCGGCCGTTGTATCGCGGGTGCTCCTCCTGCTTGTAGGAGGCGTCGTGCTCTTCGTCGACGACGATCAGCCCGATTCCGGGGATCGGCGCGAACACCGCCGAGCGCGCTCCCAGGACGACGTCGACCTTGCCGTCGCGGATGCGCCGCCACTCGTCGTAGCGTTCCCCGTCCGTCAGACCGGAGTGCAGGAGGGCCAGCACTTCTCCGAACCGCGAGCGCATCCGCCGCGCCAGGAGCGGCGTCAATCCGATCTCCGGTACCAGGTAGAGGGCCTTCCGTCCCGAAGCGACGGCCGCCTCGATCGCCCGGAGATAGATCTCGGTCTTGCCGCTGCCCGTGACGCCGTGCAGGAGGAACGGGGCGAAACCCCGCGCCTCGAGGGCCCCCTGGATCGTCTCGATCGCGCGCGCCTGGTCCGGAGTGGGAGTGACGGCCTCCCGTGGCTCCAGGGTCATCTCGAGGGAGGCCGGGCGCCGCGGCGATTCGACGGTCTCGATGGCGACACGGTCGCGCGTTACGAGGCTGCGCAGCGCCGCGCGCGGGGCCTTGGCGAGGCGCAGGAGATCGGCGACCGGCATCCTCCCGCCCGCTCCGGCCAGGACGTCCAGGAGACGCTTCTGGCGCCGGCCGCGTGGGGCGCCTTCCGCCTCGAGGACCGTCGCGTCGGCAGGGACGGGCGCCGTTCCTCCCCCAGGTCTCTCCTGCAGGACGGCGTACTCCTGGAGGCGCGGCCGCGGGCCGGGGGAGGTGGCGATCTCGGTGACCTCGACGAGATTCCCCCGCCGGAGCCGCTCCAGGAGGTTCCCTTTGAACCGCGGGCCGACCCGGCGCTTCAGGTCCGGCAGGCGGATCGCGGCGCCGCGCCCGGAGGTGAACTCCGCGACGACCCCCAGGATTTCCCGCGCCAGAGGATCCGACGCGATTCGGGGCAGCGAAGCGTCCAGGAGGATCCCGCCGCCTCCCCCGAGCGCCGCACGACCGGCGTCGGTGATCGACACCACCTTCTCGAGGTGGGCCTTCATCCCGGGCAGGGCGGATCGGATCATTTCGCCCAGGGACGAGAGGTAGTAGTCCGCCGCGAACCGGGTCAGCTCGAGGACCTGCGCGTCCAGGACCGGCTCGGGATCGAGGACCTCCTCGATCGGCTTGAGCGGAATCGCGACGCCCTCATCCTTCCCGGACTCGCGCACGTCGAGAAGATAGCCGGTCAAGAGACGCCGTCCGAACGGAACGATGACGCGCACACCCGGGAGGCAGCGCGGGGCGAGCGCGGGAGGCACCGAGTAGGTGAACAGGCGTCGCACCGGCCGCGGCACGGCGACCGAGGCGACGAGGAGGCTCATTCCGCCTTCTTCAGCTCGGCCATGACCTTTTTCATGTCGTCCCAGACCTCCCTCTTGGCGGCCGGATTGCGCAGCAGGTAGGCCGGGTGGAAGGTCGGCATGACGCGGATGCCGCCGATATCGTGGAACGTTCCCCGAAGCCGCGTGATGGTGTCCCGCGTGCCCAGGACCGTCTGCGCGGCGGGGGTTCCGAGGCAGACTACCACGCGCGGCCGGATCGCCGCGATCTGCTGGAACAGGAAGGGAGAACACGTGGCGATCTCGTCGGGCAGGGGCGTGCGGTTCTCCGGCGGCCGGCACTTCACCACGTTGGCGATGTAGACGTCCTTCCTCTCCATTCCCATCGATTCGATGATCTTGGTCAGGAGCTGGCCGGCCCGCCCGACGAACGGCTCCCCTTTCAGATCTTCATCGGCCCCCGGACCTTCGCCGACGAACACCAGCCGCGCGTTCGGATCACCGACGCCGAACACGATGTTCGTGCGGTTGCGGCACAGCCCGCAGCGCGTGCACTCGCCGAGATCGTCCCGGATCAGCCGCAACGCCGCGGCCGCGTCCGGCGCCTCGGGGGCGCGCGCATCGGCGAGCGGCGAGGTCGCTGTTTCGGCTCCACGACCGCGCCGCCCTGCGGCGGACGGCGCGGGGGCTTCCACGTCCTCACCCCCCCCGAACAGCCCGGCCTGGACGGCCCTGCGGCGATCATCGGGGGAGGCCTCGGGCCGGGAGGCAGGGGACGGCTCCGACGCAACCGGCCGCCCTCTCGCCGGGCGGACCGGCAGGTCCTCCACTCCCAGAAGACGCAGCCACTCGAGCCGCGCCCGCAGCGTCCCGAGGGTGTCGCGTTCCTCTATCACGGTGTCCCCGGCCGGGCCCCTGCAGGACGACGGCGCGGCCGCCCGGCGCCCCCCTCCCGCAGCAACCGTTCCGCCAGGTCGAGAATCCTCGCCGCCATCGCCTCCTTGGACATCAGGGGCAGCTCGATCTTGCGTCCTTCGCAATCGATCACCAGGGCGCGGTTCGTGTCCGCTTCGAACCCCTCCCCTTCCCGGCCGATCCGATTGGCGACCACCAGGTCGAGATTCTTTTTCCGGAGCTTCCTCATGGAGTTCGCTTCCAGATCTCCGGTCTCCGCCGCGAATCCGACCAGGACCTGCCCGGGCTTCTTGCGCCGCCCCAGCTCCTCGAGGATGTCGGGCGTGGGCAGCAGGCGCAGGAGGATGGCGCGATCGCCGCCACGCTCCTTCAGGGCCTTCCGCCGCAGCGACTCCTTCTTGATCTTGCCGCGGGCGCGCTCCTCGGGACGGTAATCGGCAACCGCCGCCGCCTTCAGGACGAGATCGACGCCAGGCGCCTGGTTGAGGGCGGCGCGGAACATCTCATCCGCCGTGGTCACCCGGACCAGGCTGGCCCCCGGTGGCGGCACGAGCATCGTCGGACCCGAGATCAGGGTGACCTCGGCGCCGCGCGCCAGCGCCTCGGACGCGAGGGCGTACCCCATCTTGCCCGTGGAGGGGTTGCTGAGGAATCGGGCCGGGTCGAGCGCTTCGCGCGTCGGCCCCGCCGTCACGAGGACGCGGCGGCCTTCAAGCGACCGCGGAGTTTTTTTTTAACGATCGCCAGCGCCGCTTCGACGATGACATCGGGCTCCGCCATGCGGCCCACCCCCTCCTCGCCGCACGCCAGGTCCCCGATCCCCGGTTCGATGACGCGCACCCCGCGCGCCTTCAGGATGGCGAGGTTGGCCTGCGTGGCGGGGTGCTCCCACATCCACACGTTCATGGCGGGCGCCACCGCGACCGGCGCCGTCACCGCCAGGTAGAACGTGCTCAGGAAATCGTCGGCGATGCCGTGCGCCAGCCTGGCCAGGACGTCGGCGGTCGCAGGGGCGACCAGGAACAGGTCGAGTCCGCGCGCCAGGGCAACGTGCTGCACGTCGGCGCCGCGCGACAGGTCCCATTGACCGGTGATCACCGGCTGCCCGCTGAGAGTCTGGAGGGTGAGCGGCGTGATGAACTGCTGCCCTCCCGGGGTCATGATGACGTGCACCTCGGCGCCGGCCTTCACCAGGCCCCGCACCACCTCCGCCGCCTTGTACGCCGCTATCCCCCCGGTCACGCCCAGGGCGATGCGCAAACCGCCGCGGCCTGCTTCCACCGCACGAACCGCCGGGGCCGCCGCACGCTTGCCGCCCGTGGCGCCCCCCCCAATCGCCCGTGCCCCGCGACCGTCAGCTTCCCGGCTCACGGTTCTCCAGGCCCGCGCCGTCGGCAGGGTACGTTTCCGTCGTCACCTCGGCGACCTCTTCGACCGGGTACTCCTCGGGGAAGGGACCGTAGCTGTAGGGAATGACCCCGGCGATCACTTCCTGCATCGCGATGGTCACCGCCTTGTGGGCCATCGTCTCGACCCGCGGCCGGGCCCCCCGCTGCAGCTGCTTGCAGCGCTCGCCCGCCACGGAGACGAACTCGAACTTGTTGCCGATGTTCTCGGTGGGAACCATTGAACCTCCACGATTCGCACAGAAATGGACGTTGCGGGCCTCATTCTAGACGAAAACGCCCCCCGGATCGACCGGGCCCGAACGAGGGCGCCGGCCCCCCCCCCGGTTTCACGACCCGCGGGGCGCTAACCGGCGCCGGTGAATTCCCGCACGATCCCCTCCAGGCGGAGCTTCTGTCGCCCCGTCCGGCAGCGGGCCGCCTCCACGACCGCCCGCAGCTGCCGGTAGGCGGTCTCGAAATCATCGTTGATGATGACGTAGTCGTAGGCCGGACTCATCTCGACCTCGCCCCGCGCCAGTCCCAGCCGGCGCGCCACCTCCGCGGGCCCGTCGGTGCCGCGCTTCTTGAGCCGCTCCTCGAGGGCCGCCCGGGAGGGGGGCAGGATGAAAATGAGCACCGCGTCGGGGATCAGGCGGCGGATGTTCATCGCCCCCTGCGTGTCGATGTCAAGCAGGATGTCACGGCCGCGCCCCGCGGCCTCCTTGACCGCCTCCGCCGAAGTGCCGTAGAGGTGCCCTCCAACGACGGCCCATTCGACGAACTCGCCAAGGTCGCGACGGTGCTCGAACTGCTTTCGATCGACGAACCAGTAGTCCACGCCGTCCCTCTCCCCCGCGCGCGGCGGGCGCGTGGTGAAGGACACGGAGAACTCCACCGCGCCGTCCTCCTCGAGGAGTCGCTTGCAGAGCGTGGTCTTGCCCGCCCCGGAGGGGGCCGAGATCACCAGAACCGATCCGCGCGGGCCGCCGGCCGCAGAGGCCGTGTTTCCACCGCCGGCCCCGGTCACGCGGTCCGTCGATTTCTGTCGCACGCTCCGGCGCTCATTCCAGGTTCTGCACCTGCTCGCGGATCTTCTCCACCTCGGCCTTGATCAGAAGCGCCCCCTGGCAGATCGACAGCGCCTCCGCCTTCGACGAGATCGTGTTCGCCTCCCGGTTCATCTCCTGCATGATGAAATCGAGCGTCTTGCCGATCGTTCCCTGCTTCCGGGCGAGCGTGTCCTCCGCCTGCGCCAGGTAACCCTGAAGCCGGACCAGCTCTTCCGTGATGTCCACCCGACCCGCGAGCAGGGCCACCTCCTGGGCGAGACGGGAATCGTCGAGGGCCCGCTCGCCCTCCAGGAGCGTCGCCAGACGCTCCTTGAGCCGGCGGGCATACGTCTCCGGCAGCCCGCGCGCCTCGTCCTCGATCCGCCCGGTCGCGGCCCGGATCGCGTGCAGACGATCCCGGATGTCGCCGGCCAGACGCCTCCCCTCGGCAGCGCGCATAGCGTCGTAGGCATCAAGCGCCTGGCGCAGCGCCTCGGACAGAAGGGACGATGCGATCCCATCGGCCGGCGCCGCCTCCGATCGGATCGCCACCGCTCCGGGCCAACTCAGCACCGTCTCCACACCGACTGTCCCCTTCAGGCGGAACTCCTTCTTGAGCACGGCGACCGCGGTGAGGTACTCGGCCACGAGGGCCCGGTCAATCACCACCTGCGAGGACGCGGGACGCGACGAGAGAATCGCCACCGCGACATCGATGCGCGCGCGCGACACGCGCTCCTGGATCACCGCGCGCAGCGCGGGCTCCAGCAGACCCACCTCGGCCGGCAGCCGCATCTTGACGTCCAGGAACCGGTGATTGACACCCTTCAGCTCCAGCTGCACCCGCACGCCGTCGCGCTCGGCCGCGCCCTGGCCGAACCCGGTCATGCTCATGATCCGCTCGCGTTCCCGCTCGGCCTTCATCCCGTTCCCGTCCGGCACCGGTCGTCGCACCGATTCACGCCGCATGCTCCCGGCCGCGGACGCCGATCATATCCCAGGCCGCCGCGGCGACCCTCCCGATGGCGCCCGGCCGCCCCAGCCGCGAGCGCACGCCGGCGAGGCCCCGGCGCATCGTCTCGGCCGCGCGCGGATCGGTCAGGACCCGCCGCAGCTCGCCCGCGATCCGCTCCGGCGTGCACTCGCCCTGCACCAGCTCCGGGGCGATCCTCTCGCCCGCGATCAGATTCGGCATCCCGACGTGCGGCACGTCGGAGATCAGGCGGGCGAGGGCGAAGGTGAGCGCGTTCATCCGGTAAACAATCACCATCGGGACCCCCAGGAGGGCGGTCTCCACCGTCGCCGTTCCGGAGGCCACGATCGCCGCGTCACAGGCCGCCAGGGCATCGTAACGTCCTTCCCGCACGAGCACGCACTCGAGATCGAACCCGGCGGCGCCCGACGTCCGGGCGCCGCTTCGCTCCGCGCGGAGGATCCCCTCCACGTCGCCCGATTCGAGCGTCGGCGCGACGGGCAGGAGAAACTGCAAGTCGCGGAACTCCTCGCGCAGGCGCCGCGCCGCACCGAGCATGATCCCGAGATGGGCGCGGATCTCGTTCCGGCGGCTACCGGGCAGGAGCGCCACGGTCGGCCGCTTCGGATCGAGGCCCAGGGGCCGCAGCGTCTGCTCCCGGGTGCGCGCCGGATGGACGAGATCGAGGAGCGGATGACCCACGAATTCGACCGGGACACCCGCCCGCCGGTAGATGTCTTCTTCGAAGGGCAGGATCACGAGCATGCGGTCCACCGCCGCGGCGATCTGCTTCACCCGGCCCTTGCGCCACGCCCAGACCTGGGGGCTGACGAAGTACAGGACCGGCACACCGGCCTTCCTGGCGTGCCTCGCAAGACGCAGATTGAAGTCGGGGTAATCGATCAGCAGCACCAGGTCGGGCCGGTCCGCCGAAGACAGGACGTCGCGGGCCTCCCGAAAGGCGCGCCAGATGACGCGCGCGCTCCCGAGGACCTCGAGAAACCCGGTGACCCCCATCGTCCCGGCGTCGCCCAGCGGCAGGAGGCCCGCGGCCCGCATCGCCGGCCCGCCGATGCCGGTGA
>JBGPED010000026.1:0-21193 GCA_041482595.1 Acidobacteriota bacterium
GAACGCGACCCATGCCATGACTCGGACACGCTCCTAACCGCGCACGGAGGAACGGTGGCCTCCCGACCCGTCCCGCTCGCCAACCAGGACGTCGCCCGACTGTACGAACGCTTCGTTGACCACCTGCGCACCCGCCTGGAGAACCCGAAGATCGACCGCGATGTCCTGTGCCGCGACGTCCTGACGGAGATCCACTACGGGGAGGGTGCGCGCTACGCCGATCTGATCGAGGACGGCTCGCGGCCCGTGGGCGAGCGGCTGCTGATCGCCCAGTTCGATCCACGCAACGTCACCCTCGAGGCGGAGTACTACGCCGAGTGCGATCCGGCGCGCTACAACATGGTGAAGCCGCTCCTGTGGCTGTGGATCCAGTTCGACCACTCACCCCTGGGTCAGAATGTGCATCTCGGAGTGATAGTACGGCGGCTCCTGGCCAGACACGTCTTCAAGCACTGCGGCGAGAACGTCCGGATCTTCCGCGACGTCGAGGTGTCGTTCGGCTACAACCTCTCCGTTGGAGACAACACGACGATCCACCGCAAGGTCCTGCTCGACGATCGCGGCGAGATCGTCATCGGCAGTCGCGTGTCGATCTCGGACTACGCCAACATCTACTCGCACAACCACGACATCGAGGACATCGAGCGCGTCATCTGCAGCCGGACGGTGATCGGCGACGGCGCGCGCATCACCTATCACGCCGTGGTGCTGTCGGGGACGACGGTGGGGAGGAACGCCATGGTCGGCACCATGGGGGTCGTGACCCGCCCGGTCCCGGACCACCACATCAACGTCGGCATCCCGGCCAAGAGCGTCCGCGTGAAGCGGGACGGACTCAGGGGCAAGGAGACCGACGGTGCCTCAAGATCGGCGCTGCCCCGGCCTGTGCACGAGTAGCGCGAGGTGGCGCGGGTCCTGGCTCCGGCGATCGTGCTCCTGGCGCTGGGCGCCCCGCCGGGGTGGCCGTCACCGACAGCGGCGCAGCCGACAGACATTCAATTCATCGTGTCCGAGGCCCAGAAGGTCCAGAAGGCCGATGTCGCGGCCTGGTCGCGCTACCGGTTCGGGAGGCGCTCGGAGCGCGAAGATTACGACGACTCCGGCCAGGTCGTCGGCCGGGACGATCTCGAGTTTGTCGTGACACCCGACAGGGACGGCTTCCGCGAAGAGCTGGTGCGCCACAACGGTGTGGCCGCCATGTCTTCCGAAAGAGACCAGCAGCGGCGCTCAGCCAGCTTCAACAAGCACTACAGAACGCTGGTCGCCGGAGCCGAGGGACAAGAGGAGAGCGGCTACTCGCTCGGTCAGCTCCTGCACCTGTCCTCGTACCGTTTCATGGGGCAGGAGGCGCTGAACGGCGTCGATTGCTACCGGCTCGATTTCACCCCCGATGACGTGCAGCCCAGGACGGGCGGCCTGGCCGCCAAGTTCACCAAGGCGATGCAGGGAAGCCTCTGGATCACCGTGGAAGGCTTTCATCTTGCGGCGGCCCGCGCCGAGACCGTGCAGCCGATCAGCATCGCGCTGTCGCTGTCGAAGGTCTACGACTTGAAGGTCCGCATGGACGCGGGCCCGGTGGGCGAGGGAGTCTGGCTGCCGCTGCGGGTCGAGGTGAACACCAACGCGCGCATCCTGATCAAATTGATCCTCCGGCACAACCTGTTCACCTATTCCGATTTCCTGCACGTCGCCCCCGCCGGCTGAGCGCTGCCGGCGCGCGGCGGGACCCTCAGGTCCGCTCCTCGCGCATCTGGTTCATCCGTTCGAGGAACTCCGGCTCGACCAGGACCTCGCGCGGCTTGCTGCCGTCGGCGGGGCCGACGATGCCGTTCTGCTCCATCATGTCGACGAGGCGCGCCGCCCGCGCGTAGCCGAGCTTCAGGCGGCGCTGGATGTGGGAGACGGAGATCTGCCCCATCTGGATCGCGAGCCTCACCGCCTGGTCGTAGGCCGGGTCCACGTCCTCCTCGCGCCCCGGCGTCCCCCCGGCGGCGCCCTGCGGCTCGTCGCGGGTGACTGTTTCGTCGTACTGCGGCTTCGCCTGCTTCTTGAGAAACGACACGATGCGGGTCGCTTCGACTTCGGTGACCAGGGGTCCGTGCAGGCGGATGAGACGCGCCGATCCGGGCGGGATGAACAGCATGTCCCCCTGTCCCAGGAGCTGCTCGGCGCCGTTGCTGTCGAGGATGGTGCGCGAGTCCACCTTGGACGAGACGCGCATGGCGATGCGGCAGGGGAAGTTCGCCTTGATGACGCCGGTGATGATGTCGACCGAGGGCCTCTGGGTCGACAGGATGAGATGGATCCCGACGGCCCGCGCCATCTGCGCCAGGCGCGTGATCGCCACCTCCACCTCGGCGCCGGTCGTCATCATCAGGTCGGCCAGCTCGTCGATGACGATGACGATGTACGGCAACGGCTTGAGCGCCTCGCCGGCGACCGTGGGGACGCGGGCGCTTGCGGGCGGGGCGGATTCCTCCCCGGATGCCGCCGCGGCGGCCGCGGCCGTTCCGTCGGCCGGGGCGGGCGCGGCTCCGGCCGCCCCCGCGCGCGCCTGGAGCTCGCGCTTGACGACCACGTTGTACTGGTTGATGCCGCGCACGCCGGCCTCGGCGAGCTGCTTGTAGCGCCGCTCCATCTCCAGCACCGCCCAGCGCAGCGCGTTCGCCGCCTTCTTGGTGTCGGTCACGAGCGGCGTCAGGAGGTGCGGGATGTTCTCGTACACGCCGAGCTCGAGCCGCTTCGGGTCGATCATGATGAACTTCACTTCCTCGGGGCTCGACTTGTACAGGATCGACGTCAGGAAGGTGTTCACCGAGACGCTCTTCCCCGACCCGGTCGAACCCGCGACCAGGAGGTGCGGCATGCGCGCCAGGTCGGCGTAGTACGGCTCGCCGTTGATCTCCTTGCCGAGGGCGAGGGTGAGGGGAGCGGCGGACTTCTGGAAGCGCTCGCCGGCCAGGAGCTCGCGCAGGGAGATCGTCTCGCGCTTCTTGTTCGGCACCTCCATGCCGACGGTCGACTTGCCGGCGATGCGGTCGATGCGGATCGACTCCGCCTCGATCGCCAGGCACAGGTCGTCCGACAGGGTGACGATCCTGCTGTACTTCACGCCGGGGTCCGGCTTGAACTCGAACACCGTCACGACGGGGCCGGGCTGGATGGCGATCACCTGCCCGGTGACGTCGAACTCGCGGCATTTCTCGGTCAGGATGCGCGCCGTCTCGACCAGCTCCTTCTCGTCCACCTGCACGTCGTGCGTCGGCGGATTGAGGAGCGACAGGGGAGGGGGCGTATAGCGCGGCGGGGTCTCGCCGAAATCGAACTGCGGCTGCCCCGCGGCCGGCGCCTCGGCCTTCCCTTTCGCCGCGGCCGCGGCGCGGAAAGCACGGCGGGCGGCGGCCGCCGCCACGGCCTTGCCGTCGGCGGGCGCGGGCCCCTCGAGATCGGTCGCGGCGAGCGGGATCGGGGCGGCGGCGTGCGGCTCGACCGACGGCTCGTCGTCCGATGTCCCGGCGGCCGCGACCGCCGCGCGCCGCTCGCGCTGGCGGCGGGCCACCTCGAGTCGCAGCGCCTCCTTGCGGCGGACCTCGCGGTGCCTGACCCACGCCAGCCACGCGTTCCGCATGAGGGCGGCGGCGCGCGCCGAGATCACCCGCAGGGCCTCGACGATCGAGGCGCGCGTCACGATCAGGAGGCTGGTGATGACGATCGCCAGCGCCGCGACCAGGGCACCCCAGCGGTTCAGGAGACGCGACAGGACGTGGGCGAAGGCGTATCCGAACCAGCCGCCGGCGTGGCGCGCCAGCGGGCCCGCGCCCTCGTCGAACACCAGGTGCAGGCAGGCGGCGGCGGACAGAACCAGCAGAGTGCAGCCGGCGAAGCGGCTGAAGGCCCGCCCGCTGCGGCGCCAGAAGACCTCCCAGCCGAGGAGGAGAAGAAGAGGCGGCACCGCCCAGGCGGCGTAGCCGAGGACCTGCAGGAGCAGTTCGGCGCACAGCGCCCCGGCGATGCCGACGACGTTGCGCACCGGCTCGTTCGTCCACTGCCCGAG
Organism: Acidobacteriota bacterium; assembly: GCA_041482595.1. Lineage (GTDB taxonomy): Bacteria > Acidobacteriota > Polarisedimenticolia > Gp22-AA2 > Gp22-AA2 > Gp22-AA3. The sequence continues at coordinate 4,055 of JBGPED010000026.1, forward strand.
GGGCCAGGGGACCGGATCTTCGGCGTGATAGGAGGCGAGGCTCAGCACCAGGAGGACCGCGACCGCCATCAGCACGATGGCCATCGCCTCCGCCCAGAAACTTCGGGCCGCCGGGGCTTCGCGGCGGGAGGGCACGGTCCTCTTGCGGGCGCGCATATCCGCGAATTCTACCACCGGGACGGGACCGGGCGATCGCGGGCCCTTCTCAGGCCTCGATGATCGCCGGGATGATCATCGGCCGGCGCTCCAGGGTCTTGCGGAAGTGGCGCTTCAGATCGCGCTGGATCAGCGCCTTCATCACGCCGCGGTCGGCGCGCTCCTCCGGAGTCGCGGACTCGACGGAACGGCGCACGAGGCGCGCCGCGTCGCGCAGGACCTCCTGATCGCCCGCCCCGGCGGCGAAGCCGCGGCTGACGATCTCGGGCTCGCCGACCATCTGGCCTGAGCGTCGATCGATTGCGACGACCGCCAGGACGATGCCGCCCTCGGAGATGTGCCGGCGGTCGCGCACCACGATCTCGTCCACCTCGTCGAGGGTGCCGTCGATGAACACGCGCCCGGCCGGGACCCTGCCGGCCAGCCGGGCCTCCTTCTCGTTGAGCTCGAACACGTCGCCGCTCGTGCCCAGCAGGATGCGCTCGCGCGGCAGGCCCACCTGCTCCGCCAGGCGCGCGTGGTTGTGGATCTGTCGCAGCTCGCCGTGGATCGGGATGAAGAAGCGCGGGCGCGTCAGCGTGAGCATGATCTTGAGCTCCTCCTGGCTGGCGTGCCCCGAGACGTGCAGCGGCGGCCGCCCGCCCACGATCACATCGGCGCCGCGCCGGTACAGGTGGTTGATGACGCGGTTGATCGATTTCTCGTTGCCGGGGATGGCGCGCGCCGACAGCACAACGGTGTCCCCGGCCTCGATCGACACGTCCTTGTGATCGTCGAGCGCGATCCTGGACAGGGCCGACATCGGCTCCCCCTGGCTGCCGGCCGCGACGAGGACGACGCGGCCGGCGGAAAGGCGGCCCGCCTCCCTGGCCTCGATCAGGGTGCCGGGGGGGGCCTTCAGATACCCGAGGCTCGCGGCCACCTCGGCCGTCGAGACCATGCTCGAGCCGACGAGCGCGACCTTGCGGCGGTGCGCCACCGCGAGATCGACGACCTGCTGGATTCGGTGCACGTTGCTGGCGAACGTGCTGACCACGATCCGCCCGGTGGCGCGCCGGAACAAGCCGTCCAGCGCCTCGCCGACCAGCCGCTCCGACCCGGTGAACCCGGGGACCTCGGCGTTGGTGCTGTCCGACAGCAGGGCGAGCACTCCCTGGTCGCCGTGGAACGAGAAGCTCTGGAAGTCGAAGCCTCGTCCGTCGATGGGCGTCTGGTCCATCTTGAAGTCGCCGGTGTGGACGACGGTGCCGTGAGGCGTCTTGACGGCCAGCCCGAACGAACCCGGGATGCTGTGCGTCACCTGCAGGAACTCCACCGTGAACGGGCCGAGCCGGATCTCCTCTCCGGCCTTGACCCGCTTGAAATGCTTCTCGTGCGGCAGGTTGTGCTCGCGCAGCTTGCGGGCGGCGAGTCCCAGGGTGAAGTCGCTGCCGTACACCGGGACGCGCACCTTGTCGAAGAGCCAGGGAAGGGCCCCCACGTGGTCCTCGTGCGCGTGCGTCAGCAGGATGCCCCGCACCTCGGAGGCGTGCTCCTCGATGTACGACAGGTCCGGGATGACGAAGTTCACCCCGAGGGACTGCTCCTCCGGGAACAGCAGGCCCGCGTCGATGACGACGAGGTCGGTTCCTTGCCGCAGGACGGTGCAGTTGCTGCCGAACTCGCCGACACCGCCGAGCGGCACGATCTGCAGGGGAGCGCGGGAGTGTTTGACGTGGTCGGCCTTGGCGCGGGTGGTCACGGCGGAGATTATAGGGCGTGAAGCGCCCGGAGGAGCGCAAGGAAACCATCGACCGGGATCTCCTCCGGCCGGGCACGCGGATCGAGACCGGCACGGCGGATGAGGTCCGCCGCGGCGGCCGACCCCATCGAACCGCCGCCCGGTCCCTTCAGCCGGACCAGGTTGTTGAGGAGCGTCTTGCGTCTCTGCGCGAAAGCCGTGCGCAGGAGCGCTTCCAGCGTGAGAGGTGCAGCCCCCCCGGTGACGGAGGTCTCCTCGTCGGCGTGATGCAGGGTCAGACGGACCAGCTCCGAATCAACTTTGGGAACCGGCCGGAAGGATCCCGGCCGGAGGCGCAGGAGGATCTCGACCCTGGCCTGCGTCTGGCAGAGGACTGAAAGCCCTCCGTACGATTTCCTCCCGGACGGCGAGGCGATCCGCTCGGCGACCTCGCGCTGCACCAGCACCAGCAGGTCGGCCAGGAGGGCGCGCTCGTCGATGAGCCTCAGGATGACCGTCGTGGCGATGGAGTAGGGAAGATTGGCGATGACCCGCGCCCGCCGCGCCGTCGTCGCGCCCATGCCCTGAAGGAGCGCCGTGAGGTCGAGTTCCAGGATGTCCGCCTGGACGATCTCGACCGACGGCGAGGCGCGCATCTCCTCGCGAAGCGGAACGGCCAGGTCGGGGTCGATCTCGACCGCCACGAGCCTTAAGACGCGGCCGGCGAGGCGGTGCGTCAAGGCGCCGCGACCCGGGCCGATCTCGACCACCAGGTCGTCCGGCCGGGGCCGGAAGGCGGCGACGATCGTGTCGGCCGCCCCCTGGTTGATCAGGAAATTCTGTCCCAAGCGCTTGCGGGGACGGAACCGATCGAGGGCGTCGCGCATCTTATTCGACTGCCGGCAGGGATGTCGGCCGGGCGTTGGGGCAGCCAGATGTGCCGATCGGGCGCGGGTTTCTTGGTGGCGGCCCCTCGCCTATGGTATAAGAACCGGGCCCAACGTGCTGGCGGGGGGACCCTGGAGAGCCGATGAGCAAAAATATTCTGACGCTGACGAACGGCAACTTCGAATCGGAAGTCAAGAAGCCCGGAGCACCCATCCTGGTCGATTTCTGGGCCGAATGGTGCGGTCCCTGCCGCATGGTCGCCCCCGTCCTGGAGAAGCTCGCCGACGAGCTGAACGGCAAGGTGCGGGTCGGCAAGGTGAATGTCGACGACGAGAGCAGCCTGGCCGGCCGCTACGGCATCCAGAGCATCCCAACCCTTCTTCTGTTCAAGGACGGCAAGGTCGTCGACCAGTACATCGGTGCGACGACGCGCGACGTCCTGGTCAAGATGCTGCAGAAGCACGGGGTCTGACTCCCGGCTCCCCTCACACCACCTTCGATCCTCCGCGCACCGTCGTGATCGTCAGGGTGCCGTCCTGCAGGTCGGCCACGACCGTGCGCCCGTGGTCGCCCCCGACGTCCGTGGCGATGATCTCGACACCGGCGTCCCGCAGGGCGCCGAGGACCGCCTCGACGTTCTTGTCTCCCACGGTCGGACGGTCCTTGTGAGCGTCGCAGGCGAACATCCGCGAGCCCCCGGTCACCTTGGCTTGGAGCGCCGCCTGCTTCGCGCCGAGGCGGATCGATTCGGCCACGACGGTGGCGACCGCGGTCGTCGCGTAACGCCCGGCGTGGTCGCCCGGCCCCTTCGGCGGTCCCGGCAGCAGGATGTGCGCCATCCCGCCCACGCGGGCCCGCGGGTCGTACACGAACACGGCCACGCACGAACCGAGACCGTGGATGGCGAGACGGGCCGGCGCCTCGGCGACGCGCAGCTCGCCGGCGCGCAACGCCTTCGTCCGGGTCACCGACGGCTCCGGGCCCGCACGGGCGGCGCCGCATGGACCTGGGCGCGGCAGAGGAAGGGGAGGGCGGACGGGTGCGGGAGGAAGAAGATCGACCCCTTGAGCCCGCTCGCGGGCTCGTGGACCTGGCTCGCCAGCACGACGGCGTTGTCGGCGAAAGCGGCGAGCTCGATCAGGAGATGATCGGTCACGGCCCCCACCATGTCCACCGCCAGGCCGGGAATCGACGGGAGCAGGCTGACGCCCAGGAGACGGCTCAGGGCGTTGAGGTAGGCGCACGCGAGGATGTTGCCGATCTCCATCAGCGCCGAGCGCTCCATCTCATTCAGGGCGTGGCCGTCGCCGGCGCCGGGCGTCGCCGCGTGCGCGCGCGGTACCACCATGCCGAGGAGGATCGGCAGCTGCTCCCGCCTGAACACGACCAGGAGATTTCCCCGCGCCTCGCCGTAGACCTTGAGGGACAGGGCGCACACGACACGCGACGCGCCGCCCGCCATCTCCTTGACCTTCTCCAGGGGGAGCACCCTGGCCCAGGGGACCGCCAGGCGCAGCGGCCGCCCGAGGATCTGGCTGAGGGCGGTGGCCGCGTTGCGCGCCCCCGCCTCGCTCAGGACGTAGAAGCGCTTCAGGTCGGTCGAGGGACCGGTGCGGTGGGCGGTGCGGCGCCGCGCGCGCGCGACGGCGCTCTTCCCGCGCCCTCGAGACCCCGTCGTCATGGCTGCCGCGAGGTGCGCGTGAGGTTGACCGGGTCGACAATGAGGGCGATCTGGCCGTCGTTGAGGATGGCGGCGCCGGCATACTGGGGCAGGAGCTCCAGCGGGTGCCGCAGCGGCTTCACCACGATCGGCTCCTCGCCGAGGATCTCGTCCACGCCCAGCGCGTAGGTGCGCTTCCCGACCTGGTACTGCAGCGCCGGGAAGGTGTCGGGGAACGGCGCCGACCGGTCGCCGGCCAGGACACCGCCCAGGGGAAGCACGGTCACCAGGACGTCCCCGCGCCGCAGCACCCGCTCTCCCTGGCTGGCCTGCACGACGTCGCGGCGCACCTCGAAGGTCGCCTGCACGGCCGAGACCGGGACCGCGAACACGCCCCCCGCGGCGCGGCACAGGAAGGCGCGCGTCAACGTGACGGTCGGCGGCAGGTCCATCTCGAGACGCGTTCCGGTGCCGGTCTGCGAGCGGATGATCAGGTGCCCGCCCAGCTTCTGCACGCGCATGCGCACCACGTCCATCCCGACGCCCCGCCCCGAGATGTCGGTCGTGCGGGTGGCGGTCGAGAAACCCGGGATGGTGACCAGCATGAGCGCCTCCTCGTCCGACAGGCGCATCGCGACCTCGCGTGACAGGTAGCGGCGCTCCACCGCGACCCGCCGCAGCGCCTCGGGATCCATGCCGCGGCCGTCGTCCGACACCGCCAGGCAGACGCGCTCGTCGCGGCGCGACAGGTCGATCTCGATCCGGCCGCGGGCCGGCTTGCCGGCGCCGCGCCGCTCCTCCAACCCCTCCACGCCGTGGTCGATGCAGTTGCGCAGGATGTGCTGCAGCGGGTCCATCATCTCCTCGAGGGTCGAGCGATCGAGCGACACCTCCGTGCCGCGCACCACGAGCTCCACCTCCTTGCCGAGCCTCGAGGCCAGCTCGCGCACCGCCCTCTCGAGCCGCGGGACGATCGATGAGAACGGCAGAAGACGGATCGTCATCACCTCGTCCTTGAGCGTGTCCACCGTCCGGCAGAGCCCTTCCAGGATCTCGGCCGCCTCCGATCCCGGGTCGGCCTCGAGCGCCCGCTTCAGGCGCTCGCGATCCAGGATGAGCTCGCCGATCCCGTCGAGCAGGTGGTCCATCCTCTCCGTGGGCACGCGGATCGTGGTGATCGCCTCGGCGCGGGCGGGCGCCTCTGCCGTCTCCTCCTCCCGGCGATCGGGAAAGATCCGCCTGGGCGCCAGGCGTCTCTGGGGGTCCTCGCCCTGCTCTTCGGGCGGAGCCGCCGGGGTCACCTGGCAGGCGGCGACGTCCGGCAGGCCCTCCACCAGGGAGGCCACGCGATCGGCGGCGACCCGCGAGGCCAGGACGACGCGCAGCCGGCCGTTGAACTTGCCGGTCGCCAGGATCCGGGGCGCGGGTGAGATCTCCAGCACCTGGCCGTGCTCCTCCAGCCGCTTGAGGATCACCATGGCCCTGGCACCCGGGAGGGGAGCGCCCTGCCGGATGGCGATGTCGACCAGGAGACGCGGGCGCGTGTCGCCCGCGGCCGCGGCCGGCGCACCCGTACCCTGCGCGGGGGCGGCGGCGTCGGTGACCGGCGGCTGATGGCGATTTTCGGAAGGGGAGCAGAGGGAGCGGATCTGCCTCCCGATCTCCTCGCCCGAGGGCATCTCCTGGTGGGCGACCAGGGCGTCCACCTGCGCCGACAGGAGATCGTTCGCGCGCGTCAGGAGATCGACGGAACCGGGCGTCGGACCGAGCGCGCCGTCCCGCCACTGGTGCAGGAGATCCTCCAGGGCGTGCGCCAGGGCGGACATGGAGGTGAAGCCCATGGCGGCCGCCATCCCTTTGACCGAATGGGCGTGTCGGAACAGGTCGTTGATCTCTTCGCGCTCGAGGGAGGAGGACCGGGCGCGGGCCAGGAGCGCGGCCTGTCCCTCGATGTGCTCGCGCGCTTCGGAGATGAAGAGGTCGAGAAAGTCAGCGGTTTCCAACGCCGCCCCCCGGGGCCGGGCGCCTAAGGAGCGGCGGATCCGCCGGCGGCGCCGGGCAGGACCTTGGCGAGGACCTGGAGGACGCGGTCGGACGTGAACGGCTTGACGATGAAATCCTTGGCGCCGGCCGAGATCGACTCGACGACCAGGGCCTCCTGGCCCATGGCGCTGCACATGACGATGACGGCCGCCGGATCGACCTTCAGGATCTCGCGGGTCGCCTCGATGCCGTCGAGCTGGGGCATGACGATGTCCATGGTCACGAGCTCGGGGTTGAGCTCGCGGAAGCGGGCGATCGCCTCGCGGCCGTTCGATGCCTCGCCGACGATCTCGTAGCGCCCGCCGGCATTGACCAGGATGTCCTTGATCATGGAGCGCATGAACATCGCGTCATCCACGACCAGCACTCGGATCGCCATCAGTTCTCCTCGTCCAGGGTCCCGGACGAACGGGGCCGGAAGCCCTTGCGAATCGTCTCCTCGACCCGCGACACCAGCTCCGGCAGGGAGAGCAGGTTCAAGAGCCGGTCACCGACCGGGAGGCGGGCCCGCAGCCACGATGCCGCCCCGCCCGGCCCCGGCCCGGAGTCCGCAACACCGGAGGCCACGTCCACCTCGCTCCGCACCAGGATGCCCAGGTGCTCGTAGGGAAGGGCCAGCACCACGCCGAACTCCTCCGGCCCGGACCCCTCGCAGGGCGCCCTAGCACCGGACGGTACCCGGGTCTCCCCGGCGGGGAGCAGGCGCTCCAGATCGATCAGGGTCACGAGGCGGCCGTGCACCTCGGCCAGCCCGGCGATCACGTCCGGGGCGCGCGGCACCGGCCGCACGCCGCGCAGCCTCGCCACCTCGCGCACGTCGCTCGCCATCAGGCCGAACCACTCGCTGAGCACCTCGAAGGTGATGATCGGTTCCAGCACGTCTCTCTCCCCGGTGATCCTACCCGACCTTGAACACGGCGATCAGGTCTTTCAGCGTATCCGACGTCTTGGCCAGCTCCTGGGCCGAGGCCGACATCTCCTGCATGGAGGCCGTCTGCTCCTCGGTGGCCGCCGAGGCCTCCTCGGTGCCGGCGGCGTTGTCCTCCGCGATCTTGGCGATCTCCTCGATCGCGCGCACCAGGCTGTCGGCCCCCTTGGCCTGCGTCTCGGTGAGGGCCGAGATCGCCTCGATCCGCTCCATGCTGGTGAGCACCGTCTGCACCATCGATTCGATCGAGGTGCGCGCCTGCAGGAGCACGTCCTTGCCCTCGCGCGCCGACTGCGTGCTGTCGGTCATCGAGGCGATGACCTCGGTCGATTGCGAGTTGATCTCCTTCGCCAGGCGGGAGATCTGGTCGGCGAACTTGCGCGACGCGTCGGCCAGCTTGCGGATCTCCTCGGCGACCACCGAGAACCCCCGCCCGTGCTCGCCGGCGCGCGCCGCCTCGATGGTGGCGTTCAGGGCCAGGAGGTGCGTCTGCTGTGCGATGTGCGTGATGAAGTCGACCGACTCGTTGATGCGCAGGGCGCGGTCCTTGAACCCCTCCACCGTGCTCGTGGCGCGCTCGATGCGGGAGACGAGCTCCGCCACCTTGGTCGAGGCGCCCGTCATCTGCTCGCCCGCGGTCCTGGCCCGCTCGCCGGCCTCCTTCGATGCGTGGGCGGCGAAACGCGCCTTCTCCGAGATCTCCTCGATCGACGCAGCCAGGTCGCGGGTGATCGACGACGTCTTGTTCACCATGTCGGCCGTCCCCTCGGCACCCTTGGCGATGTTCTGCATCGTCGAGGAGATCTCCTCGGTCGTGGCGTTCATCTCCTGGGCCGTGGCCGAGAGGCTCTGGGCCGATTCGAAGATCTGCCCGCTGACGGCGCGCACCTCGGTGACGATGTTGAACAGGCTCTGCAGCATCGTGTTGAAGGAGCGGGCCACCTCGCCCACCTCGTCCGTCGTGCGCACCTCGACCTTGCGCGTCAGGTCGCCGTGGCTGATGACGGCGCTGACCGAGGCCAGCTCGCGCAGGTGCCGCGTGAAGTATTTCGACAGCACCACGGCGGCCACCAGCCCGATCAGGATCTCCGTCGAAATGTAGCCGACCAGGTCCCACAGGGAATACACGCTCGGGGGCGTGAACACGAAGTTCGTGGTGATGAACAGGAAGGTCGTGATCAGGAAGGCCAGCGCGAGCTTCAGGCGCATGCGCGGGCCTCCCTGGCACCGGGCAGGCGCCGGTAGACGCGGTCGCGAGCGCTCGTGACCTCGAAGTGACCGCGCGCCTCGCCGAACAGGCGCTCGACCCGCCCGAGGACGAGGTAGCCGCCGGCCGACAGAGCCCGCGCGAAGCGCGACAGGATGAGGGCCTGGTGCTCGAGCGAGAAGTAGATGAGGACGTTCCTGCACACGACCAGATCGAGGTCATCGCACTCGATCGGATCGAGAAGGCTCTGCCGCTCGAACCGCACCATGCGCTTCAGGCGGGCGGAGGGGGAGGCCGTTCCGTCGGCGCGCACCTCGAAGTGGCGCGCCGCGTCGCCCGGCGAGGCGCCCAGGAGCGAGCGGGCCGGAAAGACGGCCGCGCGCGCCCTGTCCAGGGCGCCCTCATCGATGTCGGTGGCGGTGATCCGCACCTGCGCGCGGGCGGCCTCGGCCCGGCCCGCCGGGCCGTCGTGACGATCGAGGACGGAGGCGAACAGGGCGGCCAGGGAGTAGGGCTCTTCGCCCGTGGCGCAGCCGGCGCTCCAGACCGCAATCCGGTGGCGCCGGGCTGCCGACCGCCGCAGGAGATCAGGCACGACCATCTCCTCGAGGAACGCGAAGCAGGCTCGGTTCCTGAAAAAGCCGGTGACCTTGATCGACAGCGCCTTCTGCAGCCGTCCCAGCTCTTCGGGATGGCGGCGCAGGTAGCGCGCGTACGCCTCGATCCCCGGAAGCCTCAGGGCCCGGATGCGCACGAGGAGCCGCCTCTTGAGGTAGCTCTCCTTGTAGCGCGACAGGTCGAGCCCGTGCTGCTCGATCAGATGACGGTGGATCGCCTGCCAGGGCTGGCCGATCTGCGTCCCCATGCTCACGATCGCGCGCGCACCGCGGCCAAGTATAGGTTCCGGTTACAGGAGCGTCAACCGCGGCGACCGACACTTTTTGACGCCGCGGGGATGTGGGCTCAGGCCTCGAGAAAGAGCTCGTCGGTGTCGTCGTCGAAGGTGAACAGCTCGGCGTAGCGGGCCCAGTTGATGGCGGTCTCGAGCTGGGCGGGCGCGTTCTCGCCGAACTCCGACTGCAGGCGCTCCAGAAAGTACGACTCGGCGACCCTCTGGTCATCGTCCTGCTGCAGGGTCTCGTAGATCCAGCGGATCGTGGGGTGGCGCAGGAGCCGCCCGGCGATGATCTCCTTGCGCGCCGGGATGCTCGCGTCCGCAAACGCCTGGCCGAGAGGGGTGAGCAGGATGTCGCCGGAGTCGACCTGCGCGAAACCGATCAGCTCCGCGGCCTCGACGACCGGAAGGAGGTCGTCCAGCTCGAGGTGCAGACCGCTGCCGATGCGGTGCAGATCGGCCCGGCCGCCCTCCTCGGCGACTTTCTCCATGAGACCCGCGAGACCGTTGATGCGCGCGATCGGGAGACGCTTCGGCGGGAGCGGCTGTCCCGGTGCTGTGCCCGCCGCCCCCGTCTCCGGCTTCGAGGGGCCGGACACCAGCGCGTACACCTTGTCGAGGGTCGCCATGAAGGCGGTGTCCTTGCGGTGGCGCGGGTAACGCAGGCCGACCGGCATCTCGGCGATGACACGCCCGGGGTCCTTCCCCATGATGATCAGGCGATCGGCCAGGAGGACCGCCTCCTCGATGTTGTGGGTCACCAGCAGGATCGCCTGCGTGGGAATCGACCTGCCGAGCCACAGCTCGAGCAGCTCGTTGCGCAGCGCCTCCGCCGACAGCACGTCGAGCGCCGAGAACGGCTCGTCCAGGCAGAGAAGCTCGGGCTCGACCGCCATGGCGCGCGCGAACCCGACTTTCTGCCGCATGCCTCCGGAGAGCTCCCGCGGATAGGCCGACTCGAAGCCGTCCAGACCGACGAGATCGATGAGCCTCAGGGCCACGACGCGGCGATCGTTCGGGGGAAGACCGCGCGCCTTCAGCGCGATCTCGACGTTCTCCTGCACGGTGAGCCAGGGGTACAGGGCGAAGGTTTGGAACACGATGGTGGCGTGCGGGTTGATCCCGGCGAGCGGCTCGCCGCGGTACAGGACCCGGCCCGAGGTGGCGGGGCTCAGACCGGTAATGATGCGCAGGAGGGTCGATTTGCCGCAGCCCGAGGGGCCGAGCAGGCCGACGAATTCGCCGGGACGGATCGTCATGTCGACGTTCCGGACCGCGACGAACGCGCGCCCCCCGCCGCCATATTCCTTGCCCACTCCCTGCAGCTCGAGCAGGCTGCCGTTGCCCGCGGCGCTCATGCGGTCCTCGTCACTCCATCCGGTAGCGCTCTTCCGCCAGCCGGTACATGGAGCGCCAGAAGGTGCGGTTGATCAGGACGACGGTGAAGATGAGGGCCAGCGTCGATGCCAGCAGAAGGGGATAATCGCCCCGGGAGGTCGCTCCCGCGATCAGGGCGCCGATGCCGGTGGTGGAATACGATCGTCCGCCGAACTCCGCGTGCTCGGCCACGATGCTGGCGTTCCAGGCGCCGCCCCCCGCCGTGATCGCCCCGGTCACGACGTAGGGGAAGATCGCGGGAAGGATCAGGACGCGCCAGCGGTCCAGGAACGGCAGCCGGAGCAGGTCGGTCGTGAAGCGCAGGTCCTGCGGGATGGCCGAGGCGCCCGCGATGACATTGAACAGGAGGTACCACTGGGTCCCCATCAGCATCAGGACGATGGCGGCGATATTGAGACCGCCCGGCGCCGACAACAGCGCGACCACGATGACGGGGAACAGGGCGGTGGCCGGGATCGAGGCGACCACCTGGACGATCGGCTGCACGAACGAGGCGAGGCGGCGGTTCATGCCGATGGCGACGCCGGCGGGGACCGTCCACGCGAGGGCGATCAGAAGCGCCGCGGCGACGCGCAGGAACGTCGCGCCGAGCCCGGTGAGGAGCGGCTTCCAGGTGGCGATCGGCAGTGCTGTGAGCATCCCCGCGGCGCGGTACCCGCCGTAAAGCACGAGGAGCGCGAGAGCGCCGGACGCCACCAGCGTGACGGTCGAGGGACGTCCGGTGCGCCCCGCGCCGCCCGGCGCGTCCGGGGCGTCCCGCAGGTGCTTTGCGAGTGCCGTGTCGACGCGCTCGACCAGGGGCGCGACCAGCCGCGCCCGGGCGCGATCGAGGATGACGGAGCGGGAGAGGAGATGACCGAACCAGGAGGGGACCGCCTCCTCGCCGGCGACGGTGTCGACCCGGAACTTGTCCGCCCAGGCCAGGAGCGGCCGCCAGAGCACCTGGTCGAGGACGACGATGGTGGCGACCAGCGTCACGATACCGTAGAGCACGGCGCGCGTGTCGCCGCGGTTCGCCGCCTCCTGCAGGTAGGCCCCGAGGCCCGGCAGACGGAAGTCGCGGGCTCCGACTGTGAAGATCTCCGCGGCCATGAGGAAGAACCAGCCGCCCGCCCAGCTCATCATGCTGTTCCAGACGAGACCGAGCGCCGAGAACGGCAGCTCGAGCGTCCTGAAGCGCAGCCAGGGGCCGAAACGGAACACCGAGGCCGCCTCGCGCAGCTCGCTCGGGATCGTCGTCAGCGACTGGTAGAAGCTGTAGGTCATGTTCCAGGCCTGCGAGGTGAAGATGAGCAGGACCGCGGCGATCTCGGCGGCCGGCTTCTGCGGCAGGACCGCGCTGAGACTGAGAAGCACCACCGGCAGGAAGGAGAGGATCGGCACGCTCTGCAGGACGTCCAGCACCGGGATCAGCACGCGGCGCGCGCCCTTGCTGCGCGCGGCCGCGTAGCCGTAGACGAGCGTGAAGGCGAGGGACAGACAGTAGGCCGCCGCCATGCGCGCCGTGGACAGCAGGGCGTAGGCCGGGAGGGCGGAGGGCGACAGGGAGATGACCGGGCCCCGCCGGACCGCCGGCGCGCGCCAGGCCATGGAAACACCGGCCGAGAGCAGGGCCGCGAGCGCGAGCAGGACAACGGCGTCCCCGGCGGTGAGCCAGGGGCGGCGGGGCAGAGCGGGACCAAAGCGAAAGCGCACGCTGACCTCCCGATCGAGCGTGCGCGGATTCTACCCGGTCAGCCCTAGAATCGGTAGCGAACGAGGGCGCTGACCACGTTGTTCGTGTAGTTCTTGAAATCCATCCCCAGGTACACCGCCGTCACCGACCCCGGATCGTTGGTCGGGTCCCCCATGTACGGCTGCATCTGGTCCGCCGCCCAGTTGTCCTCGTTCCACGTTTCGTACCAGTAGCGGATCGTGTAGTCGAGGTCCTTCGAAACGGCGTGCGTCAGCGACAGGGTGGCGAGGGTCAGCACGGTCTTGAGGTGCGGGAACTGCGTCAGCGTCGTGTCGGAGGAGGCGTTGCCGCCGGGCACGAAGTGGGTCTCGATGTCGCCACGGCCGACGGAGCGCGAACCGTCGAGCGCTATCTTCCATTCTCCCTTCTTGGTGAGCTGGTAGTCGAACCCGACGTTGGCCGTGTTGTACTGGTCGTGCGCGCCGCTGCCCCAGTTGTCGAGAGGGTTGTCCGTGCCGATCCCGGATGTCGGGGTGCGGTAGCGGGTCTCCAGACCGTACTTGAACCGCTCGCGGGTGTAGTCTGCGTAGTAATTGAAGCGTGCCGACGGACTGCCCGACAGGCCGAGTGTGGAGGTAGTGTTGAGGTCCTTGGTCCGGCCGGCCAGCCGGATTGTGTAGGGCGGATCGGCGCCGCCGATGAAGTCACGGTCCTCGATGCTGCTGAACGAATCGCCGATCTTCTTGCCGGTGTCCGGATCGAGGTAGGCGTCGTACGCGTAGGTGGTCTCCATGTAGATGGAGAACTTCGGGTGCGGCGTCAGCTCCACGAGAAGGCTGGCGGCGTCGCGGTCGCGATCGGTCCAGTAGAACTTCCGCATCCCCTCGTTCGAGGCGGCGACGTTCTGCTCGCCGATCGGGAACGACTCCTCGAAATATGCGGCGTCGTAGCTGTCGGCGCGGCGCTCCTGGTGCCGCAGGGTGGCGCGGACGTTCAGCCAGTCGGACACGTCGAAGTCGGCGGCCAGCTTGAGCGTGTCGTCGTGGGAGTTCTCGACGGCGGAGAAGTCGCGCTTCATCTTCTCGCGCTCGACCCCGAAGGTCAGATCGACCCACTGGACCCAGTGAAAGCCGGCCGAGCCGCCGATGTTCGTCTTCTCGTAGCCGTAGGGAAGATTGCGCCGCGCCAGGCGACTGGCCGTGTTGCCGCAGGAATTGGCGTTGCTGCAGAAAGGAATCGAGGTGTCGGTTGCGACGTAGTCGGCGAAGTCGAGCTCGGGGGAGTCGTTCTTCAGCTCGTACTGCCGGACCCAGCCGCTCCAGCGGATCCAGCTGGCGGGACGCGACGACACGCGCACCTCGGCGAGGGTGTTCTTGAACTTGCCGTCGAAGCTGGCGGCGGGCAGGGCGCTCGGCGTCAGCAGGCTGTTCGCGGTCATCGGCAGGAATGGATCGTCCTGCGTGGTCTCGGAGCGCGACACGGTGGCGTTGACGCGGGTGTGACCGGGCAGGTCGAATCCGCCGTACACGGTGGCCCTCCGCACGGAGTTGTCGGTCCACAGCGCCATGCGCTCGCGCGCCGGAACGGCGCTGGTGGCGGAGCCGCTCTCGGTGAGAGACAGCTGGTTGTCCCAGGTCAGCGACTTGAAGTTGTTGTCGAACATGGACGCGGAAACCTGCGCCCCGAACAGCCAGCGCTTGTGCGCGTATTCCGCCGTCACCGTCGCCGTGTCGGTCCGGAAATCGACGGGGGCTGCGACCTCCGAGGGTGACAGGGTGAAGTAATTCCCGAGGGACTGCGGCGTCGTGCCGTTTCGCAACTCGCGGTCGGCGCGGACGTCGATCGTCCAGGAGCGCGTCGGTGTGAAGCGCACGCCCCCGGTGCCGGTCCGGCGCTGGTAGCCGACGAACACGTCGTTGGCGCCGCTGAGGATCGCCTGCTTGATGAGAGCACCCCTCGTGCCGGGGTCCCACTGTCCGTTTGCGTCGGCGTCGACACTCGTCGAGGCGGCCGCCTGCACCGCCGACTGGAGCGTGTCTTCCAAAGTGAACACCGCGCCGCCGCGATCGGCGTACAGCATCTTCGCCTGGTCGGTCCAGCGGCGTGGATTCTCGCTCCAGTTGAAGTAGGCCTTCCAGCGGTCCTGCTTGCCGAACTGCAGGAACGCGCTCTGGTCCTTCTGGGAGAGGTCGCGCGCATCAACGTCGATGACGAATCCATCGCGCGGCCGGTAGGTCAGGATGAACCGCTCGGCGATGAAGCCGCCGGGGACGTCGCGGTACTCCTCGAACTTCGCCGAGCCGCCGGGACGGTCGTCGCCCCGGTACTGCGGACCGGCGGTCACGGAGCCTTCGACCTTGTCCTGGTCCTTGTCCTGATCGTCCTCCGCCCGGGCCGGAACGGCGCTGAGGAGGAGGATCAGGGCCGTCGTCGTGAGAAACGCGCACCTGAGAGTCGTCATGTTCGTCTCCTCCTTCACCGCAGGAACCGCATGCCGGCGGGATGGTTGGATCCGTGGATCTGCGAATGGCAGTTCATGCAGCCCCTGTCGAACATCCTCGCGTTCGGGAAGAATTCGGGGGCCGCGGAAGCATCGGAATAAGGCTGGGTCGGATGGCGCGTCTCGTCGTGGCATTGCTGGCACAGGCGCGGCTGCTTCGCCACGAGCAGGCGCGGGTGCAGCGAGCCGTGCGGATCGTGACAGAGGGTGCACTGCTCGCGCACCGGCGGGTGCTCCCAGAGCACGGGCGCGCGCTTCTCGGCGTGGCACGCGTAGCAGTTCTCGTTGACCGAGAACTGCTTCAGCAGCGAAGGCCCGGCCGAGCCGTGCACGTTGTGGCACGAAGTGCATCGCATCGATCCCTCTCGCATCGGCATGTGGGCCGAGCGCATGAGGGAGGCCTTGCGCTTCAGATGGCACGAGGTGCAGGTGGCGAACTCGGTCCCTTTTCTCAAAAGCTTCGGGGCGGGATCCCCGGTCTGGTGGACGGCGTGGCAGGTCGTGCACGAGACGCCGCGGCCTTCGTGGGGGCTGCCGCGCCACTGCGCGCGGTCGCCGCGCTCGTGGCAGGTCAGGCAGACGGCCGACTGCTGATCGGGCGACAGGTTCTTCGGGTTGCGGATCTTTGACTTGTCCCCCTCTTCCGCGTGCGCCGCTCCGGGGCCGTGGCAGGACTGGCAGGAGACCCCGCCGTCCCACGTGCCGACGGAGGTGCGCCCGTGCACGGTGCGCTTGAGGGCGTTGGCCACTTCCTCATGGCAGGTGGCGCACACGCCGGCGTCGGCGTAGGCGCCCGCCGAAGCCGCCGGGGCGGTCGTGCCGCTCTCCTGGGGCGCGCCAGCCGCGGGTCGAGACATCGCGACGGCGGCGCACAGCAGGAAGGCGACGGGACACACCCCGAGCGAACGTTTGAGCTTCTGCGACGGCATGGCAGAGCCCTCCCCTTGAGCCGATTTCCAGGATTGACACCGCCACGCGCGAACCGCGCGGCGCGTTGCATCTTTTAACTGCCGGTCGCAGGATTGTCAAGAGGATCGCGCGACATTTCGCGCAAATTGACTCTCCGCCGGGCGTGGTCTAAAATTTCGCGCCCGAATCCCACGCCTTCCGGAGGGTCCTTTCGCGATGGAGCAGGACATCAAGAGAATCAACGACCTCGTCCAGAAAGAATCGGTGTTCGTCGAGCAGATCCTGGGCGAGGTGCGCAAGGTCATCGTCGGCCAGAAGGCGCTCCTGGACCGGCTGCTGATCGGTCTTCTGGGCGGCGGTCACCTGCTCCTGGAGGGCGTTCCCGGCCTGGCGAAGACGCTGTCGGTGAAGACGCTGTCGGACGTCATTGACGCGAAGTTCCAGCGCATCCAGTTCACCCCCGATCTTCTCCCCGCCGACCTGATCGGCACGATGATCTACAACCAGAAGGACGGACAGTTCGTGCCGCGGAAAGGACCTCTGTTCGCCCACATCATCCTGGCGGACGAGATCAACCGCGCCCCGGCCAAGGTCCAGTCCGCCCTCCTGGAGGCGATGCAGGAGATGCAGGTGACGATCGGGGACACCACGTACCCGCTGGCGCCGCCGTTCCTCGTGCTGGCGACGCAGAACCCGATCGAGCAGGAGGGGACCTACCCCCTGCCGGAGGCCCAGGTCGATCGGTTCATGCTGAAGCTCAAGGTCGACTACCCGAGCAAGACCGAGGAGCGGGAGATCCTCGACCGGATGACCGGCCCCGATCACTTCGACGTGCGCCGGGTCATCACGCCCGCCGACATCCTGCGGGCCCGCGCGGTGGTGCGCCAGGTCTACATCGACAGCCGTATCAAGGACTACATCGTGGAGATCGTGTTCGCGACCCGCCGGCCGGACGACTACAAGCTCGACATCAAGGGTCTGATCCAGTTCGGGGCGTCCCCCCGCGCGACGGTCTTCCTGACCGTGGCGGCAAAGGCGCACGCGTTCATCCGGGGCCGCGGGTACGTGACGCCCGAGGACGTCAAGTCGATCGCCTTCGACGTCATGCGGCACCGGATCATCCTGTCGTACGAGGCCGAGGCCGAGGACGTCACGACCGA
>JBGPED010000027.1:0-20302 GCA_041482595.1 Acidobacteriota bacterium
CCGCGCGGCTGGCGCTTCGTTCCCGTCGACCAGTTCACCAACCCGCGCGCGCCGCGCACCGCGGTGCGCGTCGATCGCCTGCCGCGCGGCACCGACGTGGTGATCACGTCGCGCCTGCCGCGCTTCGATCCGCGCGAGGTCGCCGGCAGGCCGGAGCGCGGAGTCCGCTTCGTGGAGACGGTCCGCCAGACGCGGGCCCCCCTGCCGGTGGCCGTCGATCGCGACAACAAGCCGCTGCCGTTCCGCGCAGTGGAGAGGCTCGCGCCCGGCCCCCGCGGCCGGCGGGGCGCGCCGGCGGCAGAGCCCCGGGAGCGCGCGCGCGCCCAGCGGGGTCGTCCCGACGTCCGCACCGAGGCCCCCGGCGCCGGCCCTCGACAGACGCCGCCTCGGTCCGATGTCTCCGGACGCCCGCGCGGTCGCCCCGGCGGACAGCAACACCCGACCGGGCGCGAATCGACCCCGCCGCGCCAGCGCGTCGCCCCGCCCCCGCGCACTCAGGGACAGGGGCGGGGTAACGGCGCCCCGCAGGCGCGCCCGTCGGAGCCGTCGAGGGACAACCGTTCGCGTCCCGAGGCGGGGAACCAGGGGCGTGGCCAGGATGCGCCGGACCGGGTTCCCCCGCGCACCGAGACGCGTCGCCCGGGCGGCCATTCCGACGAGGCGGCCGGGAGGCTCTTCGATAGGGTTCGCGGCGAGCGCGCCCGTCCCCGCATCGACGCTCCGCGCGTGCCGCCACCGCCGGCGCGGCCCGAAGTGAAGCCACAGGCCCCGGCGCGGCCCCCGCAGACCCGGCCCGCGCCTCCGAGACCCCAGCCGAAGCCCGAGGAGGGCCAGGACAAGGACAAAGGGCGCTGACGCCGCGGCGTTTCTGCCGCGGCGTTTCTTGACGCCTTGACAGGCGTGTGGTAAATCAGTCGCCCTCATGGCGATCCTGCCGATCCTGCGCTATCCCCACGAAGTGCTCGCGATCGACTCCGAGAGCGTGCGCGAAATCACGCCCGACATCGGGCGTCTCGTCCGGGACATGATTGAGACCATGCACGCCGCCCCGGGTGTCGGCCTGGCCGCCAACCAGGTAGGCGTGGCTCTGTCGGTCGCCGTGGTCGACATCAGCGCCGGGGAGAAACCGGGCGAGGTGCAGGTCCTCATCAATCCCCGGATCGTCGAAAATTCCGGCTCGTACGCCGACGAAGAAGGCTGTCTCAGTCTCCCCGGCTTCACCGAAAGGGTGACGCGGCCGGAGCGCTGCGTGGTCGAGGCGATGGATCTCGACGGCAAGGTCCGCACGCTGGAGGGCCGGGACCTCCTGGCGCGCGCCTTCAACCACGAGATCGATCACCTGCGCGGCCAGCTGTTCATCGAGCACCTCAGCCCCCTCAAGCGCCGGCTCATCAAGAGGAAGGTCCAGAAGAAGATGCGCGCCGGGGATTGGGACCTGGTCCCCGTCTGAGGGTTTGACCGGGTCCCCAACGGGACGGAGCATGCGGATCGTCTTCTTCGGGACGCCCGATTTCGCGGTGCCTTCCCTGCGCGCGCTCCTGGGGGCGGGGCACGAGATCCTCGCGGTCGTCACGCAGCCCGACCGGCCGCGCCGGCGGCAGTCCTCGCCCCCCGAGCCCTCTCCCGTGAAGGCGGAAGCCCAGCGGGCCGGCCTTCCGGTCCTCACGCCCGAATCGATCGTCGTCCCGGAGTTCATCGAACGTCTGGCCGGGATCGGACCGGAGGCGATCGTCGTGGTGGCCTACGGCCGCATCCTGCCGCCCGATCTCCTGACGATCCCGAAGCACTGGTGCATCAACCTGCACGCGTCGCTCCTGCCGAAGTACCGCGGGGCCGCCCCGATCGCGCGCGCGATCATGGCGGGCGAGAGGATCACCGGGACGACCACGATCAAGATGGACCAGGGCCTCGACACCGGCGACATCCTGCTGCAGCACGAGTGCGCCATCGGACTGGACGAGACGGCCGGCGAGCTGACCCGCCGGCTCGCCGATCTCGGCGCCGAGCTCTTGTCACGGACGCTCGACCTGCACGCGCGCAACGCGCTGGAGCCGAAGAAGCAGGACCCGGGCGAGGTGAGCCTGGCCCCGTCCTTGACCCGGGCCGACGGCCGGATCGATTGGTCGCGCGGCGCCGAGGAGATTGCCAACCAGGTGCGCGGCTGTCACCCCTGGCCCCTGGCGGTGACCTACCTGCGCGGGCGGCCGGTCCTGGTCCACCGCGCGGAAGTGGGCCTCGAAGCGTTGCCCGCCCGCGCCCCCCGGCCGGCGCCGGGGCAGGTGATCGCCTCGCAGGACGCGATCGTCGTCCAGTGCCAGGGCGACACGCTGCTGCGGATCCTCCAGGTCCAGTTCCCCGGACGCAAGGTAATGACGGCGCGCGAGGCGGCCAACGGTAGGATGGTCCGTGTCGGTGAAACCTTCGCACAGGCGCCCCCGGCCTGAACTGGCCCGCGCCGCCGCGCTCGACGTCCTGGAGGGCGTCGAGAGCCGCGGCGGGAGCAGCAACGTCCTCCTGGCGGAGATCCACGTCCGGGACGAGCGTGAACGGCACCTGGCCACGACGCTCGTCTACGGTGTGCTGCGCCGGAGAAGGACGCTCGATCGGCTCATCGAGACGACCTCCGCGCGCCCTCTCTCCGAGATCGACCTGCCCACGCTCCTTGCTCTCCGGCTGGCGCTGTTCCAGATCCTGTTCCTGACGCGCGTGCCGCGCGCCGCCGCCGTGAACGAAGCCGTGTCGCTGCTCCGCGCACGACGCGGCCGCGGGGCCGCCGCGTTCGCGAACGGCGTCCTGCGGGCCGCCTGCCGGCTCCTGGAGGGTGGCCTCGAGCCGCAGAACCTCCTTCCCGAAGAGTCCTCCGACACGGCCCTCTTCCTGGCCGAGAAGCACTCCTTCCCCCGTTTCCTGGTCGAGCGTTTCCTCAAGCGCTTCGGTCGCGAGGAGTGCGAGTCCCTTCTCGACACTCTCAACAAGCCCGCGCCGACCGTCCTGCGCCTAAGGAAGGGGTCCGCGGGCGCGGAATCGCTGCAGAGGCGGCTCCTGGAGGAAGGTGTTGCGACGATTCCGTCCCCGCTGCTCCCCGGCGCCCTGCGGGTGGTCCGCGGGGCGCCGCAGCGCACGCGGGTGTTTCGCGACGGCCTCGTCTACATCCAGGACGAGGCGGCCCAGATCGTCGCGCTCCTCCTCCTGCCGATCGACCCCGCGGGCGGACTGCTCGATCTGTGCACAGCACCCGGCGGCAAGCTCCTGGCCGCCGCGGAGACGCTCCCCCCCGGCTCCCGGATCGTCGCCGCGGATGCTTCGGTCGCGCGTCTGCGCCTTCTCGACGACAATGCCCGACGTCTGGGGATCGCGGGCGTCCTCAAGGTGGTCATGGACGCCGCGCGACCCGCGTTGCGGGCCGTCTTCGGCCGGGTGCTTCTCGATGCCCCCTGCACCGGAACGGGCGTGATCAGGCGGCACCCCGAGATCCGCTGGAGGCGGAGCCCGGAGGACGTCCAGGCCTCGGCGAGGGCGCAGGGCCGGGCGCTCCGCGCGGCCGCCGGCCTCGTGTCGCCCACCGGCCGCCTCGTCTATTCCGTCTGCAGCCTCGAGCCGGAGGAAGGGCCGGAGCGGATCGAGGAGCTGCTGCGCGAGCGCGGGGATCTCGCCATCGTGGACGCGCGCTCGATTCTTCCGCCGGCGCTTCACCGCCTGGTGGACGGGCGCGGTTTCCTGAACACCCTGCCGCACCGCGACGACACGGACGGGTTTTTCGCGGCGGTCCTGTCCAAGACCTGAGGGGCTCTTCTTGGGCCCCGCAGGAACGCTGTGCTACCATGCCGTCTTTGCGGAGGCCCGTATCTTCAACGAATTGCAGAGAGATCAAGTGCGTCGGGGAGTCATCGTCCTGGCCTGGGTCGGCGCGTTCGCCGGGCTTCTCGTCGTGGTCGGAGCGCTCAGCGCCTATCTCACGGTGAGACGCTCGGTCTCCGGACAGGACGTCGAAGTCCCCGACCTTTCGGGCCTGACCGCCGAGGACGCCACCGCCCTCCTGAAGAAGCGTGGACTGATCCTGGAGGAGGCGGCGCAGCGCAACGATGAAGCGCTGGACGCCGGGCGCATCCTGGCGCAGGACCCTCCGCCCGGGAGTTCGATCAAGCCGCAGCGCAAGGTCAAGGTCGTGGTCAGCCTCGGGAACAAGGTGAACTCGATCCCGGAGCTGCGCGGCGGGGCGGCGCGCAAGGCGCAGATCACGCTGCAGCAGCAGGGGATGAAGCTGGGAGACCAGGTCTACGTGTACAGTCGCAGGGTCGAGGAGAACATGGTGATCGCCCAGGATCCGCTGCCGGAGAGCGCCGGGCTGCGCGATGCCAAGGTGGCCATGCTCGTGAGCCGCGGGACCCCGCCGCGGGCCTACGTGATGCCGGGACTGGTCGGCCGCGGCGAGACCGAGGTGCTGGCGTTTCTGGCGCGCGCGGGCGTGCGCGTGGCGCCGCTGCGCCACGACCCGGGAAGCGGTGCGTCGCCGGGGACGGTCACGTCGCAGGATCCCGAGCCCGGGTACCCCGTGCACAGCGGCGATCTCGTGACGCTCACCGTCGCCGGCCGGAGCCGGGACGGTGGCTAGGCACAGGCCCGAGGAGAAGCCGGAGCCGGCGCGCCCCGCGGTGCGCCTGCCGGCCACCCCCGCCCTCGCGCCCTCGATCCTGACGGCCGATTTCGGTCATCTGGCCGACGAGATCGCCGCGGCCGAGGCGGGCGGGGCGCGGCTGTTCCACCTGGACGTCATGGACGGCCACTTCGTCCCCAACCTGACGATCGGTCCCTTGTTCGTAGAGGCGATCGACAGGCTGACCGGCCTGCCCCTGGACGTCCACCTGATGATCGAGCGGCCGGACCTCTACATCGAGCGATTCGCCCGCGCCGGGGCCGACATGATCTCGGTCCACCAGGAGGCCGTGCCGCACCTGCATCGCACGGTGCAGCTCATCAGGGACTGCGGAGCCGCCGCGGGCGTCGCGCTCAATCCCTCGACCCCGCTCGCTTCGCTCGACGAGATCCTGCCCGACCTCGACTACGTGCTCTTGATGTCGGTCGATCCCGGTTTCGGGGGCCAGCGCTTCATACCCACGGTGATGGCGAAGATCGCCGGGCTCAGGCGGCACATCGACGAATCGGGCGCGAAGGCGAAGATCGAGGTGGACGGCGGCGTCGGGCCCGACAACATCGTCGCGATCCGGGAGCACGGCGCCGACATCCTCATCGCGGGCTCGGCGGTTTTCGACGGCCGCGATCCGAAGGGACGCGCGCGCGTCCTGGCGGAACTCCTGAAGCCGGCGCGGCGGGGATGAGGGCGTGTCCGGCGGCGATGTCGTGCAAGTGAGGGTCCGCTACCCCGAGGTGGACCGCATGGGGGTCGCCCACCACGCGAGCCATTTCGTCTGGTTCGAGATCGGCCGCACGGAGCTGATGCGGGCGAAAGGCGTCACCTACCGCCGCCTCGAGGACGACGGGATCTTCCTGCCCGTGATCGAGGCCGCCTGCGCGTACCACGCGCCGGCGCGCTACGACGACCTGTTGCGGGTGGTCACGCGCGTCGAGGGCGCGAGCGCGGTGCGCATCGCGTTCTCATACCGCGTCGAATCCGAGGCGGACGGTCGGCTGCTGGCGACCGGGACCACGCGCCACGCCTCCGTCGATCGCCGCGGGCGGCCGCGCCGCCTCCCCGCGGGGCTCCGGGAGCTCCTCGCTTGAGGCCCTTGTCGGTTCGGGATCTCCGCCGGCGCGTCCTGCGGCCCCTCGCGGCCGCGGCGCTCGGGCTCGTCCTCCTCGGCTCCCCGGCCTGCGCCGCGAAGCACAAGAAGCAGCGGCCGCTCCTGCCGCCGCAGCAGGCCTACGAGCTCGCCATGCAGAGGATCGCGAAGAAGCACTACTACACCGGCCGCACGATGCTGCAGGAGCTGATGCCGCGCGTCCCGCCGGACGACCGGGAGATCCTGCCGAAGATCCAGCTGGGGATCGCGGACGCCTATTTCAAGGACGGCGGGCAGCTCAATTACGGCGAGGCGCTCAACTCGTACCGCACCTTCCTGACCTATTATCCGAACCACGAGGAGGCGGCCCGCGTCCAGTACATGGTCGGCATGTCGCTGTTCCAGCAGGCGCTCTCGCCGGACCGCGACCAGGCGCTCACGCTGCAGGCGATCCAGGAGTTCGAGAAGGTCGAGACCGTCTACCCGGCGAGCCCGCACGTCGAGCAGGCCAAGAAGAAGATCATCGAGTGCCACGACCGCCTGGCGGAGCACGAGCGCGTCGTCGCCCGCTTCTACCAGAAGCGCAAGAAATACAACGCCGCCATCGATCGGTATCGCACCATCCTCGACCGCTACCCGCAGTACAGCCGGACGGGCCAGGTGCTGTTCGACATCGGGACCTGCCTCCTGGCGGTGGGAAATCGTCCGGAGGCCGAGGAGTTCTTCGGCCGGCTGTTGCAGGACCAGCCGGACGGGAAGCTTGCCGCCCGGGCGAAGGAGCTGCTCTCCGATTACGATCGGACGCAGCAGAAGGAAGCACGCAAGGAGCGCAAGGGATGAGCGCCGCGAGACCGCCGCTCTCGGTCATCGTTCCGACGTTCAACGAAGAATCCACGCTGCGCGACTGTCTCGAGTCGGTGCGCTTCGCGGACGAGATCCTGGTCGTCGACTCCTATTCCAGCGACGCGACCGTGAGCATCGCCCGCGAGCTCGGCGCGCGCGTGCTGCAGCATGAATACATCTACTCGGCGAAGCAGAAGAACTGGTCGATCCCCCAGGCGACGCACGAGTGGGTCCTCCTGGTCGATTCGGACGAGCGCGTCACGCCCGAGCTGAGGGAGGAGATCCTGGCCCTCCTGGCCGCCGGTCCGCGGCACGACGGCTACTGGATCCTGCGGGCCAACCATTTCCTCGGCCGCCGCATCAGGCGCTGCGGCTGGGGGACCGACAAGGTGATCCGCCTGTTCCGCCGCGACGTCGCGCGCTACCAGGACCGCGAGGTGCACGCGGAAATCGAACTCCCGGGGCCTCTGCCGGTGCTCCGCCACCCGCTCGAGCACCGCTCGTTCCGGTCGTTCGGGCAGTACTGGAGGAAACTGCAGATCTACAGCGAGTGGGGGGCGGCGCAGCTCTACAAGGAAGGGAGGAGGGCGGGGGTGCTGCAGATCTTCGGCCGCCCGCTGACCCGCTTCTTCAAGATGTACGTCGTCCGTCTCGGATTTCTCGAGGGCCTGCACGGGCTGGTGCTGTCGATGCTCGGGGCCTTCACCGTGTACCTCAAGTACGCTCGTCTGTGGGAGATGCACGTCCTGAAGGGCGCGGCCGGAATCACGCCCCAGGTGGAGGCGGGCGGTCCCCAGGCGCGGGAGCAGATTGGCCGCATGGTCGACGAGGAGCGGCGCCCGCGCCACGACCGCGCGCCAGGGCGCTCCGCCCGCCCCGGACAGTCCGCGCAGCCCCGTTGACGCCCCGGGGCCCGGCCGTGAAGACGATCCTGCACCTCAACAGCGAGACCGGCTGGCGCGGCGGCGAGGCGCAGACGCTGCGTCTGGCCGAGGGTCTGCGGGCGCGCGGCTACCGCTGCCTGATCGCGGGCCCGCCGCACGGCGAGCTCCTGAAGCGCGCCGCGGCCGCGGGATTGGCGACGGTGCCTGTCCGGGCCCGCGGCGAGCTCGACCTGGGATCGGCCCGGCTCCTGGCCCGGGTCCTGCGCGACGAGCGCGTGGACCTCCTGCACGCGCACACGGCGCACGCGGTGACGCTGGCGACTTTGGCCACGCTCCTCTGGCGGAGCAGGCCGCGGATGGTGGCGGCGCGGCGGCTGTCGTTCCCGCTGCGCGGGCGGATCCTGGGGCGCGTCAAGTACGGCTTCCGCGTCGACCGTGTCATCGCCGTGTCGGAGGCGATCCGCCGCCTGCTGGTCCGCCAGGGGCTCGATCCGGGACGCGTCGCCGTGGTGCACTCCGGGATCGATCCGCAGCGCTTCCGCGAGGGAGAGCGGTCGCGGCTGCGGGAGTCCCTGCGTCCGCTCCTGGGGGAGGACGCCGACACGGCCTTTCTCATCGGGACCGCGGGCCACCTGGCCGCGCACAAGGGACTGGAGGTCTTCCTCTCCGCCGCCGCCGACGCGGCGAGGGAGATGCCGGAGGCGCGCTTCGTCGTGATCGGCCGGGGCGAGGCGGAAACGTCCCTGCGGCGCGCCGCCGAACGTCTCGGGATCGCGTCCCGGGTGGCGTTCGCCGGCTTTCGCGACGACATGCCGGACGTGTTTGCCGGCCTCGACCTGTTCGTTCTCTCGTCGGTGTCGGGCGAAGGTTCGCCGGCGGTGCTGAAGGAGGCGATGGCGGCGGGCACGCCGCTCGTCGCCACGGCGCTTGACGGTATCGAGGAGATCGTCGAAGATGCGCGCCATGGTCTCCTCGTCCCGCCGGGGAACGCGCCCGCGCTGGCGCGGGCGATGGTCATCCTGGCGCAGGATCCGCAGTTGCGGGCGCGTTACTCGGCGGCGGCGCAGAGACGGGTCCTGGACTTCACGGCCGACAGGATGGTGGAGCGAACCGAGGACGTCTACCGGTCGATCGAGGCTCCATGGGCACTCTGAAGATCAACAGCTACTACCTGGACCAGCCGGGGGATTCCCCGTGGGTGCGCGTGAAGAACCGGTTCACGCGCCGCCCGGTCCCCTCGTTTCCCCGCACGATCCAGATCCAGACCTTCACCGGCTGCAACGCCGACTGCATCTTCTGCCCGTACGGCGAGACCTACGAGACGCAGGCGAAAGGGAAGATGACGCCGGACCTGTTCAGGCGGATCATCGACGAGGCCGCCGAGCACGGTGTGCGACGCATCAGCCCCTACCTGATGAACGAGCCGTTGATGGACCGCGATCTGTTCGACAAGATCCGCTACATCAACGAGAGGATCCCGGACTGCAAGGTCGTCGTCACGTCCAACGGACATTTCCTGACGCCGCCCGTGGTGGGCAAGATCCTCGAGATGGGCGCCGGGATCCACGAGCTGTACGTCTCCTTCCAGGGGATCGACAAGGAGTCGTACGAGAAGACGATGCGGGGGAACATGGATTTCGAACGCACCCTCGCCAACGTCGGCCACTTCATCGACACGCAGCGCGAGCGCAACCTAGATCGGCCGAAACTCTGGATCACCATGGTGGACACCGCCGTCATCGACGCCCGCAAGGCGGTCGCCTACTGGCGATCGCGGGGCGTCGCCTCCAAGTACACGACGCTCGAGAACCGGGGCGGCAACATCAAGGACGCCGAGAGCTTCAGCCGAACGCGGTCGATGTCCTACTACACCACCTGCACGAGACTCTTCAAGCAGGCGTACATCATGTTCAACGGCGACCTGGTCCTCTGCTGCGTCGACTACAGCCGCCAGCAGGTCCTCGGCAACATCACCCACAGCAGCATCTCCGACGTCTGGAACGGACCGGTCGCCAGGGAGATCCGCCGCCGCTACCTCGGGCACGAGTTCGACAGGCTCCCCCTCTGCGGCAGCTGCAAGATCGACGAAGTCCGCGAAGTGGCCGTCGACGTGGACGGCACGGAGACGGTCAGCGAGACCGAGGTCGCCGAAGAGGCGAACGGCTAGAAGCGTGTCCGCGCTCAGAACAGACGGCCCTGCTTCGGAGCGTCGCGCGCGGTCGGCTTCAAGGGGTCGGCCGCTTCCGCGAGTTCCGGATACGCGGCGATGAGGCCGGCGGGCGCCAGCACGCGGCGCCCCGAGAGCGCTTTCTTCAGCATCAGGGCGTTGGCGGGAGCCTTGCCGCGGTAATGGTTGTTGGCGATCACGAAGACTTCCTCGGCGCTCCCGGCGAGCCTCCGGATGCGTTCCACCCACGGTTGCAGCTCCTTCATGGAATAGAAGTAGTCGTACCGGGCGCTCCCGGTGCCGCGGGCCGCCGGGGTCTCCCGCCGCGTGCCCTCCCGGACGAACCAGTTCGCGGCATTGCGGCCGTGCAGGCGGACGTAGGCGATCCGTGACGTGGCGTGCCCGGTCGGAGGGAGGGTCGATCCAAGGGCCGGCTGGTCGACGTTGCAGAACCCGACCCCCAGGTCCTTCAGGAAGGCGAGCGCCCCCTCGTTGTCCCAGGAGCGATGCCGGAACTCCGCGACCAGCGGCAGGCCGGGCAGGAGCTCGACGACCCGGGACAAGTGCGTGCGGCTCTCCGGCCGGTCATGGAAGGCATGCGGAAACTGCATCAGGACGGCGCCCAGACGTCCGGATCGCAGCAGCGGATCGACGCCGGCCAGATAGGTGCGTGCCTCGGGATCCAGATCGACGGACCGGGCGTGCGTGAAGGCCTGATACAGCTTGGCCGTGAACATGAACGAACTGCCTGAGGGAACGCGAGTTACCCACGAGCGGGACGTCTTTGGTTCGATGGGGCGATAGAAGGTCACGTTGATCTCGACGGCATCCAGCAGGCCGGCGAGGTAAGAGAGACGATCGAAGCGCCGCGGAGGAGGCGAAGGGTAGACGATCCCTGCCCAATCCGGGTAATCCCAGCCAGCGACGCCGACGCGTATCATCGAAGTCTCACCCGGCTCATTGACCTAAGGCCCAAATTTTGCTAAGATTTCTACCATATTATCTTGCGAAGAGCCCCTCAAAGCGCCGGGGTCCTTTGGAGGCAGACTTTGGAAATCAAGGAATTCAAGATCGGCGATAAGGTTGTCTATCCGAATCATGGGCTGGGAGTCATCGAGCAGATCGAGAAGCGGACGATGGGGACCAGGATGGAGGAATTCCTGACCCTGCGCATCGTCGCCAACGACAGCACGGTGATGGTACCCCGCAGCAACACCACGAACGTCGGTCTGCGCCGCGTCGTCACCAGGAAAGAGGTCGAGGAGGTCTTCGACGTCCTCAAGGACACGAAGATCACCCTCTACGACGACTGGAAGGGACGCTTCCAGGAGAATTCCGACAAGATGCGGACCGGCTCGATCACGGAAGTCGCCCGCGTGTTCAAGAGCCTCAGCCACCTGGCGCTCCAGAAGAACCTGTCGTACCGCGAGCGGCGCATGCTCGACAAGGCGAAATATCTCATCGTCAGCGAGATCGCCGAGGTCGAGAGGCTGCCGACCGATCAGGTGGAGGCGAAGATCGATCGCGCCGTGTCGCGCGGGATCAAGCAGGTGCGCGACCGCTAGAAGGGCGGCGGCCTCCCCGGAGGGGACCGCCGGCCAGGACGACATTCGACGGGCGACCGGGATGACCGGTCGCCCCTTTTCTTTGGGGCACCGATCGCACGCCCGCAGGGGCCCCTTCGATGACCATGGACCAGTTCCTGCTGCACGCGGTGGTCTCGGAGGCCGCGCGCCGGCTGGTGGAGCACGAGGTCCTGCGCGTCGCTTCCCTCGGACGGTGCCGCTACCTCCTGCGCTTCACAACCCCGTCCAGGGACAACCTGCTCCTGTGCGCGCGACCCGATCTGCCGCGCCTGCATCTTCTCGGCGCACGGCGCGTGGACGAGGAGCCGCCCGACCGGTTCGGCGCCTGGCTCGACCAGGAGCTCGCGGGGGCCGTGCTCGCCTCCCTGACGAAGCGTCCGTGGGACCGCGTGGTCGAGATGCGCTTCCGCCTAAAGCACCGCGAGGACGGCACCGTCGAGCGCTGTCTCGTCTTCGAGCTTCTCGGCCGCTCGGCCAACCTGTTCCTGCTCGACGCCCGGGGCGTGGTCCTGGGCTACTGCCGCGATCTCCGGAGCGAATTCCGCGCCCCCGCGGTCGGCGTGCGCTACCAGCCGCCACCCGGCCGCGAGACGCTCGCCGCGATCCCGGTCGGTCCGGAGGCGATCGATCTCGTACGGGAGAAGTTCGGCGGCGCGCGCGGCTTCCTGGAGAAAGTCAGCCCGTTGTTCGCCCGCGACCTCGACGCCGCCGGCGCCGACGCAGCGGCCGCCGAGCGCCGGCTCGCGACTCTGCTCGAGGCGACCCGTTCGGACGCCTGGTCGCCCGTGGTCTACTCGCTCCGTCCGCTCCAGGAGATGGGCGAAGGGGAGATCCCGGGCCGGAACGACCTCCTGGTCTCGCCCCTGCCGCTCCTGGCGCCCCCGCGCCCGGGGAACGAACGCGGGAGCGACACCGGAGCCCCGCTCGCATCGACGGCGTTCGACAGCCCGTCTGCCGCGACCGAGGCCGGCTTCGGTCTCCTGGAGCGCCTGCGGGACTTCAAGGATCTGCGGGACCACCACGAGGCGCTGGTCCGCAGGGAGATCGAAAGGCTGGCCACTCTCACCGGGAAGCTGGAAAAGGAGCTCGACAGGGCGCGCGCGAGCGACAGGTACCGGCTGCTGGGCGAAGCCCTCCTGGCCGGCCTGTCCGGGGCGCAGGTCAGGGGAGACACGGCGTTCGTCCCCGATCCGTACGATGCGGCGGGGGCTTTGATGGCCGTCCCGATCGATCCCGCCCTGCCGCTGCCGGAGAACGCCCGCGTCCTGTTCGAGCGCTACAAGAAAGGCAAGCGGGGCGTGACCACGATCGAGAGAAGACTCCAGGCGGTCCGGGAGCGTCTCCGGGAATGGCAGGCCCTGGCCGGGCCGGCCGCGGTCACGCGCGCTCCCGCCGATCTCGACCGGCTGCGCGACGAGATGGCCCGCCTCGGCCTGGTGCACGCTCCGCGTTCTTCGAAATCGCCCCGGGCGATGCGGCCGAAGGAGGAGCCGACACGCGTCCGACGCTATACCAGCCCCGAGGGCCTGGCGATCCTCGTCGGCAAGAGTGGCCAGGAGAACGACACCCTGACCTTCCGCGTCGCCTCGCCCTGGGACTTCTGGCTGCACGCCGCCGATCGGCCCGGAGCGCACGTGATCGTGCGCAACCCGCAGCGTCTTAAATCGCTTCCCGAGCGCACCCTGAAGATCGCGGCGGACATCGCCGCGTACCACAGCGGAGCGCGCCAGGAGTCCAGGGTCGACGTGCACTACACGCAGCGCAAGCACGTCCACAAGAAAAAGGGGATGCCGGGCGGCCAGGTGCTCCTGCGGCGCTTCCGGACCATCCAGGCGACACCGCGCCTTCCGAGGCCGTCCGTCGAGGACGTCTGAGCGGCGTCAGGCGACGAAGCCCTGCCGCCCGAGATCTTCCGGATCAATCGATCCCTCGTGCAGGGCGGTCGCGAGGAGAGCGCCCGCGAAACCCGCGGCGCGCAGG
The DNA here is from genome assembly GCA_041482595.1 of Acidobacteriota bacterium. Taxonomy (GTDB): domain Bacteria; phylum Acidobacteriota; class Polarisedimenticolia; order Gp22-AA2; family Gp22-AA2; genus Gp22-AA3. The sequence goes on from JBGPED010000027.1 coordinate 13,199, forward strand.
CGCAGGAGATCGTCGATCGAGGCGATGCCGCCGCCCGCCAGCAGATCGATCTCCGGCGCGGCCGCGCGAAGCCGCCGCAGACGATCGAGCGGCAGGCCGAGGGACGTTCCGACGCGATCGAGGAGCAGGACGATGACGGTGCGGAAGCCGCAGCGTCCCGCCTCCACCAGCAGGCGCTCCTCGCCGATCGGCGCCACCAGCGCCGATCGACTTACGACCCCCTCGGCGCGCAGGTCGAGGCTCAGGACCGGGCGGCCGCCGGCGCCCGGACGGCAGAGCGGCCGCAGCTCCTCGATCGAGCGCAGCGTCTCCGTGCCGATCACCGGGACGACGCGGCCGCCGTGCTGTGCGCGCGCGAGCGCTGCGGCGCCGGAGAAGCCGCCGTCCCACAGGAAGCGGACCTGGGGCGCGCCCGCGACCAGGTCCCGCAGGATCGCGTCGTTGTCCCCGCGACCCATGATGCGGTCGAGGTCGGCCACGTAGACCGTGTCCGGGTGCAGGGCCGCGCGGTACGCCGACAGGAGGGCGGCCGGGTCCGAGAGATCGACCGCGGGTCCCCCCGGCAGGCGGCTGTCGACGGGACGGTAGCGCTCGCGGTCGCCCGAGCGGCCGCGCACCGCCCGTCCATCGCGAAGATCGATCACGGGTATAATCCGCACTCCCGGAAGCTCCCTCCGACCGGGCGGCGCGGTCTCGACACCGGGACCGGGCCGCCGGGGAGATTCTCGCATGAAGATCGTCGTCCTCGAGCACTTCACCGCCCTCCCGCAGGTCGCGCCGGGCGCCGATCGAGTCGTGGAAGGACGGGCCATGCGCGACGCCGTCGTCGCCGACCTGGCGCGCCTGCCGGGTGCCCAGGTCGTGGTGGTGGAGCGCCGGAGGGACTTCCGCGCGGCGCTCCGCTCGGCCGACGCCGCGCTGGTCGTGGCCCCCGAAGAGTCAGGGATTCTCGAGAGGCTGTGCCGCCTGGTCGAGCGGAGCGGGCGGACCCTGCTCGGCCCGTCGTCAGCGGCCGTGCGCCTCCTGGCCGACAAGCTCAGGACCGCCCGCGTCCTCGCCGCGGCGGGCGTGCCGACACCCCGCACGCGCGCCCTGTCCTTCGTCTCGGCGCGCCCGGCGCTGCGCGGCATGACGACGCCGTTCGTCCTGAAGCCGCGCGACGGGTGCGGCAGCCAGGGTGTCGTGGTGGTGCGCCACCGCCGGCAGATCGACGCGGCCCTCGACTTCGTGCGCCGGGCGACCTGCCGGGACGATGTCCTGGCGCAGGAGTACGTTCCGGGGCCGCCGGCCAGCGTCTCGCTCGTCGTCTCGGCGGGGACCCTCGACCTCGGGCTCAACCGCCAGAGCCTGCGGCGCGGGCGGACCCTCGCGTACCTCGGCGGCGAAACCTTCTGGCCCCACGCGCGCGCCGGCGAGGCGCTCGCCGCGGCCCGCGCCGCGGTCGAGGCGCTTCTGGAATCATGCCGCGGCGTGCGCGGCTATCTCGGGGTCGATCTCGTGATCGGGCGGACCGGCGCGACCGTGATCGAAGTGAACCCGCGCCTGACGACGTCCTACGTGGGACTCAGGCTCTCGATCCGGGAAAACCTGGCATCGCTGATCGTGGACGCGGTCGCGGGCCGCGCGCTCCCGGACCGCATCACGCAGGTCGGGCGCTGCCGCTTCAGGGCCGACGGTGCCACGGCGATCCGGGCGATGGAGACGCGGGCGAGCGTTCGCAGGCCCACGGTCTCCGCCCGGGACGGACACCACCGCGGGAGGAACGGGTGGCGGATTATTTCGGCTGGGACATCGGCGGCGTCCATCTGAAATCGGCGAGACTGACCGCCGCCGGCGGATCCGTCTCGATCGAAACCCGGATTGTCCCGTTCGAGATCTGGAAGGACCCGGCGGGTCTTTCCGCCCGGCTCCGGAACATGCTCGGCGACCGGGCCGGTGCGCACGCTGTGACCATGACGGCCGAGCTCTCGGACGTCTGGAGCAGCCGTGCGGAAGGTGTGCGGGCGATCCTCGGCGCGTGCCGCGAGGCGCTCCCCGGTCCGCTGCGGGTCCTCGACCTGCGCGGGCGGCTCGTCCCGCTCGACGACGCGCGCGAGCGGCCGCTCGAGGTGGCCGCTGCGAACTGGCTGGCCACTGCGACTCTGGTCGGGCGCGCCGTCCCCGACGCGCTGCTCCTGGATGTCGGCAGCACGACCACGGACATCGTTCCGATCCGGGGCGGAGTTCCGTGCCCGGCCGGCCGCACGGACACCGAGCGGCTCGTCTCGGGGGAGCTGGTGTACACCGGCTGCCTGAGGACGCCCCCCGCGAGTCTCGCCGAGTTCGTGCCGCTGGCCGGCGGATGGTCCCGCGTCTCTCCCGAGCATTTCACCATCATGGGGGACGTCCACAGGATCCTGGGGACGATCGCGGAGCGCGACTACACCGTGGCCACACCGGATGGCCGCGGGCGGAGTCGTGAGGACGCGATGACCCGCCTGGCCCGGCTCGTGTGCGCCGATGCCGGGACGATCGGAGCTCCCGCCATCGAGACGATCGCCCGCTTCCTGGCGGAGCGCCAGGTCGAGCGGATCGCGCAGGCGATCGTCCAGGTGCTGTCCCGCGAACCCCGCGCCTCGCCCGTGGCGGTGCCGGCGGGCGCCGGGGCCTTCCTCGCAGAGACCGCGGCCCGCCGGGCCGGTCTCGAGAGGACCGCCCTCGCCCGTCTCGTCCCCCGCCTGACCGGGGACGACTGGACCCGGGCCGCGCCGGCGGCCGCGCTCGGCGTGCTGCTGGCGGAAGAGATCGAGGGATCGCGTTTCATACTATGAGTCCGCCGGCCGCCGCCTCCCGGTCTTTGCTTGACAGGGAGAGCGCACCGACGTAGTGGAGCGGATCCGGCGAGGAGGGTCGCCGTTTGCGTGGCACGCCACCGTTCCGCTGGGATCTGCTGCTCAAGGTCGGGGGGAGTCTCGGCCGCGGCGCCTCCCTGCGCCCGCTCCTGCAGCGCATCGCGCTCCTGGCGGGCCGCAGACGCCTGCTCGTCGTCCCGGGTGGCGGGATGTTCGCGGACCTGGTGCGCGAGCAGATGCGGCGCCGGGGCATCGACGAGAGGACGGCGCACCACATGGCGCTTCTGGCGATGGATCAGTACGGCCTCCTCCTCTCATCGCTGACGAGACGCTCGACCGCGGTCGACAACCTGCGGGCGGCCGAGCTGGTGGCCGAGGCGGGCCGCGTCCCGATCCTGCTCGCGTCGTCCCTCGTCCGGGGCGAGGGCTCCCTCGAGCGCTCGTTCCGGCTGACCTCCGATTCGATCGCGGCCTTCCTGGCCGGGCGACTGCACACGGCGCACCTGGTCCTGCTGAAGAGCGTCCGGAATGCGGCGGGCCGCATCCGGGACAGGGCGGCGGCCGACCGCCTGGCACGCCGTGGGATCGTCGATCCTCTGTTCCCCGGGATGCTGCCGGCGAAGACGGCGACCTGGGTCCTGAACGGGAGGCGGCCGTCGGATCTGGATCGGTTCATGCCGGTCGTCCGCAGGAACGGAGCGACGGGGCGTGCCGTCACGCTCCGGGCGGGCGCCGGCCCGCGATCGCGCCGAGCAGGGCTTCGCGCAACGAGCTGAGACGCCGGGGATCGAGCCGCCCGCTCCGCCCGCCTTCGCAGATCGCTCCGCGCACGCCGATCACGTCCGGGCCGAGCTCCAGGAGCAGCGGCAGGTGATCCGGCCCCAGCGAGCCGGCCAGCCCGCAGAGAAGACCGCGCCGCCGGCAGGCGGCGACGAATCCGGAGACGGTGCTAAGGTCCAGGTGATCGAAGAGGGTGCGGCCGTCCTTGAAGGCGGTGTCGATGAGGCAGCCGTCCGCTCCCGAGCGCGTCGCGACGTCCGGCAGGAGCATGGGCTCGATCGAGCCGAGGGCGGCCGCCTCGGCATAGGCCGCCGCCACGACGCGCACTCCGGGCGCCACGGCGCGCGCCGCCTCGACGATCGCGGACAGGAAGACGGCGGAGTCGTCCTGCTCCCGCACGCCGCGCAGGCCGATCTTCAGATAATCGACGCCGCAGGCGGCCGCGCCCGAGGCCGCGAGCGCGAACGTGCCGGGACGGTTCGGGGCGTCGCCGAGCGCGGCGCTGACGGGGACGCGGCGGCCGGCCGCGGCGGCCCGGTCGCGGAGCGCCACCACCGCGCGCAGGACGGCGGGCGGACAGGCGCCGAGCGATCCTTCGCGCGGGTCCTTGACGTCGAGAACGTCGGCCCCCTCGCGCAGGGCCGCCGCGGCCTCTTCGACATCGGAAACGCTCGTCATCAGCAGCGGCGACGATCGATTCGGCGGCAATTTTGACCTCCGAAGTGCAGTATGCTAAGAAGGTTCGTCACTCAGCTTATATCGTGAAACGCCGTGCAACGATCCAATCCGGCCTGGCGTGGCGGAGCACCTCCGAGCGGGGCCGCCGACGTCTGCCATTGTAAGGAGGAAGCCCCATGAAGGACATCCTGATCGGTGAATCGCTGATCGGCGACGGCAACGAGATCGCCCACATCGATCTGCTGATCGGGCCGAAGAACGGCCCGGTCGGCGCCGCCTTCGCCAACGCCCTCGTCAACCAGAACCAGGGGCACACGGCCCTCCTGGCGGTCCTGGAGCCGAACCTGATCGCCAAGCCCGCGACGATGATGATGAACAAGGTCACCATCAAGGGCGCGAGCCAGGCGGTGCTGATGTTCGGCCCGGCGCAGGCCGCGGTCGCCAAGGCGGTCGCCGACTCGGTGGCGGACAACATCATCCCGCAGGCCGAGGCGGAGAACCTGGTGGTCATCGTCGGTGTGTTCATCCACTGGGACGCCTCCGACAAGAAGAAGATCTACGACTTCAACTTCCGGGCGACCAAGGAGGCGATCGCCCGCGCCATGAAGGGCGAGCCGAGCGTCAAGGCGGTCCTCGCGGGGAAGGACAAGGCCAAGCACCCGTTCGCCTGAGACCCGATGGAGAGAAAGCGCCTCCTGTACCTCGTCTCGTCGGATCCGCGCGTCAGTCCGTTCGACATCAACATGGCCTACGACGCCGGCTTCGACGCGGTGGTCCCGTACGCCTCCGTCGACGCCGGGATGGTGCCCGGTCTCGTGCAGGACATCATGTTCTCGCGCGGGGCCAAGGGGGCGCGCTTCTCGTCCGTCTTCTTTTCCGGCTCGAGCCTGGCCGCCTCCGAGGCGATGCTCAAGGCGGCGCGAGCGAGCCTGTTCCCGCCGTTTCTTCTCGGGCTGATGATCGATCCGAAGGGCGCCTACACGACGGCGGCGGCGCTCGTGGCGCGCGTGGCCGCGCTCGGCAGGACGCTCGGGCCGGGCGAGACCACTCGCCTCAAGGTCCTGGTGCTCGCCGGCACGGGAGGGGTGGGCCGCGCCGCCGCGGCGCTCCTGGCCCGCGCAGGCGCCTCGGTCATCCTCACGTCGCGGGGCCAGGCATCGGCGGCGGCCGCGGTGCAGGAGATCGGCGCGCTGTTCGGAGCCGCGGTCGAGCCGCGCAAAGCACCCGCCGAGGCCGACCGGGCCGCCCTGGCGGCGGAGTCCGACATCGTCCTCGCGACCGGCGCCGCCGGCGTGCAGCTCCTTTCGAGAAAGACGATCGAGACGCTCAAGGGCCCCAAGGTCCTCGCCGACGTCAATGCCGTCCCGCCGCACGGCCTGGAGGGAGTGCGGCCGCAGGACGACGGGGTTGAGGTCGCGCCGCGTGTCCTGGCGATCGGCGCCATGACGGTCGGAGAGACGAAGTTCAAGGTCGAGTCGACCCTGCTCAAGGATCTCCTGACGGCGGAGGCGCCGCCGGTCATCGACCTGGAGGCGGCGCGCCGTCGGGCGATCGACCTCCTGGGGTCGAAATAGGCCGCCCCCTTCTTCTTCTCGGCGTCAGCGTCCGGGCGCTCGCGGCGTCGGCGCTCGCGAGCCGCCTCGCCGCGCGCCGGTTCCCGGACGGTTTCCTCGCCCTCGATTACTTCGGCGACGCGGACCTCGTGTCCCTCGCCGCGGCCGGGCCGGTCCGGGCGCTGTCCCTGCGGCGCGACTGCGGACGGGCGCGCCGTGTCGTGTCCCTCGCGCGCACAGCACTCGATCTCGACTGGTGCGGTTTCGTCTACTCGGGCGGTCTCGAGAACCGCCCCGCCCTGCTGCGCCGGCTGGAGCGCCGCGGCCCGGTCCTCGGTAACGGCTCGACGGTCGTCGCCGCCGTGCGCGACCCGGGACGGTTCTTCTCGTTCCTGCGGCGCGCCGCGATCCCGCACCCCCCGACCTTCACGGGTCGCGGGCGGCCGTCCCGCTCGCCCGGCACGCCCTGCCTGTGGAAGTCGATCCGATCGGGCGGCGGGATCCGCGTCCGGCGGGCGCTCCCGGACGAGCGATGCCCGCGCGGCTTCTACCGGCAGGTCTTCCTCCGCGGGACCCCCGGCTCGGCCGCCTTCGTGGCCGACGGGACGCGCACAGCACTCCTGGGCGTGACGCGCCAGCTCGTCGGCTTCCGCGCGCTGGGTGGCGACGGGTTCCGCTACGGCGGGAACATCGCCGGACCGGCCGGTCGTCTGCTGTCCCGGAAGGCTCGACGCGTCCTGGCGGACGCGGTCGCCGGGATCACCCGCCACTTCGGGCTGCGCGGCCTGAACGGCGTCGACTTCATCCTCTCGGACGGAGTGCCGCACATCCTCGAGATCAATCCGCGCTACACCGCGTCCATGGAGCTCTTCGAAGAGCTCTCGGGATCGAGCCTGTTCGACCTGCACCTCGAGGCGCTGGAGCGCGGCCGGCTGCCTCAACACCCGCCGGCCGCGCGGCGCTTCCTGGCCAAGGGGATTCTCTACGCCACCGGCCGGGTCGTGTGGCCGTGGTCCGGCGGCCTCCGGGGGATCGACGTGCGCGATCGCCCGATGGAGGGGGAGACGATCGAAACGGGCCATCCCGTCTGCACTCTCGTCGTCTCCGGCGGCTCGCCCGCGGAGTGCCGGCGCCGGCTCGTGGCGGGCGCTGTGCGGGTGCGGCGGGCGCTAGGAGCGTGTCCGAGTAATAGCATGGGTCGCGCACATGGGGATTGCGGCCCCATGCTTCGTTGCTCGTCGTCAACGATGCAACCGGCATCG
>JBGPED010000028.1:0-20066 GCA_041482595.1 Acidobacteriota bacterium
GCCGCCCCGGCGATCGTGGCGCGCCAGCGGGGGACGTCGAGGGCACCTTCCCCCCGTCTCCAGGAGCCGGCCACCTGCACGGCCAGGTCTGTGGGCTCGCCGAGTTCCTGGTGCTCCGATCCGTCGCTCGTGAGCGCGGGCAGGCGGGCGGACCGCGCCGCCATTTCCAGGTCGAAGGAATCGACGCCGGCCGACGTCCTCAGCGTCAGCGAGCCGCGGATCGTCCCGCCGTCGAGCAGGGGCTGGTCGAACCGTCGCACGTCGAGGAGGCGGCCGATCGGCAGATCCCGTGCCTCGAGCGTCCACGTGCTCCCGTCGGGGCCGGCGGTCCGGCTCAGGATCAGCCCGGCCTGGGGCTGCCCCAGCGCGACGCTCAGGATGTCACGGGCGTTGTTGACGATGTCCCAGGCGGTGGACTGCGCCGCGACCGTCAGCCCCGCAGGCTCGTGGAGTACGGCGTGACTCACGACGAGCCGCGTCCGGCCGGGCCACCAGGCCTCGACCGTGTCGGCGCTCAGCCGCCAGCGTCCCGTCTGCTCGAGAGCGACGCCGGTCAGCCGGAGCGGAGGCCAGACGCCGACACGCACGCTGTCGATCCGGGTGACGATGCCGCGCCGCGCGGTCTCGGCTTCGATCCGCGTGCGGACGGCGCGCGCGAGCAGCGGCCGGGCCGCGAGCGCTCCGAGACCCAGCGCCAGCACGGCCGCCACAACGGCGATCAGCTGGCGTCGTCGGGGGGAAACCGTGGACACGGTTCAAGGATAGGGTTGACCATCAGCCTCTGTCCACCTTCTCGCAACGAGTCCTGCGCGACCCGGCGCTGCAGCCGAACCGGGAATTCCTGCAGGAGAGGTACGGGATGTTCAGGAAGGCGGGGTAGTGTCCCGCCGGTACGACTTTCAGCCTGATGCCTTGCGGCGCTGCCGAGAAGCGATGCGGGACAAGGCCCGCAGTGCGCGATTCACCGACTTCGAGTCGCGAAAGAGGCGCGCGACATCGGGAGCGAGCACGACGACGTTGGTGCCCGCTCTATATCGTTTCGCATACTTCCCTCGGGTGCCCTGCGAGAAATCGTATTCCTTGAGAATCCCTGGTTCTCGAACTGCCCGCTTAGGTTTCTTCATCCTGCATTGACAGATGCGGCGGCTATTCACGCCCGACCCAGTACATAGGGCGGCGCTTGAGGTTCATCACCGCGAGGACGCGGATCTCCTTCGGCATGACCTTGTAGAGAATTCCATAGGGAAATCCGGGAAGGAGGCGACGGCGAATCTCCCCTGTGGCTACCGGTCCGGACTCAGGATGCTTCAGAAGGGTCTTGATGCACCGGTCGGCTTCATTGAGGAATGCGACGCCGAGTCCGGGGCTCTCGAGATCATAGTATTGGGCGGCTTCGTTCAGTTCGTGCTCGGCCAGCCGATGGAACGCAACAACACGCGTCACTTCAGCTTGGCGCGAGCGTCGCGAAGCACGTCACGCACCGGCCGGCTGCCGCTCCCCTCGTGCAGGTCCCAGTCGGCATCACGGCGCTGTGCCTCTTCCGCCCAAATGCGGGTGCTCTCTTCGTCGGAGAGATCTTCCAGGCTCTCCAGCAGCTTCCCAGCCAGACGTGCCCGTTCCTTGGGGTTCAGCTTGAGGGCTTCGGCCTCGATGTCTTCAATACTCACGAAGGACATTGTACAACCTCCCAGGGGGACGCATGCTTCCGAACAGCGTGGAACAGATTCTGTCCGTCGATGAACGGGACGGCTCCCTTCGGCCAGCGCCATGGACCGCTAGGACTAGGTGAAGGCACGCGACATGTTTGACGAGTTGCAAACTTGGTGCCGCTGCGAGCATCTGTCTTGCGGCACCATCCGGGGTATCAAGTTCTCGCGACCCGGGACCCGAACCATAATAAAATCCCTGCCTGGACCCGCTGATAAGGAGCTCTTGCCATGACGAGGACCGGTCTGCTCTTGGTCGCCGCAACCGTCGTGCTTGCCGCCACACCGTTGAGAGCCGAGAACGCACTGCTCGAGAAATGGACCGGGCCGTACGGCGGCGTGCCGCCGTTCGACAAGGTCAAGGTCGCGGACTTCAAGCATGCGCTCGAAGCCGCGATGGCCGGGAACTTGAAAGAAGTCGACGCGATCGCGAAGAATCCGGCGAAGCCCGATTTCGAGAACACGATCGCCGCCTTCGAGCGGGCGGGAAAGCCGTTCGAGCGTGTCTCGGCGATCTACGGCGTCTACAGCTCGACAATGAGCACGGACGACTTCCAGAAGGTCGAGACGGAGATGGCGCCGAAGCTCGCGGCCTTCAGGGATCAGATCGTCCAGAACAAGGAGCTGTTCTCCCGCATGGCCGCCGTCTACGACACGCGGGAGGCGAGCGGCCTGACGCCCGAGCAGAAGCGGCTGGTCTGGCTCGATTACACGACCTTCGTCCGCGCGGGCGCGCGCCTCGAAGGGGCGGCACGGCAGCGCGTGGCGGAGATCAACCAGAGGCTCGCGAGCCTGTTCACGAAGTTCTCCCAAAATCTCCTCGCGGACGAGAAGGACTACGTGCTCTACCTCGAGAAGGAATCGGATCTCGCGGGGCTGCCCACCGGGGTGCGCGAGGGGGCCGCGCAGGCCGCCGAGGCGCGCGGGCACAAGGGACACTGGGCGATCCTGAATACGCGCTCGAGCATGGAGCCGTTCCTCACGTACTCCGATCGGCGCGACTTGCGCGAGAAGGTGTGGCGTATCTACTACGCCCGCGGCAACAACGGCGACGCGAAGGACAACAACGCGACGATCTCCGAGATCCTGAAGCTGCGCGCCGAGCGGGCGAAACTTCTCGGATACGCGACGCACGCCCACTGGCGGCTCGAGGACTCGATGGCCAAGACCCCCGAGCGCGCCATGGAGCTGATGGAGGCGGTCTGGAAGCCGGCCGTCGCCCGCGTGCACGAGGAGGTCGCCGACATGCAGGGCGTGGCGGACGCGGAGGCCGCCAAAGGGGGCGCGAAGGTCACGATCGAGCCGTGGGATTACCGGTTCTACGCCGAGAAGGTCCGCAAGGCCAAGTACGACCTCGACCAGAACGCCGTCACGCCCTACCTGCAGCTCGAGAAGATGCGCGAGGCGATCTTCTGGAACGCCGGCCAGCTTTTCGGATTGCAGTTCAAGCCGGCCACAGGCGTTTCTGTCGTGCATCCGGACATCCGAGTGTGGCAAGTGACCGACGCGGCCGGAAAGCACGTCGGGCTGTGGTACTTCGACCCGTACGCGCGCCCCGGCAAGAAGTCGGGCGCCTGGATGAACGCGTACCGCAACCAGTCGAAGTTTGACGGTGTTGTGACGACGATCGTGTCGAACAACGCGAACTTCGTCAAAGGAAAGCCGGGGGAGCCGGTGCTGATCAGCTGGGACGACGCCTTGACGATGTTCCACGAATTCGGGCACGCGCTGCACGGGCTTTCGTCGTCCGTGAACTACCCGTCTCTCTCCGGCACCAGCGTCGCGCGCGACTACGTCGAGTTCCCGTCGCAGCTGCTCGAGCACTGGGTGTCCGTGCCCGAGATCCTCAACCGCTTCGCCCTGCACTACCAGACGGGCAAGCCGATCCCGAAGGAGCTCGTGGAGAAGATCGACCGGGCGTCGAAGTTCAACCAGGGGTTCATCACGGTGGAGTATCTCGCCGGCGCCCTCGTCGACATGATGCTCCACCTCGCGGCCACGAAGGACACGACGATCGATCCGCAGGTGTTCGAGCGCGACACCCTCGCAGCGATCGGTATGCCGAAAGAGATCGTGATGCGCCATCGAACGACGCAGTTCGCCCACATCTTCTCGAGCGACAACTATTCGGCCGGATACTACAGCTATCTTTGGTCCGACACGCTCTCGGCCGACGCCTGGGAAGCGTTCGTGGAGGCCGGCGGACCGTATGACAAGACCGTCGCGAAGCGCCTGCTCGACACCGTCTTCTCGACGGGAAACACTATCGATCCCGCCGAGGACTATCGCAATTTCCGCGGCCGCGATCCGGGAATCGCGGCCCTGATGCGCAAGCGCGGATTCCCGGTGCCCGTGGCACAGACCGGGGGCAGGCCCTCCCCGGGATGATCGGGGGAACAAGGAGGCTCATCCCATGCCCGATGCTGTGCGTGAACTCGATATCCGAAACCTGCCGCCGCCGAGGCGGCATCCGGAGATCTTTCGTACGTTCGAAGCTCTGAAGCCGGGCGAGGCCTTCGTCCTGGTCAACGATCACGATCCCAAGCCGCTTCTCTATCAATTCCAGGCGGAGCGTTCGGGGCACTTCGAGTGGAGCGTCCTCGAGGCGGGGCCGGAGCGTTACCGCGTCGAGATCCGCCGCCGGACGGCCGATGGGGCGCGCAACGTGACGGAGTACCTCGAGGGCGATCACCAGCGCCTGGCCGCGATTCTTGAGGAGGTCGAGCGGCTGGCAGGCGCGACCGCCTTCCCCGAGGCCGGCCTGCGGTTCGCGGAGTTCGCGTGCGGCCTCGGCCGGCACATCGACGCCGAGGAGACGATCCTCTTTCCCGCGTTCGAGAAGATGACCGGCATGGCGGGCGGGCCAACGATGGTGATGCGCGATGAGCACGTCGAGATTCGCGGGCGGATGGATGGCGTGGCGGCGGAGCTCAAGGCGCGGAACGTGGCCGGCACGCGTCGAGCCATCGCTGCGCTGATCGAGGTCCTCTCCGTCCACAACATGAAAGAGGAAGAGGTGCTTTACCCGATGGCCGACGAGGCGGCCGGTGGTCAGCGCGAGCAGGACGACCTCGTCAGGCGCCTCCAGGCTGTCTGAATTCGCAGCGATAGCTGAGCAGGTCGCGGGCGTTGCAGAAGACCGGCCCACCACGCCATTCCCCAGGATGATGACGTCCGGCCGGCGCGACTCGCGCGGCAGCTCGTACTCGAGAATCGCCAAGCAGGTCCTGGCCGCGTCGTCGGCGTCGACGAACTCGTGGCACTCCCGCTGCAGCCAGGGGATCGAGGTGACCCAGGCGCGGATCTGCTCGCTGGTGGCGTTGGGGATGAAGTTCTCCAGCCGGAGGCGGACGACGCATCGCAACGGGCTGGCGCTGTGCAAGCTGCACCACGCGGCCTTCGACCGGCATTTCCTGGGCGTCCGGCCGGACCTGACGGTCGAGCTGCGCCCGGACGTTCTCCGCGAGCCGGACGGTCCGATGCTGAGGTACGGGCTGCTGCCGCGCGACCCGGCGCTGCGGCCGAACCGGGAGTTCATGGAGGAGAGGTATGGGATGTTCAGGAAGGCGGGGTAACGGCCGCCAGCCGGGACAAGCAGGCGGACCCTCCTCGTGTGATGCCCGAGAGTGAATTATCCGGTTGCTCTCGGACACAAAGTTGCGTAGACTCTGGGGGTTGCTGATTCACCATAATGCTAAAAGAGCTTGGCGGCCAAGCGTTTTCACGCCGCCATCACCCGTCGGACTCAAAGGCCAGTCATCGATGAGGCATGCGGTTTCACTGATGTTTTTTGGTTCCCTTCGCAATTTCAATGTTTCCGTCCAAACAGCTCGAGATTGAGCGCCGGGGTTGAATGTCGGCATGTTAGCGGCCAGGCATTCGATCTTGAGCGCATCGCCCCGGCGTTGGAGGCATGCATGAAATCGGTTCGTGCTTTTCCCGGTCTGGTGACAGGATTGTCGGTTGTCGTCGCGTTCCTCGCGTCTGGGGGGATGGGCCGTGCGCAGAGTCCGGGAGACAACGTGGACATCATTTCTCCGGCTCCCGGTTCGTTCGTCGGCGATATTTTCCAGCGTCAAGTCGAGACGGACATCGCTGTCTCGCCGATCAATTCCGCACGTGCCATGGCGGGATTCATCACCTACCAGACGCTGCCTGATGCCTCGTCCTGGTGCGGGTGGTCGCAAACCGTCAACGGTGGCAAGAGCTGGAGAAGCAATCTGGTCCCCGGCTTCCCGCAGGACACCTCGCCGGAAGGGCTGAGCTCTCCTTTGCACGGTCTCAAGCAGTGCAGCGATCCGGTGCTGGCAGCGGCTCCACCGAGCGGCTCCGACCCGGCCCAGATCTACTACGGGGGACTGGGCCTCACCGAGGGTGACCTGACCGTCGTGTTCGTAGCGACCTACACGGACCCCGATGACGGGGGCGGCCGCTTCAGGTATGTCCGCAACGTCGCGGTGGAAACCGGCAACCCGTCGTTTCAAGGCCAGGTCCTGGACAAGCCGGCCATCGCGGTCGATCCGCCGAGCCCCGGCTTCCCGCAGGGCGTCATCCACTTCACCTGGGCGGACTTCAACGGCAACTCCAACGGCAAGTTTCAGACCAAGATCATGTATGTCCGGTCGACCGACGGGGGCCGGAGTTTCTCCAAACCGGTGAAGATCAACAACACCTTCAACCGCAACCAGGGGCCGGCCATTGCGAAGCTCGCAAACGGGACCATCTATGTTTTCTGGCGCACCGCCCTGGACGAGAACGGGATGCAGGTGGTCACGATCAATCGCCAGGGAACCATCTCCTCCCCCAGAACCGTGGCCGGCGGTCCGGGCTTTTTCCCCTACGACCAGCCCTCGCTTCCCACCCCATTGAGCGCCAACTTCACCGCCGCCCGCTCGAACGCATTCCCGACCGCCACAGCCGATCGCAACAACAGGTTGCTGGTCGCATGGCAGGAGTACGTGGATCCGATCACCGGTCTGCCGGCTTCACCCGGCACCGGCTCCGTTCCCCTGGCTGTCCCGAAGGTGGTCATCACCTCGTCCAGCGATGGCCAGACGTGGGCGCCGCGTCGGGCCGCGGTGATGGGCCCGGCCAGCGCGATCCAGATTCAACCGGTGGTGAGGGCGGGCGGTGGTCTCATCAGCCTGTCCTACTATGACTCGACGAACGACGGCCGCGGATTGAACTTTGTTCCCGAGTATCAGCAGTGGGTGCACACGGGAAACGGTGTCGGAACCGACACGGGCATCGACCGGCGACTGGATGTGTGGATTGCGCAGGCCGCGCTTCAGGCCGACGGCAGCGCCTACACGCAGCAGGACGCGTACGGGACCCCGGTCTTCGGCGCGCCTGTCCTGGTCAGCCAGTACACGAAGAGCACGTCGACCGGTCAGATCCTGCCGAGGACAGCGGGCTTCCCGGAGCCGGCCATCAACCTGCCGTATGTGAAGACCACCAGTAACGGCACTGTGCCGTTCATCGGCGACTACATGGGGATGGTGTCGTCGGTGGAGTTCCTGTTGTCCAACGGCGTCTGGCGACCCGCGCTGGAACCCGGCGATTATCAGGCCCGCACAATCTACACGGTGTGGACGGACACCCGGACCGTTCAATTCCCGGGCTACCCGACCCCGAGCATCAACGGAAACTGGGGGCCGTACGACCCTTCGACCTGCGTCAATCCGGGCACGCGCAATACCAAGCCTTTTTTCTCGGCCATCAGTCCAGGCTTGATCGCACGCTGGACGGGGACGGCACGGACGCTGCAGTTGCCGAACGGGGCCCCGGTGCCTCCTGAGTTCGCGGTGACCGTGGACAATACAACGAGTGCCGACCGGTTCTTCCAGATCACGATTAACGACGGCAAGCCCGCCGAAGACTGGTCGTTGGTGCAGACGCCCGCGCCGCCGTCCACGGACCCCGACGACCAGAATGCTTTCGACGTGCAGATCCTGCGCGGATCCAGCGTCACGCTCGGCGTTTACTACCGCTGGCGGGACAGCTCTGTTGCCACACCGACCGTGCCGGTGGTCGTCAATGTTCAGGAAGTCGACTCCGCGGGGAGCCTGATCCCCGGAGGGATGACGACCTCTGTCACCTTTGCTCCGTCCGGCAGCCCGATCCAGCTCGCGGGCTCGACACTGCACGCACTGTCTGTTTCCGACCAGTCGGTCAACAGTCTCGCGGGTGTGAATTCGACCGCCGCCCAGCCCTCGGACACCAGTCTCCAGAACTTCGGCTTCAGGAACTTCGGCTTCAGGAACTTCCCCCCGGACCAGGACGTGACGTGGTCGGTCAGCGGCGAGGGTCTGCTTCCGACGTCGGGTAACGCCTTCGTCAACGTGTCGAACGCGCAAGAGATCATCAACAGCGGCTCCTACGAGTTCAATCTCTTTGTCTACGTGACCCATTCCACGCCGGCCCTTTCCGGCTGCACGGCGGGCCAGCTGCGGCAGGACCAGATCATTTCCAACATCCCGGTCACCAGCACCGGCAACAACCAGCTCGTGGCGGACTTTGGCTTCAGGAACTTCGGCTTCAGGAACTTCCCGCCCGTCGATATCATCAACGCCACCTTCGTGGCCGACCAGGACGGCATCAAGGTGACCGTGCGGTCCAACAAGGACCCGAACAGCCCGAGCCTGTTCAATCCCACCGCGACCAACGGGGTGGTCAGCGAGGGGACGATCGCTCAGACGGTCAACCCGGGCGAGACCGCGCCCAGAACGGCGTTCAATGACGTGACACCGCCGCTGATCACCCCGACCGTGACGGAGGCCGGCACCGGCAGCCCCGCGACCCTGGGGCCCGGTGGGTGGTACTCCACGGCGGTCACGGTCACCTGGAAAGTGAGCGACCCGGGATCGGGCATCGGGTCGAGCACCGGTTGCGACACGACCACCGTCGGCGGCGGCACGCAGACGCTGACCTGCTCGGCGACCAACGGCGCGGGCCTCTCCAATTCGGCCTCCGTGACGATCAGGGTCGATCTGACGCCGCCCTCGATCACGCCGTCGATCAGCGGCACCCTGGGCCAGAACGGCTGGTATACGAGCAGCGTGACGGTGACCTGGAACGTCAGCGATCCCGAATCGGGAATCTCCTCGAAGACCGGATGTGACCCGGTGTCGCTCGCCACGGAGACCACGGGCGTCGTGTACACCTGTTCGGCGATCAACGGTGCGGGTCTCGCCAACTCGGCCTCCGTCACGATCAAGATCGACCTGACGCCGCCTTTGATCACACCGTCCGTCAACGGGACCCTCGGCCTGGACGGCTGGTACGTCGGCAACGTGAGCGTGGGCTGGAGCGCCGGCGATCCCATTTCGGGGGTTGCGTCGAGCATGGGATGTGGAGACTATTCCCAGACCACGGATACCCCGGGGACGACGCTGACCTGCTCGGCCACCAATGGCGCGGGCCTGACCGCGGCCAAGTCCGTCACCATCAAGCGGGATGCGACCCCGCCGGCCATCACCATCGCCGCGCCGGCCAGCAACGGAAGCTATCTGCTCTCCGCCAGAGTGGCCTCCAGCTACACCTGCCTGGATGCCACCTCGGGTGTGGCGACCTGCAGCGGGCCGGTAGGGAGCGGCTCGAACTTCAGCACCAGCACGCTCGGGCAAAACTCGTTCAACGTCAATGCTGCGGACAGGGCCGGGAACACGGCGAGTCTTTCGAGCAGCTTCTTCGTCCTTTACAATTTCATCCTCACGCCACCAAAGAGTCCGGCCCAGCTGGGCAGCGCGATCCCGCTCATCTGGCAGCTCAAGGATGCCAAGGGGGCGATCATCAGCGACCTCGGTTCGCTGGTGAGGCTGACGGCCGTCAAGACCCTCCAGCAGCCCGCCAGCGGAACCTGTCCGACTTCGCTGCAGGGAACCTCGTCAAACATCTACAATCCGCAGAGCGGCTGGACGGGGAACAGCAACATTCGATTCCTCTCCACCACGAGCCAGTTCCAGGTGAATTGGGACACGACGACAGTGCAGTCGTTGGGTGCGGGCTGCTACACGGTCGCGTGGCAGCTCCGGGACGACGCCGGCCCGGCGCCAGGCTACCTGGTGCAGGACCCGGCCCGGCTGAGATTGACCAGCGTCCGTCTGAAGTAGGTTGTTTCGGAGGACAGGCTCCTAGGAGCCACCCCCGCGGCGCCTGGCGTCGTCGACCAGAGGGGCGCCCGCGTCGGCCTCCGCGCGCAGCGCGAGAAATTCGTGGTAGCTCTTGCGGGCGGCCTCCGTCATTCCCAGCCCTTCCTGCGCCCGCCCCATCCAATAATGAAGGGGCGGCAGGTAGCGCAAGGTGGTCATGTCGGCCAGGAACAGGTCCGTGGCTTCGCCGCGCCGCTTGCGGCACGTCTCGAGCTCCGTCAGGGCCTCGGCAAAGTGACCCGCTTCCGTGTAGGCCCTTCCGAGCAGGAAGTGGGAGATCCACGTGTCGCGAAGTTTCTGTGCATCGCGGAATGCATGGACCGCTTCCCCCAGCCGGTTCCGCTGCAAGGCGATTTCGCCTTCGATCAAGAGGGCGTCGGACTTGGTCTGGTCCTGCATCAGGCTCTCCAGTCTCGCAGCCAGTTGCCGGGCCCGGGCATCTTCGCCGGCCTGGAGCTGGACGCGTGCGGCCAGATAAAGAATGCTCTCCACGGGAGAAGCCTGCGCGGCCTGGCCGGCTTCCTCGACGGCTGGTCCTCGCTGGCCCAGACTCAGATGGACTTCAGCCGAGGCGACCAGCTTGTGGGCCAATTCCCCGTAGTTGTTTTCCTTGCGGTCCGCGACGATGCCGGGCTGCAGGGCCTCCAGGGCTTCCCGGTTGCGGCCCAGGTACATCTCCAGGTCGGCTTGCCCCATCTTGGCGAGCGAGTAGCCGGTTGAACTCAATTTTTCGAGACGGGCGTAAATCTCGCGGGCGCCCTTCACATCGCCGCGGGCCAGGGTCGAGAGGGCCAGGGGCAGATAGGCGAATTCGAAAGAAGGATTGCTCTTGAGGATCCGTTCGACTTCCGTGATGGCAGTATCGAAGTCACCGGCGAGCATGGAGTAGCCCGCGTAATTGGCGCGGTCCTGCAGGACGTTCGGGCTGATCTCGAGGGCGCGTTTGCTGGCGGCGAGCGCCTCGGGGATCTTGCCGGTGAAGGCGTACGCGAGGCTCAGGTTGCTGTGGGCCGCCTCATCCGCCGGGAACAAATCAACCAGCTTGCGGAACGTCTCGATGGCCTGCTGGTAGTTGCGGACGAACGAGAGGTAGTAGATCCCCAGCGTGCGATATTTCTCGCGCTCGCTCATGCGGTCGAGCAAGGCCAGGGCCTTCTTGTAGTTCTCTCCGGCCTCCGTCTGCTTTTTCGAATTCATGTAGGCCACGGCCAGCCCGCTGAAGGCCCGCCCGAATTTGGGATCCATCCCCACCGCCTGCTCAAACTTGGCGATGGCCTCGTCTCGTTTTCCCACCGCCAGATCGTCCTGCGCCAGGGCGTAGAGATGGGCCGCATCGAGAGAAGACGCGGTGTAGGTCTCGGTCGCCGCAATCTGGACCGACTCGGGAGTGGCGTCGCCGAGGGCCGTGCGGATGGGCGCCGCCAGCCTGCCAATGGTTCCCAGGACGGCCTCCTTGCTGCCGGCCTGCTGCTCGCCGCTGGTGATCAGTTTGCCGGTGGCCGCGTCGACGGCGCGCGCGGAAACGCGGTATCCCGGACCCTCGCGGGCGATGGAGCCCGAAATGACCACACTGATCCCCTCACGCATCGCCACCAGCCGCGTCAAGGACTCATCAAGATGCGGCGCGTTGGGCTGCAGCTTCAAGGCGATGTCGCGCGCCTGGCCGCGGTTGTAGCTGTTCACAAACGACGCGTCTTCCATGGCGATGTTGAACATCGACTCCAGGGTGCCGTCGAATACGGGATCCCCGGTCGTGTTGTTGAAATCGGCCACCAGGATGGTCTTCGACGTCTTGGGCGCAGAGGTCCCGATGAACCGGTCGCGGAGGGCGAAGAATCCGACCGCCAGCACGCCGAGGGTCATCCATTTCCAGGTGGCCGTCGCGAAGCCGCGCTTGGGTAACGATCCTGCCTGGGGGATCCCGGCGGTCTTGCCCTTGGCTCCGCTCTGCCAGGAGTCCAGGTCGTCGAGAATCTCGCGGACGCTCTGATAGCGGTGCGCCGGGTCGATGGCCGTGCACGTGAGCACCACATCGCTCAGGAACCTGGGAATCGTCGGGTCGATTTCGACGGGCGGCGTCGGCCTCTCTTGAGTGCGCTTGAGCAAGGCGCCCATCACCGTGTCTGATTCGTAGGGCAGTCGGCCCGTCAGCAGCTCGTAGAAAATGACGCCCAGGGAGAACAGATCGGAGCGCGCGTCAACCTTCTCTCCTCTGGCCTGCTCCGGTGACATGTAGTCGGGCGTCCCCATCAAGACTCCGGTGCGGGTCAGGCCGCCCATCTCCACCGAGTGCGCCAGGCCAAAATCCATCAGGGCAATCCGGCCCTGCGGGTCCACCATCACGTTCTGAGGCTTCAGGTCGCGGTGCACGACCTTCTCGTGGTGTGCGGCCTCCAGACCGAGGCACACCTGCCGGATGATCTCGACGGCCCGCTCCGCGGGGAACTTGCCCTGCTGCCCCAGCAGGTGCTTCAAATCCTGGCCTTGCACGTATTCCATGGTGATGAACCTGGTGCCGCCGGCCCGGCCGAGGTCGAAAATGCGGAGCACATTCCGATGCGTGACCTTGCGCGCCAGGATCATTTCTTGCTTGAAACGTCTCAAGACATCCGGCTGCCGTGCCAGTTCCGGGCGGACGACCTTGACCGCCACGAGTCGATCGAGTTCACGGTCTCTCGCTTTGTAGACCGCGCCCATGCCGCCTTCGCCGAGGGACTCCAGGATTTCGTAGCGGTCCGCAAGCAGACTGCCCGGCTCCAGGGAGACCGGGGTCTCCGGCGCGCTGGATGGGCGCTTCTGCGGTTCTGCTGCGTCGCTCCAGCCTGTTGCTGCGCCAAGGTCGGATCCAGGGCCGGCGGGGGGGGCGACAGGCCCCTCAGGGCCAAAGAAGGTTGGACCTTCGAGATCGATCGGCGTGCTGCACTTGATGCAGCGGGTGGTTCCCGGAGGGTTGCTGAGCTGACACTGAGGGCAAATCACCGTCACGCTCTTCAGAGTGGCAACCTGAACGTAATTGTTTCACGGCCTGAATTCAAGCCGTGGATGAGCGTCGAGTGTCCCAGCACGCACGCGCAGCCATGCTCAGCGGCGAGTGCGATCGGTTCGCGGCGCAGCGGATCGTGATTCAGTCGAGTGCAGCTCTTTCTTGAGGGGCGTCCAGCAATTGTCTGACGGTTCTGGATGGGTCGCCGGCGTCGAAACGTCCTTCCAGAGCGGGACAACCTCAGGGAAGCAATCCGGCGTGAACCAAGGCCTCCCGCGACACTCTGGCATCGGGCGGCAGAGTTTCCCGAATCGCCGGGGTACTATATGCCTGTCCCAATGGAAATCAAAGGGGTGGGTAAACGGCCGCCAGCCGAGGTGGTGGCTCCCTCCGCCTGTAGTCGCGCCGGTCCACGCAGGCGTCATAGGTGGCACGATCGATCCGGATCCAGTCGGTCTTGTCGATCCCGCGCCGGTTAGCGGTCGCCCTCCGGGGGCTTCCGCAGCACCGAGAGGTGGTCACGGAATTCCGATCGAACCGCGATGAAGTCCTCGTGGGTCAGGCGGAGCTCGTCGGCAATGCGGCGGATCTCGTTGTCTTCCATGACAGAGATCGAATCGTCGGAGGCCGAGACGGCGAACAGGCAGCGCAGCAAGGCCAGCTTTTCCTCCCGGCTCGCCAGCCTGTTGAACTCCCGCGTCACGAGGTAGTTCTCCGTGCCGCCGAACAGGATGGCCTGCGTCTTGGCCATCTGGACCACCAGGATCGCCTGCTCCGGAGCGAGCCCGCCCTCCTGCACGACAATTGCTTCCATGGCCCGGGTCTCGGCATCGCTGATCACGAGGTCGGCGCGCGCCACGCGGCTGAGAATGTAAGCGAAGACGGCGATGTGGCGGGCGCGGTCCGGCTCGAGCCGGTCCAGGGCCGCGACGATCTTCCGGACGGTCTCGGTCTCGGCGGATTCATGCGCCGTGGCCGTCCGGTCCGGATCGTAACCGAGGAATTTCAGGATCGACATGCGCCGACGTCCTCCCGTTCCATGAGCGGAGGGAATTGTACCGCGCAACCGGCCGCGCCGGGGCTCCCCGGACGATTTCACGCCGGACGTTGAAGCGGATCACCATCCGACTGGACGATGATGTCCTGGCCGGCGGCGGGAATTACCAGACGCTCATCAATCGCACTCTCAGGGAGCACATCAACTCCCAGGAGAACCCTCTCGAGGACACGCTGCGCCGGGTGCTGCGGGAGGAATTGCCTGCTTACCGTGTGAAGCGGAAGCGAACTTGATACACGTCAGCGATTCATCTTCGACTCGATCCGCCGGTCCGGCACGAGCCAGAGGAGCGCGACGAAGACGTAGAGCCCGATGGCGATCCAGGGCGTGACGAAGGCGAGCGGGATGGCCGCGACGTACGACGCGATCGAGATCTTCCCCTTGATGTCGCGGCCCACCGCTTCCCGCAGTTTCGATTGCGGGCCCTGATGGACGACGATGGTCGTTTGCAGGATGGTGTAGGCGATGGCGGCCATCAGCAGCACGACGCCGTAGAGAGCGGTGGGGAGGGGAGCCACGTGGTTCTCTCCCATCCAGCCTGTTCCGAACGGTATCAGCGACAACCAGAACAGCAAGTGCAGGTTCGCCCAGAGGATGGCGCCGTTGATGCGCTCCGTCGCGTGCAGCATGTGGTGCGGGGTCAGCGGACGCAGCGCCTGCGAGTCCGTTCCATGTCATGACGTCGTCCCTCCCCGGAGTCGTATACGACGCAGCCTGCGGGCGGGTCAATAGCTGCAGCGCAGTGGGCTGAGCTGCTGCAGCCGAGCCTCACTCTTGGACCACGAAAATCGAAAGGCAATCTTTCGATTTTCGTGGTATCCTCCCGCCGCATGATCCCCCGCCCACGTCTGCTCTCGGCGCTGCGGGCCGCGCTGCGGCGCAGTCCGGTCGTGGCCCTCATCGGGCCGCGGCAGTGCGGCAAGACCACGGCAGCGCGCTGGATCGTGCCTCCGGATGCGCCCGGATACTTCGATCTCGAGGATCCCGCGAGTCTGGCGCGCCTGGACGAGCCGATGACCGCCCTGGAGGGTCTCCGGGGAATCGCCGTCATCGACGAAATCCAAAGGCGGCCGGATCTTTTCCCGGTGCTGCGGGTGCTCGCCGATCGGCGCCCCAGGCCGGCGCGCTTCCTGGTTTTAGGGAGCGCGTCGCCCGCCCTCCTGCGCCAATCCTCTGAGACGCTGGCGGGGCGGTTGGAGACGATCACGCTCGCGGGCTTCCGCCTGGATGAGCTGGGCGAGCGGGGACTGGCGCGTCACTGGCGCCGGGGCGGATTCCCTGCGGCCTACCTCGCGCGCTCGGAAGCTGATAGCTTCGGCTGGCGCCGGCAATTCGTCCAGACTTTCCTGGAGCGCGACGTGCCGCAGCTCGGCGTGCGCATCGCCGCAACGGCGCTCCACCGCTTCTGGACCATCCTGGCGCACTATCACGGCAACATCTGGAATGCGGCCGAGCCGGCGAGGTCACTGGGGCTGAGCCAGCCGACGGTCCGCCAGTACCTCGACCTCATGACGCATCTCTTCATGGTGCGCCAGCTCGAGCCCTGGCACGAGAACCTGATCAAGCGCCAGGTCAAGTCTCCCAAGGTCTACGTCCGCGACAGCGGCCTCCTCCACCAGCTTCTCGGCATCCGGACTGAACGGGACCTGCTCGGCCACCCGAAGGTGGGTGCCTCCTGGGAGGGCTACGCCATCGAGGAGGTTCTGAAGCTCACCGAGCCCGACGCGGCATACTTCTGGGCCACCCACACCGGTGCCGAGCTGGATCTGCTCCTTCTCAAGGACGGCCGGCGCTATGGCGTCGAGATCAAGCGTCAGGACGCCCCCCGCGTGACACCATCGATGCGCATCGCGCTCAATGATCTGCGGCTGGCCCATTTGACGGTCCTCTATCCGGGATCACGCGCGTACGACCTCGCCGAGCATGTGACGGCGGTGCCCCTCGCGCGAATGGCCGCCGGTGACCCGGAGGCCATCCTCCCGCGGACTCGCGGGCGGCGGAAGTGAAGGCGGCGACGCCGACCCCCGCGTCCGCACGGGCCGGCGCCGTGCAAGCTGCACCTCGCGGCCTTCGACCCGCATTGTGCCGGTGCGCTCCTCGATGCGGTCGAAGGGGCCGGACTGGAGGTGGCCGACGCCGTTGACGGCCGCTGCCGGCCTGCGCTAAGGTGACGGACATTCCCTGGAAGGCGCGACAGTCCGGACCCGCAGGGGCGGGCCGGTGACATCATGCTCGAAGAAACGCGATCGACTCAGAGATCCAATCGCCCGCCGCGTCGGCGGAAGCCGCGCGGTCGCCTGAAGATCGGCGATGAGTGGATGGCGATCCAGATCATCGCCCGGTCGCAGACCAACCCGCAGAAGGCGGTCGCCGAGCTGGTGGAGAACTCCATCGACGCCGGAGCCACTCGCATCACCATCACGCGCGGTCGGCGGCGCGGCGGGGTCTTCCTGCGGGTATCGGACGACGGCCGCGGCGTGCCGCTCAACGCAGAGGGCGTGCCCGACTTCGACTACGTGGCGACGCACGTCTGCGATTCCCTCAAGCGCCGGCTCGACCAGCGGCAGCGCGGCGGCGTGCAGGGGGAGTTCGGCATCGGGCTTCTGGGGTTCTGGTCGATCGGCCGCGAGCTGGAGATGGTCTCGCAGGCCGGGGACGCGCCGCCGCACATGATGATCATGCGCTCCGGGTCGAGGACCTACGACCGCCGGCGCTACTTGGGCGCCCGTGCCGGGCCCGGGGTCGACGTCACGATCCACGAGGTCCACCGGGAGGTGCAGAGCCGGCTGACGGCGGAGAAGCTGCAGCGCTACCTCGGGGAGGAGCTGCGCGAGCGAATCCGGCGCCGAGCGCTCACGATCGTCCTCGAGGACCGCCTGCCTCCCTCGAAGAGGCTGGAGGTTCGTCCGGCCGTCTTCCAGGGCGAGCGGATCGCCGAAATCGGCGAGATCACGGTGGCGGACCATCCTCCAGTGCGGGCGGAGATCTACGTCGCCCAGGAGACGCCGCCGGGCTCGGAGCGGCCGGCGGTGTCGCTCTACCGGCTGGGGACGCGCGTCTGCCAGGACATCGCGACGCTTCCCGAGTTCGCGCGCGAGCCCTGGTCGTCCGGCAGGCTGGAGGGGGCCCTGGACTATGCGGATTTCTACCTCGCGCCGGCGTCGCGCGAGGGATTCACGCCGGACGCCGCGTACCACGCCTTCGTCGAGGCGGTGCGCGGCATCGAGCCGATCCTCCTGGAGCGGCTGCGCCGCGAGGAGGAGGCGCGCGCGGAGCGCGCCGGGCGGTCGCTGGTGCGCGAGCTGCAGTCGGCCTTCGCGCGCACCCTCCGGGATCTGCCCGCGGGAGAATACGAATGGTTTGGCGCCGACGGCCGCCGCCCGTTCGCGGGCGGCGGGGAGGGGCGGCCTGGGGGGCCGGACGCCGTGCCCGGTGGCGCTGGGGAGTTCCCCGCGGGACCGGACGTCGTTCCTGCCGGACTGGGCGCCGCGCCGGGTGGGCGCGAGGGTGAGGCCGGCGATGCAGGAGCACTCGACGGCGAGGAGCCGGAGATCGAGACGCCCGCGCAGCCGGCCCTGATCACGGGGCCGCTCGAGCGCGTCGTCATCAAGCCCACGGTCGTGCGCGTGGCGGCGGGACGGAGGCGCCGGGTGGCGGCGATCGCCCTCGACGCGTCGGGCCTGCCTATCGAGCGCGGCGTGGAGCACTCGTGGACGCTTTCGCCGGGCGCGGGGTCGCTCACCGTCGAAGCGGGAGGGCGGGCGATCGTCGAGGCCGGGGACCGGCCGGCGCGCGCGACGCTCGCGGTGCGCGTGCGCGAAGTCACGGCGGGCGGCCCGCCGCGCGAGGTGTCGGCGGAAGCCGATGTGCTCGTGGAGGCCGAGGCGGCGCGGCGCGCGTTTCCGCCGCCGGTCTTCGTTCACGCTCCCGGCGAGGCGTGGCGCTCCCGCTGGAACGGGGCGACGGTGAAGCTCGAGGTCAACTCAGGCCACGCCGATTACCAGGCCGCCCGGCAGAACCCGGTCCGCCGCCGGCGCTACCTCGGGCGGCTCTATGCCAAGGAGCTCGTCCTGCACAATTTCGGCCACGAGCCGTCCGCCGCCGTCCTCGATCGCCTGCTCGAGGTGCTCGCGCGCCTGGACGAGCACCTGTAGAATCGAAGCCATCTCGAATCGCGCCGGCCATTCTCGCTCTGGCAGTGGATGGCTCAAAGCGTTATTCAAATTAACCGGCCGAACCTTGAATAGCAGATCCGCTTGTTAAGAGTTCGCGAAGATCGCCCACCTGGCCTACCAGATCCCACAGCGCGGCAAGCCGCCGGAGCAGCAGTTCTTCGTCGCCTGGGGGCAGTTCCGTGGCGACGAGATCCGTCCCGAGACGCAGCGCCTGATGGTTCAGGGCGATCCGCATCCGATCGCCAAGTACCGCGTCATCGGTCCGGTCTCGAACCTGGCGGCGTTCCAGGAGGCGTTCGCCTGCAAGGAGGGAGCGCCGATGGTCCGCGGGTCCGGCGCGAGGTGCGACGTCTGGTAGGCGCGGCCGGGCCCGAAGCCGCCGGCCGGCGCCGCGCACACCTGACCGGACTCAGCTCGCGCGCGCGATGTTCAGCTTCGCAGTGTACTGGCCGCTCACGCCCGGGACGGTCTGGACCGTGAGCGTCCCGGTCCAGGGCCTGCCGTCGCGGTCGGTGAATTTCCAGCCGAGCGTCATGGGGGAAGAGGGGTTCCTGGCCGCGCCCGCAGCGCCGGTCCATTTCCCATGCGTCTCGAGGGCCCGACCAAGGCGGTTCGTGAGATCCGCGGCGCTCAGGTCGGAGGTCGCGCGCGCGACGATCTCCCAGCTTTCGGTTCCGCCCTCGGTGCTGACGATGGTCCACCTGCCGAGGTCGTCCAGATCGAGGTCGGGGATGAGGCTCGCGGCCAGAGCACCGCGCGCGAATCCGGCGCGGGGGCGCCAGTCGTACTCCAAGTTCAGGGCGACTTCCTGCGCGGTGCCGTTGCCGAGGATCTTCGAGACGATGTGCAGGGCGCCGTCGATCCCCGACGAGAGACCGCCGGCGGTGATGATCTTGCCGTTGTCCACAAAGCGCCGATCGGAGACGACCTTGACCTTCGGGAAATCCGTCTTCAGCTTGTCGAGCAGGTGATAGGTCGTCGTGGCGCCGAGACCGTCGAGCAGGCCGGCGCTCGCCAGGATGAACGCGCCGTTGCAGACTGAAATCGTGGTCTGCGCGCGGGCGGTCTCGTCCTTGATCCACTTCATGGTGGGGGCGCTGCTGAGCGGAGGGTGGATGTTGCCGCCCGGCACCAGGAAGATATCGGACTGCGGCGCGTCGGCGAAGGTGAAATTCGGGACGACGGTCATTCCCATCGCCGTCGTGATCGGCTCCTTTGTCTCCGCCACCGTGTAGACGTCGAAATTGGCGGTGCCGAACACCTCCCACGGACCGGTGTAGTCGATGATCTCGACGCCGTTGAAGATGAGGATGCCGACCTTCTTACCCGCGGGGCGGTTCGCCAGGGCGGCCTCGGCCGCCTTCTGATCGACGAGCGGGGAGCCGCACACCGGGCAGGTGCCGGGCTTGTCGTAGACGGTCTTGTCGCACGCCATGCCGCAGGGGGTGCAGACGTAATGCTTCGGACTCTCCGCGGCGCCCACGAGGGCTAGGCAGAGCAGGAGAAGCGCCGTGATGGCGATGAGGTTCTTCATGCAAGCCTCCTGGTGGCGGGAGTCACGGCGTGCAGCCGGCTCCCCGTTGGGTGATGTCGATTGAAGCGGGCGCGGTACTGGCCCGGCGGGATCCCGACGATGCGCAGGAACGCCCGGCGCATCGACTCGGCCGTGCCGAGACCGCTCATGGCGCAGATCGTCTCCAGGGCCTCCGACGTCTCCTCGAGGAGCCGGCGCGCGGTCTCGACGCGCACCGAGGTGACGAAGCGCGCCGGTGTCGTCGCGACCTCGCGCGTGAACACGCGGGCGAAGTTGCGCGGGCTCATCGCCACACGGCGGGCGAGCGTTTCGACCGTCAGGTCGCCGGACGGGTGATCGAGGATGTACGCCTGCAGGTCCCTCAATGGCTCGTGCTCGGCGAACTGCACGGCCAGCTGCGCGCTGAACTGCGCCTGGCCGCCGGGACGCCGCAGGAACAGGACCAGCTCGCGGGCGACCGC
>JBGPED010000029.1:0-19930 GCA_041482595.1 Acidobacteriota bacterium
GTCCTCCTCGGTCCGAGCGGCTGCGGCAAGAGCACGCTCCTCCGGATGATCGCCGGTCTGGTCGACGGCGACTCGGGGCGCGTCGTGCTGCACGGGCGGGACGTGACCCGTCTGCCGCCGCAGGCGCGCGGCATCGGGCTGGTGTTCCAGAACTACGCCCTGTTCCGTCACATGACAGTGGCGGAGAACATCGAGTTCCCCCTGCGCGTCCGCAAGGTCGCGGCGGCCGACCGCCGGAGCCGGCGCGACGAGCTCCTGGAGCTGGTGGGGCTTTCGGGCCTGGGCCGCCGCCTCCCCGGGCAGCTCTCGGGCGGGCAGCAGCAGCGCGTCGCCCTGGCGCGGGCGCTGGCGCACCGGCCCGAAGTCCTGCTCCTCGACGAGCCGTTCGGGGCGCTCGACGCGCGCATCCGCACGGAGCTGCGCCGCACCGTGCACGGCATCCAGCGCGAGCTCAAGATGACCACCATCTTCGTCACCCACGACCAGGAGGAGGCGTTCGAGCTCGCGGATCGGATGGGCGTGATGAACTTCGGCCGGCTCCTCGAGCTGGGCCGCCCGAACGAGCTGTACCTGCGGCCGCAGACGGAGTTCGTGGCCTCCTTTCTGGGGACGGCCAACCTGATGGTCGGCGAGGTGACGCGCGACGGCGTGCGCCTCGGCCCGGTGCACTTCCCGCTGAGCACGCGGCCCGCGGCCGTCGGCGAGACGCGGCGCGTGCAGGTGCTGTTCCGCCCGGAGGACGTGGCGGTGAAGACGAGCGCCGAGGCCCTCGGGTGGCCGCTCCTCGGCCAGGCGGTGGTCGAGGAGAGCGGCTTCAACGGATCGTTCGAGAGGCTGCGCCTGCGGCTGCCGAAGCTGCAGGGGGTCCGGCCGATAGCACCTCCCGCGCCCTTCGGAGGGGAATTCGTGCTGGTCGAGGCCTGGCGCTCGCAGCACCAGGCGCGGCGTTTCCCGCTGCGCGCGGGCGACCCCGCCTGGGTGGGGGTGCGGCGGGTGCACGCGCTGACCCACCCCGGCCTGAGCTTCCTCATGGTCACGGACGGATCGCCCGCGTCGCGCGCGACCCTTGAGGTGGGCACGCAGGTGGCGCGCCTGGCGCACGCGCGCGTGACGGTCCTGTGCAGCGGGGCGGGCGGCGGGCAGACCGATGCCCTGCTGCAGCGGACGCGGGAATGGATCGGCGGCGGCCTGGCGGCGGTGGAGACGCTGCCGTCCCCCGATCCGCCTGCGATGGCGGTGGCCCTGGAGGCGGCGCGGCAGCACTACGACCTCGTCGTGCACTCGATGCCCGAGCGGGGCCGCGTGGATTTCTCGGAACGGCTGCTGCAGACGGGCGATCACAACCTGCTGCTCCTGCCCGGCTCTCCGCCGATCCCGGCCCGCGCCCTGATCTGCGTCTCCGTCGGCGAGCCGGCCAAGGAGGACGTCCTGTTCGCGGGGCGTCTCGTGCGGCACCTCGGGGCCGAGGCGAAGATCCTCACGGTGCTGCCGGATGACAGGGACCCTCACGCCATCCGTCATTCCGAGCGCTTCCTGGCCGCGGGCACGCGCACCCTGTCGCTCCTGGGGGTCACGGCGAAGAGCGGCATCCGCTACGGGTCGGTGCAGAAGGAAATCCTGTCGGAGATACAGGAGGGGAATCACGACCTTCTCGTCCTGGGCGCCCCCCTTCAGGGCTGGCGGGCCAGGGTCAGCCTGAGCGGGGTGATCGGAACCGTGCTGGAGAGCGTCGGCGAGAAATCGGTCCTGATCGTGCGCCCGCACCCCGAGGAGTGGTGGCGGCCATGAGACGCGACGACTACATCGCGTTCTGAGCGGGCGCCGAACATGATCACACTCACGGAGGTATCGAGAATGTCCAGACGGTCGCTCATGCGAGGAATCGCCCTCCTGTCGATCGCGGCGGGCCTCCTCCTGCCGCATCCTGCGCGGGCGGACGTGACCCTGCTCAACGTCTCCTACGATCCGACGCGCGAGCTGTACCAGGACCTCAACGCGGCGTTCGCGGCGTACTGGAAGGGGAAGAGCGGGGAGCGCGTCACCGTCAACCAGTCGCACGGCGGCTCCGGCAAGCAGGCGCGCGCCGTCATCGACGGGCTGGAGGCCGACGTGGTCACGCTGGCCCTGGCCTACGACATCGACGCGATTGCACAGTCCGGTCTTCTGCCGCGCAACTGGCAGACGCGGCTGCCGAACAACAGCACGCCCTGCACCTCGACGATCGTGTTCCTCGTGCGCCAGGGGAACCCGAAGGGGATCAAGGACTGGGACGACCTCGTCAGGCCGGGTGTTATGGTCGTCAGCCCCAACCCGAAGACCTCCGGCGGCGCCCGCTGGAACTACCTGGCCGCCTGGGGCTACGCCCTCAGGAAGAACGGCGGCGACGAGGTGAAGGCGAAGGACTTCGTGACCCGCCTGTTCAAGAACGTGCCGATCCTGGACACCGGGGCGCGCGGGGCGACCGTGACCTTCGTCGAGCGCGGCATCGGCGACGCGCTCATCGCCTGGGAGAACGAGGCGATCCTGGCCGCGCGGGAGCTGGGGAAGGGGAAGTTCGAGATCGTGGCCCCCTCCGTCAGCATCCTGGCCGAGCCGCCGGTCGCCCTGGTCGACCGGGTCGCCGCCAGGCACCACACGAAGGAGGTGGCCCAGGCCTACCTCGACTACCTGTACACGCCCGAGGGGCAGGAGATCGCGGCGCGGCACTACTACCGCCCGCGGCTCCAGTCGACGGCGACGAAGTACGCCGGGCAGTTCCCGAAACTGACGCTGTTCACGATCGACGAGGTCTTCGGCGGCTGGGCGAAGGCGCACAAGACGCACTTCGCCGACGGCGGCGTCTTCGACCAGATCTACCAGCCGGGGAGGTGAGCCGATGGCGGCCGGTGTGGCGCGGCGCGGCGTGGTCCTGCCGGGATTCGGGCTGGCGATGGGGTTCACCCTCGCGTACCTGGGCCTCATCGTCCTGATTCCCCTGGCGACGATCCCGCTCAAGACCGCCGGTCTGACCTGGGGGCAGTTCTGGGAGACGGTCACGGCGCCGAGGACGCTGGCCGCCTATCGCCTCAGCTTCGGCGCGTCGTTCGTGGCGGCGATCGTCAACGCCGTGTTCGGCCTGCTCGTCGCCTGGGTCCTCGAGCGGTACGACTTCCCCGGGAAGAGACTCGTCGACGGGCTGGTCGATCTGCCGTTCGCCCTGCCGACGGCGGTGGCGGGAATCGTCCTCACGACCTTCTACGCGGGGAACGGCTGGGTCGGCCAGTACCTGGAGCCCCGGGGGATCAAGGTCGCCTACACGCCGCTCGGCATCGTGGTCGCCCTGACGTTCGTCGGACTGCCGTTCGTGGTGCGCACCGTGCAGCCGGTCCTGCGCGATCTGGACATCCAGGTCGAGGGCGCCGCGGCCAGCCTGGGCGCCAGCCGCCTGCAGACGTTCGGCCGGGTCATCCTGCCGGAGATCCTGCCGGCCACCCTGACCGGGTCCACCCTGGCCTTCGCCCGGGCGCTGGGGGAGTACGGGTCGGTCATTTTCATCGCCGGCAACATGCCGATGCGCTCCGAGATCACGCCGCTCCTGATCATGATCAAGCTGGAGCAGTTCGACTACGCCGGGGCCACGGCGATCGCCCTGGTGTTCCTCCTGGCCTCGTTCGTCCTGCTCTTCCTCATCAACGTGATGTCGCTCCGGCAGCGGGCGGCGTCGTCGGCCGGCTGAGGCGATGCGCCCGCGCCATCTCAGCGAGCCGCGCGCCGTGCGCTTCGTCCTCACCGGGGCGGCGCTCGCCTTCCTCGTGCTCTTCCTGTTCCTGCCTCTCGTGGTGGTGTTCACCGAGGCGCTGCAGAAGGGGCTGGGCGTCTACGTCGCCGCCATCCGGGAGCCGGTGGCGCTGGCGGCCATAAGGCTGACCCTGCTCGTGACGGTCCTGGTCGTGCCGCTCAACGCCACGTTCGGCGTGGCCGCGGCCTGGGCGATCGCCAAGTTCGACTTCCGGGGAAAGAACCTCCTCACGACCCTCATCGACCTGCCGTTCAGCGTGTCGCCGGTCATCTCGGGAATGGTCTTCGTCCTGCTGTTCGGGGCGCACGGCCTGGTGGGACCGTGGCTCATGGCGCGTGGCATCAGGGTCATCTTCGCCCTGCCGGGGATCGTGCTCGCCACGCTGTTCGTGACCTTCCCGCTCGTCGCCCGCGAGCTGATCCCCCTGATGCGCTCGCAGGGAAACGACGAGGAGGAGGCGGCGCTGACCCTCGGCTCCGGCGGCTGGCAGACGTTCTTCCGGATCAGCCTGCCCAAGATCAAGTGGGGTCTCCTGTACGGTGTCGTCCTGTGCGCGGCGCGGGCGACGGGGGAGTTCGGAGCCGTGTCGGTCGTCTCGGGGCACATCCGGGGCGTCACCAACACCATCCCGCTGCACGTCGAGATCCTCTATAACGAGTACCAGTTCGCGGCCTCGTTCGCGGTCGCCTCGCTCCTGACCCTCCTGGCCGTCCTGACCCTTGTCGTCAAGGGGCTCATCGAGTGGCGCGCGGGGTCGAGGGCCGTGTGAGCGGCGCTGCTATCATGGGCCATGCGAACGAGCCGCCCACGGCACCGGGAGTGTTGAGCCGATGCGCCGCCTGAGCCTCGGGACCCTCCTGACTCTGGTCAACGTCGGTCTGGTGACCGCCGCGGTCGTCTGCGTGGTCCTGGCCGCGGCCGGTCTTCTGCGGCGGCTGGCCGACGAGCAGTCGCTGGCCCGGGTCGGTCTCGCCGGGTCCGCCGCCGCCCGGGCCGTCGAGCGCGCCGGCAGTGAGCTCACGACCTCGGCGCACCTCCTGGGGGAACGGCCGACGCTCGCCCAGCTGATCCTGGAGCGCGACGCGCCGGGCCTTCTGGACCTGCTCGGTCGGTTCCGGCGGGCCGGCCGGATGTCGGGGTGCGCCGTGTTCGTCGACGGCGGCCTGCTGGCGCGCGACGGGGGCGCGATTCCCTGGGACGAGATCGCCCGCCCGCCGCATGACCCCGGCTATCGGTTCGTCGCGGGCCCCCGGCCGGGGACGCCGCTCGTCCTGGGCGCCTGGTCCGCCGTTCCGTCGGCGCCGCAGGCCGGCGTGGCGGTGGCGTTGGTCCTCGACCGGGATTTCGCCCAGGCCATCACCCGTCAGGTCGGCCTTCCGGTCGCGATCCTGAACCGCAGCGAAGCGCTCCAGGAGACGCCGCGGGGATCTCTCAGGGCCCGGGTCCTCGACGCCGAGGAGCCGGTCGCCGAGCGTCTCGATGAAGCCGGTCTGTACCTGTCGGTGCAGCCGCTGCGCGCGCCGGGAGGCGAGATCGCCGGTCTGGTCGAGACGAGTCTCTCGTCGGCCGGTGTGCTGCCCTCGCAGCGGCGCTTCCTGCGGTCCCTCTTCCTGATCGCCCTCGTCGTGGGGGGGCTGGCCGCCCTGTCAAGCGTCCTGTTCGCCCGCCGTCTGGTGCGGCCGCTCGAGGCCCTCAAAGGAGTCACGGCGCGCATCGGCCTGGGAGACCTGTCGACACCGGTCCCCCGCGTTCCCGGGGCGGAGATCGGCGCCCTGGCGTCGACCATGGAGGAGATGCGCGGTCACCTCCTGCACCTGACGGCGGAGCTGCGCCACCGGCAGGCGGAGGCGGAGGCGATCCTCACCGGCATCGTGGAGGGGGTCTTCTCGGTCGACCGCGAGAGACGCATCCGCTACCTGAACCCGCAGACCGCGGCGTTTCTCGGGGTGCGGCCGGAGGAGACGATCGGCCGCTTCTGCGGGGACGTCCTGAACCCGCAGGGTCCCGGCGGAGTGCGCCCCTGCGAGGAGCGCTGCCCGATCGTGCACGCGCGCTTCCGCGGCAGCGCCCGCGCCACCGAGGACCTGCTGCTCCTCTCGGGCGAGCGCAGGAGCGTCGTGATCACCAGCGCTCCGGCGGCGGACGACGGCAACGGCGACCCGGCCGGCACGGGCGCCCCCTTCGACTCCGCCCGACAGTTCCAGGTGATGCGGGACGAGACCGAGGTCGAGGCGACGCGCCGCCTGCGCGACACCGTGCTGGCCAACATCACGCACGAGTTCAGGACACCGCTGTCCGCCCAGCTCGCCTCCATCGAGCTCCTGCGCGACCGTCTGCCGGATCTGAAGACGGAGGAGGCGCGCGATCTGATCCTGTCGCTCCAGCGCGGCACTCTTCGCCTGACCCAGCTCATCGACAACCTCCTGGAGAGCGTCCGGATCGACGCCGGGCACGACTCCATCCGCCGCCAGCCGGTGGCGCTGGAAGACGTGATCGACGAAGCGGTGGACCTCGCGGCCCCCCTCCTGGCCCTGCGGGACCAGACGCTGAACGTCGACCTGGCGTTCCCGCTGCCCGCGGTCAGCGGCGACGCTCCGCGGCTGGTGCAGGTGTTCGTCAACCTGCTCGCGAACGCCAACAAGTTCGCGCCGGCGGGCTCGGCGATCGGCATCGGCGGCGAGACGCGCGGCGCGGAGGTCGCCCTGTGGGTCGAGGACGAGGGGCCCGGACTGCCGCCCGAGGCGGGGGACCGCCTGTTCGAGCGGTTCATGCGCGCCGCCGGCGAGGAGCCGCGGGAGAGCGGCATGGGCCTGGGCCTGTTCATCGTGAAGTCGATCGTCGAGAGGCACGGCGGGCGGGTGGAGGCGCAGGACCGCGGCGGCGCCGCGGGAACGCGCATGTGCGTTATCCTGCCGGCGGGAGGGGATCGATGAAGGTCCTCGTGGTCGACGACGACCTGGAGCTTCTGCGGCTCATCGCCTTCGCGCTGCGCCAGGCCGGCTACATGGTGGTGGAGGCGCAGGACGGCCCGTCGGCTGTCGCCGCCTTCGAGCGCGAGCGGCCGGAATTGGTGGTCCTCGATGTGAACATGCCGCGCCTGAACGGCTTCGAAGTCCTGAAACGGATCCGCGCCACCTCGTCCTCGACACCGGTCATGATGCTCACCGTCCGTTCGGCCGAGGAGGACCAGGTGCAGGGCCTGGACCTCGGCGCCGACGACTACCTCACCAAGCCGTTCAGCCCGCGCACGCTGCTGGCACGGGTGCGCGCCCTGCTCCGCCGCGCGGGGGTCGAGAAGCCGGCGCCGCTATCGTCCGGCGATCTCGTCCTCGATCTCGAGACCCAGTCGGTGCGGGTGCGGGGCGCCGCGCCGGTCCGGCTGACCAACCTCGAGGCACGACTCCTGCAGCTCCTGCTGGCGAACGGCGGCCACACGCTGCCGCTCGAGAGACTGACGTCGCACGTCTGGGGCTACCGCGGGTTGGGAGACCGCCAGCTCCTGAAGCAGCTGGTGCACCGCCTGCGCCGGAAGATCGAAGAGGACCCCGCCGACCCGCGCTACCTCGTTACGGTCAGCGGCCTGGGGTACGCCCTCTACCCGTCACCCGAAAAAGCCTGAGCCGGCCCGCCCGCCTCGCTGCTCCGCCGCACTCCAGGCGAACAGGACCGGGTCGCCGTGGCGCAGGATGAAATCGAGGGTCTCGCTCAAGCCAGATCGAACACCAGGACGTCGGCGTAGGGGTACGCGGCGGCCTCGGCGTGCCTTCCGAGAGCCGACGATTTCGGCGGCGCCGTGCCCGCGATCGTCAGGCTCGTCTCGTCCCTCACGGCGGCGCCGTCCCCGGCGACCAGCGGCCGGCCATTGAGCGTGGCGGCGCCGCGCGCCACGTGCACCCAGGCGTGGCGCCCCGGCGCGGGTACGTGGACGACCGGCTGACCCGGATCGAGCCGCGTCCCGAGGAGCGCCACGTCCTGGTGCAGGCTGACCGAGCCGTCCTGGCCGTCGCGCGACGCCAGGAGGACCAGGCGGCCGCGCCGGGTCTTTTCCGGAATGCTCTTCTGCTCGTACCCCGGTGGCAGATCGCGCCTGTCGGGGACGATCCAGATCTGCAGGAAGTGGACCTCCTCGGTCTTCGAATGGTTCCATTCGCTGTGGGTGATCCCGGTGCCCGCGCTCATCCTCTGCACGTCGCCGGGGCGGATGACCGACGAGGTGCCGGTGCTGTCCTTGTGCTCCAGCGCCCCGTCGAGCACCAGGGAGATGATCTCCATGTCGCGGTGCGAGTGCGGGGAGAAGCCGCGTCCCGGCACCACGTAGTCTTCGTTGATTACCCGCAGCGTCCGGAACCCCATGTGATCGGGGTCGCGGTAATCGCCGAACGAGAAGGTGTGGCTGCTGTCAAGCCAGTCGAATTTCGTCCTGCCACGCTGGTCGTGCGCCCGGAGCGTGATCATGCCGACCTCCCCTCGAACGGCACGGCCTCGGCCCACTCCTGTCAGGCTCGTCCGCCCCGTGGCCGCCGCCGTCACAGGGTGGAAGACGTGGACGGAGTCTTTGAGGATTCACCGGGTCGGATGCGTTCGGAGGGCGGCGGGCCCAGGGCCCGGATCAGTTGCAGTCGCCGGAGGAGGGACTTCCGACCTTGCCGTTGCTCGCCACCGTGTAGTTTCCAGGGACGCCGCCGACGACCGACCGGACGAGATAGAAGAACGCCTGCGTCTCGGCCGGGTTGGCGCTGTCGGGGTAGTTAGTCGTGTCGGTCTCGGCGATGTCGTTGCCGACGCAGACGACCGGTCCGAGATCGACGGAGTCGGGCTGCGGGACGATCGACTTGATGCTGCCGCGGATCACGTCGTACACGGCGCCCGGGACCATCCCCCAGCGGAACACGTTGCGCTCCCCGCCGAACATCGACACCCACTGCAGAGGGTCGCCCGCCATCGACTGGTTCAGGAGGATGGTCAGCGAGTCGGAGAAGCTGTCGGCAACGGCCAGGTCCGGCTTGCCGTCGCTGTTGAAGTCGCCGGCCCCCAGCGCCACCGGCAGGTCGCGCGTCCCGAAGTAGCCCGCGCTCAGAAAGCGGCCCGTGCCGTCGCCCAGGAGGAGCGACACGTTGTTGTCGTCGGTGTTGGCGACGGCGGCGTCGATCGTGCCGTCCAGGTTGAAATCCGCGAGGACCAGCGCCGTGGGGGCGAGCCCCGCCGGGCTTTCGATGGGAGGCGCTCCGGTGCCGCCGCCCAAGAGCACGGTGATCGAATTGCTGCCGCTGTTGGTGACCACGATGTCCACGACACCGTCGCCGTTGACGTCGCCGGTGGCCATTCCGAAGGGCTGCAGGCCGACGGGAATGGAGGCCGGAGTGCCGCTCACGCCCCCCGCGCCGTTCGACAGCGCGACCGAAACCGAGCCCAGGGCGCTGAAGCTGATGGCCGCGTCCGCGAAGGCGTCTCCGTTGAAATTGCCGAGGGTCAGGTCGGTCGGGATTCCGCCCAGAAGAGTGCAGACCGAGGCGCCGAAGGCGCCGTTGCCGCTCGATCCGGTTCCGCGCCTCGTGCACATCTGGCTCGATCCCTCGCAGACCACGGCGAGGTCGGACAGGAGATCGCCCGAGATGTCGTCCGTCGCGATCGAGACGGGGCCGGTGCAACCGGTCGTGAAAGAGTAGGTGCCGAACGAGGTGCCGCTCCCCTGGAGGTACGTCATGTCATTTGTGCCGTTGTTGGCCGTGACCAGGTCGACGTTGCCGTCGCGGTTGTAGTCGGCGGCCACGATGGCGGTCGGGGTGGTGCCGGTCCGCACGGGGGAGCTCGGCGCCGAGAAGCCGCCCGCCCCGTCGCCGTAGGCGACGCTGACGTTGCCCTGCGCCTGGTTGGCAGAGGCCAGGTCGGGCCTGCCGTCCCTGTTCAGGTCGGCCGCCACGACGCCCTGCGGGTAGGCGCCGCTTGCGAGCGCCACCTTGCTCCCGAGGAGAAACG
Source organism: Acidobacteriota bacterium (assembly GCA_041482595.1). GTDB lineage: Bacteria > Acidobacteriota > Polarisedimenticolia > Gp22-AA2 > Gp22-AA2 > Gp22-AA3. The sequence continues at coordinate 9,755 of JBGPED010000029.1, forward strand.
CGCCCGAGCCCGTGTTCTGCAGGATCGACAGGGTGTTCCCGGTCAGGTTGACCGTGACCAGGTCGAGGTTGCCGTCCTGGTTGAAATCGCCCTGCGTCGCGGTGTTCGGGACCGGCCCGGTGTTGACGACCGACGGCGCCCCGAAGCCTCCCGTGCCGTTGCCGAGGAACGTCGCCGCCTGACCGACGCCGCTCACCTTGGAAAGGGTCACGAAGAGGTCGGGCTTGCCGTCCTTGTTGACGTCGGCGACGACCGCCGCCCGCGGCCCGAACCCGGGCGACAGCAGGGTCGGGCTCCCGAAGCCGCCGCTGCCGTTGTTGAGGTACACGCCGACCGTGTCGGTGCCGTAGTTGCAGACCACCAGGTCCGCGTCGCCGTCGTTGTCCAGATCGCCCGCGGTCAGTCCCTGCGGCGAGGTCCCGGTCCCGGTGGCGAGCGTCGTCGTGAGCGTGAATTGCCCGGTGCCGTCGCCGCGCCAGATCTGGATCGAAGCGGAGGTGTTGTTGACGACCGCCAGATCGGCCTTGGCGTCCCGGTTGAAATCCGCCGTGACCACCAGCTTCGGGTACGTCCCGACGGTATACTGCAGTGGCGTGCCGAAATGCCCTGCACCGTCACCGGTCATCACGACCAGCGTGTTCAGGGAGCCCGCGATCACGGCGACGTCGATCTTGCCGTCGCCGTTCCAGTCGCCCACGGCCATGCCGGACATCGTGGTCCCGAGCACCTGGCTGCTGATCTTCGCGCCGTAGCCGCCGTGACCGTCGTTCAGGTTGACGGTGACCTCCTGGCTCCGGAGGTTCGCGGTGATCAGATCGGGAAGACCGTCGCCGTTGGTGTCCGCGAAGGCCACGGCCGATGGGAGCGACCCGACCGCCAGCCCCCTCACCCGGCGGAACGTGCCGTCGCCGAACCCCTTCACGAGACCCAGGGTGTCGTCGAGCTGGTCGACGCTGACGACGTCGAGGATGCCATCTCCGTCGAAATCGACGGCGATCGCTCCGACCGGATGGTTGCCGGTCGCGATGTCCCGGCGCGATTTCAGGGACGACTGGGCGGAGACCGGGGCGGCGACCAGAATGAAAATGAGCAGGGACAGCGCTGCGGTCGGCCCCGGACAAACCCTCTGATGCCCCCAGTGTTCCATCGAGCGGCGCCTTGACCCGAATTGAGTCGAGAGTCGGTGGAGCAGGGCAATTTTCACGGTGCGAGTGTTGTAGATGCCCTAAAACGGTGGATTGTCAACGAAGATATCGGCGGGATGCGGCGCGGCATATCAAAGGACACGAGAGTTGGTCGGGCGGGGAATTTTCCGCGCCTGGAGCGTGAATCCCGGGGCGGGGGTGCACCGTCAGCAGGATTTCACGGCGGGGCTGAGGAGACGACGAAAATGAAAGCGACCGGAACGAGACGCGTGCAGTCGATCATCGAGCCGCAGCCGGTGCTCGAGGGGGCGGGAGTCCGGCTGAAGCGGAGCATCGCGACAAGGGAGGTCGACTACCTCGACCCGTTCCTGCTCTTCGATGACTTCGGGTCGCACGACAAGCGCGATTACGAGGCGGGGTTCCCGCTGCATCCCCACCGGGGGATCGAGACGGTCACCTACGTCCTGTCAGGCGCGGTGCGCCACAAGGACACCCTCGGGAACGCCGGCAGCATCGGCGCCGGGGACATCCAATGGATGACCTCCGGGCGCGGCATCATGCACGAGGAGATGCCGCAGGTCCGCCCGGAGGGGATCGCCGGCTTCCAGTTGTGGGTGAACCTGCCGGCCAGGGTCAAGATGACCCGGCCGCGCTACCAGGACGTGCGCTCGGACCGCATCCCCGAGTTCGACACCCGGGACGGCGCCCGTGTCAGGGTGGTGGCCGGGACGGCAGGTGACGTGCGGGGCGCCGTGACCGACATCGCCGCCGATCCGATCTATCTCGACGTCCTCGTCCCGCCCAGGAGCACCTACCGCGAGCGGATCGAGTCCGGGCACACGGCGTTCGCCTACGTCTACCAGGGAAGCGCGACCTTCCCCGGCCCCGGCGACGAGAAGGTCACGGTCCACGAGCCGCGTCTCGTCGTCCTGGGCGACGGCGACGAGGTCCGCGTCACGACCGGCGCCGAGCCGGCGCGCTTCCTGCTCGTCTCCGGCAAGCCGCTCAACGAGCCGATCGTCCGCTACGGCCCGTTCGTGATGAACACGCGCGCCGAGATCGAGCAGGCGCTCGTGGACCTGAAACGCGGTACATTCGTCCAGGAGTGACGTTCTTCCAAAGGAGGTCCACATGAAGACCGCGAGCGATCACAGGTTGTTCGAGACCGCCATCGAGATCAAGGCGCCCGCGCGGCTGTCGCTGATCGCCGTCCTGAACCAGCGTCTGGCCGACATGATCGATCTGTTCAACCAGACCAAGCACGCGCACTGGAACGTCAAGGGCACCGATTTCATCCAGCTGCACGAGCTGTTCGACGACATCGCCGAGCGGGTCGAGGAGGGTTGCGATCTGCTGGCGGAGCGCGTCGTGACCCTGGGCGGGGTGGCGGCGGGGACGACGCGCCAGTCGGCGAAAGGCTCGAGCCTCGGAGAATACGATCTGAACGCCGTGGGCGGGACGGAGCACGTGCGCTGTCTCGTCGGTCAGATCGCCAGGCTCTGCGCCTCGACGCGCGCCGCGATCAAGGAGTCGGCCGATCTCGGCGATCCGACGACCTCGGACCTGTTCACCGAGGTGTCCCGCGCCCTGGACAAGGATCTCTGGTTCCTGGAGGCCCATCTTCAGGGCAAGTAGAGGCGCGTCAGTCTGGATCGCGGGCTGAGGCCGGGGGGAGTATGGCGGAGAGGGTGGGATTCGAACCCACGGTGAGGTTTCCCCCACACACGCTTTCCAAGCGTGCTCCTTCAGCCACTCGGACACCTCTCCGCGGGAAGCGTGTGCTCTGGCTGACGGAATCGACGGGGATGATAGACCGCCCCCCTGGCCGAGTCAACGCCGGCCCCGGGCTCGGTCGTCAGTCGAGGCGCTTGCGGAAGCGCAGCGCGGCCAGCGCCATGGCGGCGAGGCCGAAGGCGGTGAGGACCACGAGCTCGGGCCACAGCACCGCGAGCCCCGAGCCCTTCAGGAAGACGCCGCGGATGACGTTGTTGTAGTAGCGCAGCGGGATGCCGACGGTGGCGTACTGGATCGCGATCGGCATGTTCTCGATCGGGAAGATCAGGCCCGACAGGTAGATCATCGGGATCATCAGGAAGAAGACCGAGCCCATCATCGCCTGTTGCTGGTTGCTCACCAGGGTCGAGACAAGAAGGCCCAGGCCCAGCGTGGTCATCAGGAAGGGAATCGTCAGGAGCAGGAGGACCGCGAACGAGCCGCGCAGCGGCACGCCGAACAGGAACACGACGAGCAGGGTGACCAGCACCATGTCCAGAATGCCGATGAGGCCGAACGGGATCAGCTTCCCGAGGATGAGCTGCCAGGAGCGGATCGGCGTGACGATGATCTGCTCCAGCGTGCCGATCTCCTTCTCGCGCACCACCGCCATCGAGGGCAGGATCATGGTCGTGAGCATCAGCGTGAGGGCGAGGATCGCCGGCACGTAGAACCAGCGGCTCTTCAGGTCGGGGTTGTACCAGACCCGCGGGACGAGCTCGACGGTCCCGAAGCGGACGATCCCGGGGGGCCGTCCCGCCTGCACCGCAAGACGCGCCGCGGACTGGAGCGCGTCGCGCAGCCGCTCCGCCCCCATGCCGGCGATGATGCGCGAGGCGTACCCGAGCCCCTGCACGGCGCTCGAGGCGTCGCTGCCGTCGGCGATGACCTGCACGCCGGGGGCGCGCCCGCCCTCGACCGCCTCGCCGTATCCCGCCCCGATCACCAGCGCCACCTGGGCCCGCCCGCGCAGGAGCCAGGGGTCGATGGCGTCGACACTGTCCTCCGACCCGACGATCTCGAAATACCCCGAGCCGACGAAGCGGTCCACGAGGGACCGGCTGGCGGCGGTGCGGTCGAGGTCCACGAGCAGCGTCGGGACGTCCGTGACGTCGGTGTTGGCGGCGTAGCCGAGCGCCAGGAGCTGCATCAAAGGCCCGATGATCAGGACCGGGATCATCCGGCGGTCGCGGCGCAGCTGGATGAACTCCTTGAGCAGGACGCGCAGGAGCACGTTCATGCGAGGGGCTCCCGGCTCGACAGGCGGACGTACGCCAGGCCGAGCACCGCCGCGGCGTAGATCGACAGGAACAGCATCGGCTCGCCGAACGGCGCGAGACCGGCCCCCTTCAGGATGATGCCGCGCAGCACGGTCAGGTAGTAGCGCGCCGGGACCGCGTAGGTGATCCACTGCAGGACGACAGGCATCGAGTGGATCGGAAAGATGAACCCCGACAGGAAGATCGCCGGCAGCATCGAGGTCAGCGTCCCCACCTGAAACGCCATCGCCTGTGAGTCGGAGATCGACGAGACCAGGAGCCCGAACCCGAGAGCGCCGACGAGATACGCGAGCGTCGCCACGAACAGGGCGCCGTAGGGTCCCTGCACCTCGACGCCGAACAGCAGGCGCGCCGCGGCGATGATGACGGCGCTGGCGAGAAGCGAGATGCCGAGGTAGGGGAGCGCCTTGCCGAGGATGAGCTGGCCGGGGCGGAGCGAGGTCACCCGGAGCTGCTCCATCGTGCCGCGCTCCTTCTCGCGCACGACCGACAGCGCCGTGGACAGGACGGCGGTGATCATCAATATGAATCCCATCAGGCCGGGGACCAGGAAGTTGGTCGAGCGCAGCTCCGGGTTGTACCAGACGCGCGGCTCGTAGCGCACCGCCTCGACTTCGCCCGCCCCGGCGCCGAGGAGCGCGCGGCGCACGATCTCGACGTTGGTCTCGGCCACGAGCGACGCCGCGTACCCGAGGATGGTGGAGGCGGTCGCCGCGTCGGTGCCGTCCAGCAGGATCTGCACGCGGGCCGTCCGCCCCGAGGCGAGATCCACGGCGAAGCGCTCCGGGACGATCAGCACCGCCTTCACCAGGCGCCGTTCCGTCAGCCGCTCGGGATTGGCGCCCGGCTCGAGGTCGGCGACGCGGTCGAAGCAGGTCGAGTTGACGAACGATGCGATGAGATCGCGGCTGGCGGTCGACCGGTCCCGGTCCTGCACCGCCGTCGGCACGTGCCTCACGTCGCGGTTCAGGGCGTAGCCGTACAGGAGGAGCATGAACAGCGGCACGCCGAGGAGCATGGTCAGCGACAGCGGGTCGCGCGCCGTCTGCCGGACTTCCTTGAGCGCCACCGCCCAGATCTTCCTCACGCCGCGGCCCCGCCGGGGGCGCCCGCCGGCCCGGTCATCTCGATGGAGTGGATGAAGACGTCCTCGAGCGACGGGATGATCCGCTCCACCCCGGCGGGGACGTTCCCCTGCTCCTGCAGGAGATCGAGCGCGCGCCGGCGCCCCTCTTCGGCGTCGCGCACGACAAGGTGGATGCGGGTGCCGAACACCGACGCCTCCAGCACCCAGTCGCACGCCTCGAAGGTGCTGAGGGCCTGCAGGTAGTTGGGGCAGACGACCTCGAGCACGGCGCGCCCGGCGAAGACCTCCTTGAGCTGTCCGACCGTGCCGAGGACGACCAGGCGGCTGTCGTGCATGAGGGCGATGCGGCCGCAGTGCTCCGCCTCGTCGAGGTAGTGCGTCGTGACGATGATCGTGACCCCTGAATCGGCCATCGTGTCGATGAGCGACCAGAACTGCCGCCGGGAGATTGGATCGACCCCCCCGGTCGGCTCGTCCAGGAACAGGACGCGCGGCCGGTGCAGCACCGCGCAGGCGAGCGCCAGCCGCTGCTTCCAGCCGCCGGGCAGGGAGCGCGTCAGGAGATCCTCCTTGCCACCGAGACCGGCCATCTCCAGAGCACTTCTCTCCCGTTCCGCCAGGACCGCCCCGCGCAAACCGTAGACACCGCCGAAGAAGCGCAGGTTCTGCGACACGCTGAGGTCGTCGTACAGGCTGAACCGCTGGCTCATGTACCCGATGCCGCGCTTGACGCTCTCGGGATCGCGGGACACGTCGACGCCGAGCACGAGCGCCCGCCCGGCGCTGGGCCGCAGGAGACCGCACAGCATGCGGATGGCGGTCGACTTGCCGGCGCCGTTGCTGCCGAGCAGGCCGAAGATCTCCCCCTCCTGGACCGCCAGGGTCAGCCGGTCGACGGCGGTGAAGTTGCCGAAGCGCTTGGTCAGCTCGACCGTCTCGACCGGGTGGCCCATGCCGTCACCTGCCGACGGCCCGGTCGAGGGCGACCTGCGCCAGGCGGAGCTTCGCCTGGGCCTCGGCCCGGTCGAGACCGGCGCGCAGGAGCGCGACCTCGGCGTCGAGCAGCTCGGAGGAGGGAACGAGACCGGCGCGGTACCGGTCCGCCGATTCGCGCCGGCTCTCCTGCGCCGCCTCCACGTTGCGCGCCGCGACCTCGACCGCGGCCGCGGCGGTCTTCAGATCGAGGGCGCGCTCGGTCACTTCGTAGCGGATGCGCCGCTCCAGGTCGTCGAGCTGCTGCCGCGCCGCCTCCGCCTGGGCGGAGCGCTGCGCCACGGCCGCCGCGGTCCGGCCGCCGTCGAAAACGCGGAACGACAGCGTGACCGAGACGTCCCAGGAATCCTGCCAGCGGTCGACGGGCGGCAGGATGCGGCGGTTCGGGTTGGCGTAGTCGTACCCCGCCCCGAAGCGCGCCTGCGGCCGACGGTCGGCGCGGGCCGCGCGCGCCCGCGCGTCGGCGGCGTCGATGCGGGCCTTGAGCGCCGCGCGCTCGGGGCGCGCCGCCAGGGCCGCCCCGATCAGGTCCGGTGTTGCCTCCTGCGCCGGGGCCGGGCCGTCGAGCGGGTCGTGAGGCTCGATGCGCGTGCCTGTGGGCAGGCCGAGGATCCGAGAGAGGTTGGCGCCGACGACCTCGACCTCGTTGGCCGCCCGCAGGCGCGCCAGCTCGGCCCGGTCGCGCTCGACCTGCACGGCAAGGAACTCGCTGTGGGAGGCGATCCCGAGCCGCTTGCGGTTGCCCGCGTCCTTCAGGTGCGCCTCGTACGACGCGACCGCCTCGCTAAGGACGCGCTCGCTCTCGATCGCGGTCACCAGGTCCCAGTACACGGCCGTCGTATCGAGGACCAGGTCGGCCGCCCCGGCGGCGAGGTCCTTCTCGGCGGCGTCGTGTTCGCGGCCCGCGGCGACCACCTGCTGCGCCAGACGGCCGCCGGTGTAAAGCGGCACGGACACGCCCAGGCGCGAGGCGTACGAATTTGGCAGGTTCGGGAAGATGGTGGTCGGCCCGGCGGGCGGCGGGAACGGTGCCACGAGCTCGGGCACCCCCGAGTAGCGCGTGTACGAGGCGGTCACGTCGACCAGGGGGAGCCTCTCGGCCTTCGCCCCGTGCATGACCGCGTCCGAGGCGTCGCGCAGCGCCCGGAGCTGGCCGAGCCGCGGAGACGACGCGCGGGCCCGATCGATCGTCTCGGCCAGGCTGAGATGCAGCGTGGCCGGGCCGGGGCCGGAAGCCGCGGGCGGCGGCGACGATTGCTGTGCTGCGGCGCAGGGGAGAGCGACCAGGAGCGCGCCGGCCAGGGCCGGCAGGAGCACGAAGAGTGCGGCGGAACGGTTCATGGGGAGACCTCGTTGAGCGCGCCGCGCCGGGATTCGGCCTCGCGGATCCGCGCGATGAAGACGTCTTCCAGGGTCGGCAGGGTCGACCGGGCCGATTCGACTGCGACGCCGGCGGCGGAGAGGGCCGCGGAGATCCGTTCGGCCGCCGCTGCGCCCTCCGAGGGCGGCACCCCGGCGAGACTGACGTGCAGACGCTCGCCGAAGGTCTCGACGTCGGTGACGTCGCCCATCGCCGCGAGGATCTCCGCCGCCCGGCGCCGCGGCTTCGCCAGGACCTCGAGCGTGGCCCCGCGCGTCAGACGGCGCAGCCTGTCCGGCGAGTCGAGGGCGAGCAGGCGGCCGCGATCCAGGAGGGCGACCCTCTGGCAGCGCTCGGCCTCGTCCAGGTACGGAGTGGTCAAAAGGATCGTCAGCCCGTCGCGCTGCAGCCGCACCAGGATCTTCCAGAAGTCGCGCCGCGACACCGGGTCGACACCGGTGGTCGGCTCGTCCAGGACCAGAAGATCGGGCGTGTGGATCAGGGTGCAGGCGAGCGCCAGCTTCTGCTTCATGCCGCCCGACAGCTGGTCGGCGAGACGCGCGCGGAACGGCGCGAGCCGCAGCATCTCCAGGATCTCGTCACGCCGCGCCTTCCAGCCGCCCACGCCGTGGACGTCGGCGAAGAAGCCGACGTTTTCGTCCACCGACAGGTCGCCGTAAAGGGAGAAGCGCTGCGGCAGATAGCCGGCCTTGCGGGAGACCGCCCGCCTCTGCCGGAACGGGTCGAGACCGCACGTGAGGACGCGCCCGCCATGCGCCGCCAGGAGACCGAGCACGACCCTGAGCGTGCTCGTCTTGCCGGCGCCGTCCGGCCCGATGAGGCCGAACATCTCGCCGCGCTCCACGCGCAGGGAGAGCGAGTCGACCGCCGTCACGCCGCCGTAGCGGCGGGTCATCGACTCGAGGACGACCATCGCCTCGGGCGCGACCTTCGACTCGCCGCCTCCCTCGGGGGGTGCTCCCGCCTCCCCGCTCAACGGGCCGGCCCGGCGGCGCGCAGCCGCGCCTCGGCCGGCAGGCCGGGCTTGAACAGGCCGTCCGAGTTCTGCAGCCGGATCTTCGACTTGAAGACCAGCTTCACCCGCTCGTCGCGCGTCTGGACGTTCTTCGGCGTGAACTCGGCTTCCGAGGAGATGAACGAGATCGTCCCGGTCCTCCTCTGGCCGTCGTCCGTCACGACCTCCGCCTCCTGGCCGAGGCGCACGCGCGCCAGGTCCGGCTCGCCGAGATAGACCGTCAGCCAGGCGTCCTGCAGGTCGGTCACGACCACGAGCGCCGCCCCCGCCATCAGAAGCTCGCCCCGCTCGACCAGCTTCTCGGTGACGACCCCGGCGAGAGGGCTCGTGATGACCGTGTCCTTGAGCTGCTGCTCGAGCTGGGCGACCCGCGCGTCGGCGGAGGCGAGACGCGCGCGGGCGGCGTCGATCTCTTCCCTGCGGCTGCCGGCGCGCAGCCGCCTCAGCCTCTCGCGCGCCGCCTGCAGGGCCGAGGCGGCCATGTCGCGACGCGTCTTCAGGTCGTCGCGCGCCTTGGTCGTCCCGGATCCCGAGTCCAGCAACTCCTGCATTCTGTCGAGCTCGCGCTGCGCACCCGCCAGGTCCGCCTCGGCCTGCGCGACGTGCGCTTCCGCCTCGGCGATGTCCTCCTCGCGGGCCCCGGCCACCCGCAGCCGGAGGTCGGCCTCGGCCTGGCCGCGGTCGGCGCGCGCCGCGTCGAGCGCGAGCCTCACGTCCACATCGTCGATGCGCGCCAGCTCCTGTCCTGCCGTGACGCGGTCCCCTTCCTCCAGGGAAAAAGTCTGCAGCCGGCCGGCGACCTTGGCGGCGACCCTCACGTCCGTCGCCTCGACGTGGCCCGAGACGATGATCAGGGACGGGTCGCGCGTCCCGCCGCAGGCGGCGAAGAGGAGACCGAGGACGCCGGCGAGGAGGGCCCGCTCTCTCTTGTGCATGTCTCCGATGCTACGCTATTTCAGGACCGCAGGCGCCCGCCTCACGGTTTGCCCGGGCGGCCTGGCTTGCGCTAAATTGAGTCCACCGGGATGAATCCAAGCGATGGCCGTCTTCATCTCACCGTCATCATGATGCTTTCGAAGTCCTGCCGGATTCTGATCACCACCGTGCTGGGTGTTGCCCTGCTCGCCCTGGCCGCCTGCGCGCGCAGCGGAGAGGCGGCCGGCCCGCAGGCCGTTGTCCCCGCGCCCCGATGGGAAGGAGACAAGATGAAGACGTATGCCAGGCCATCCGACGAAGAGATCCGCAAGCGCCTGACGCCGGAGCAGTACCAGGTCACGCAGCGCGAAGGGACCGAGCCGGCCTTCAGGAACGAGTACTGGGACAACCACCGGGACGGTATCTACGTGGACGTCGTCTCCGGCGAGCCTGTGTTCTCGTCGCTCGACAAGTACGAGTCGGGCACCGGCTGGCCGAGCTTCACCCGGCCGCTCGATGCGGCCAATGTGGTCACGCACGCAGATCGTTCGCTTGGCATGACGCGAACCGAGGTGCGCAGCAAACAC
>JBGPED010000030.1:0-19860 GCA_041482595.1 Acidobacteriota bacterium
CCGCGAGGCGTACGCGCAGGCGGTCGGCCCGGCGCGCACGGTGTTCTGGAACGGCCCCCTGGGCCTGTGCGAGGTGCCGCCCTACGACGAGGGGACGCGCGCCCTGGCGCGCGCCATCGCGGCGGCCAAGGCCTTCAGCGTGGTGGGAGGCGGCGACTCGATCGCGGCCATCAACCGGCTTGGTCTCGCCCCGTCCTTTTCGCACCTGTCGACGGGAGGCGGCGCCTCCCTCGAGTTCCTGTCGGGGATCGAGCTGCCCGGGGTCGCGGCCCTGGTGGAGACTCCCGGCGACACGGGAGCCCCGCCCCTGTCCGATCAGCGAAAGTCGCGCCGCGCGACGAAGCCGCGCGACGAAGACCGGCCGCGATGACCCCAAAGACGCGGCCGCTCGTCTTCGGGAACTGGAAGATGAACATGACCGCGTCCGAGGCGGAGGCCCACGTGCGCTCCCTGCTTCCCCGCCTGGGCTCCCCCTCCGATCGCGACGTCGCCCTCGCTCCGCCGTACACCGCGCTGTGGGCGGTCGCGGCGCTCCTGAAGGGAAGCGCCATCACGCTCGCGGCGCAGGACCTGTCCTGGGAGGACGAGGGCCCGTACACCGGGGAGATCTCCGGCGTGATGCTGCAGGAATGCGGGGTCACGTACGTCCTGGTGGCCCACTCCGAGAGGCGGCGGCACCTGGAGGAGACCGATCGCATCGCGGGCTTGAAGATAAGGGCCGCGCTGCGCTCCGGGCTGCGACCGATCCTCTGTGTGGGCGAGGACGAGGCGGAGCGCGCCGCCGGCCGGGCCGCGTCGGTGGTCCGATCGCAGCTGGCGCTCGCCCTGGAGGACACAGCCCCAGAAGAAGCCTCGCGTCTTCAGATTGCATACGAGCCGGTGTGGGCCATCGGCACGGGACAGGCCGCCACCACGGCGCAGGCGGCGGAGATGCACGCGGTGGTCCGCCGCGAGCTGCGCGCGCTCTTCAAGGACGCGGCGTCGGGGGTCCGCATCCTCTACGGCGGGAGCGTCACGCCCCGGAACGTCGACGAGCTGATGGCCACGCCTGGCGTTGACGGAGTCCTGGTCGGCGGCGCTTCGCTCAAGGTCGAGGAGTTCGCCCGCATCGCCGCGTTCCGGGCGCGGTCTTAGGAGTGTGTCCGAGGCGGGATTGCGGGCATCCTCGGGACTGTGCTAGGGTAGCGACCTTCGGTAGGAGACGCGGAAGACATGCTGGCAGTCGTCCTGATCGTTCTGCACGTGATCGTCTGCTTCGTGCTCATCATGGTGGTCCTGCTGCAGAGCGGCAAGGCGGCCGACCTGGCCGGCGCGTTTGGCGGCGGCGGCAGCCAGACCGCCCTTGGGAGCCGGGGTGCCGCGACCGTGCTCACCAAGGCGACGACGATCGCGGCCGTGCTGTTCATGATCACCTCGCTCAGCCTCGCGATCCTCGGTTCGCGCCGCAGCGGGTCGGTCCTGGAGCAGGCCCCGGTCCCCTCCCCCGCGGCGCCGGCCAAAGGCGGCGCCCCGGCATCTTCGGGTACGGCACCGGCGCAGCCTTCGGCCGGGGGAGAGAAGGAGAAGGGGGCGGCACCCGCTCCGCCGGCCGGGCAGCCGAGCCCGTCTAAGAGCCCGGCTACTAAGTAAGCGTTCCTCTGTTATTCTTGCCCCGTCGTGCCGGAGTGGTGGAACTGGCAGACACACCATCTTGAGGGGGTGGCGCCCAAAAGGCATGCGGGTTCAAATCCCGCCTCCGGCACCAGCCTTCCCCCGTCCTACTCTTCCTCTTCTTCTTCCAGGAGGGCTTCGATCTCTTCCGGGTCCAGCCCCTCCAGGATGCGCCTGACCCGCAGCAGGTTTTCGATGTCCCCGCTGTAGCGCGCCTCCGGACGGGCCTTCAGGAGAACGAGCGCGCGATCGATTGAATCGAGAAGCTCTTCGAGAAGGTCGCTCACGGTCCCCTCCGTGACCGTTATGGCCGTCAGTGTCCTTCGGCCTCGAGAAACCGCTCCGCGTCCATGGCCGCCATGCAGCCGCTGCCGGCCGCCGTGACCGCCTGTCGGTAGACATGGTCCTGGCAGTCCCCCGCCGCGAACAGACCGGGCAGGCTGGTCCTGCTGCTCCCCTTGGTGACGATGTACCCGGCCTTGTCGAGCTCGATCTGCCCCTTGAAGATCCGCGTGTTCGGGACGTGTCCGATGGCGACGAACAGACCGTCGATCGAAAGATCGCTCCCCTTGCCTGTCTTGTGGTTCTTCAGGCGGATCCCCTCCACCTTGCCGCTCCCGAGCACCTCCTCGACCGTCATGTCCAGGAGAAAGGAGATCTTCGGGTTCTTGCGGGCGCGGTCCTGCATGATCTTCGAGGCCCGCAGCGCATCGCGGCGGTGCACGACGGTGACCTTCGTCGCGAACTTCGACAGGAAGCCCGCCTCCTCCATCGCCGAATCGCCGCCGCCGACGACGGCGATTTCCTTGCCGCGGAAGAAGAAGCCGTCGCAGGTGGCGCAGGTCGAGACGCCGTGGCCGAGGAGCCTCTTCTCCGACTCGAGGCCGAGCATGCGCGCGGACGCCCCGGTCGCGATGATGAGGGTGCGGGTCAGCAGGTCGCCGTGACCGTCGATCGTCAGGCGGAACGGCCGCCGCGACAGGTCCGCGGCCTTGGCCGCGCCGGTCAGGAATTCGGTCCCGAAGCGCGCCGCCTGCTGGCGCATCTTCTCGATCAGCTCGGGACCGAGGATCCCCTCCGGGAAGCCCGGGAAGTTCTCCACGCCGGTCGTGAGACCCAGCTGGCCGCCCGCCTCGTGGCCGTCGACCAGGAGCGGCTTCAGGTTGGCGCGCGCGGCGTAAATCGCCGCCGTCAGTCCCGCGCAGCCCGACCCGAGGATCACGACATCCCTCGGCCGGGACGCGGTCCCGGCTCCTTCGCCGGATGGGTCAGCGCTCTTCGTCGTCTGCATCGAACGCTCGTCTCCCCGCATCAGTACCGAAGACAACCGTCCCGCGCGGCTCAGGATCGATCGGGGCCGGACATGATAGCACGGCGCGCGGCGCCGCCCGCTTCACGTCCAGCGGGACGAGCGGAGCCCCCGCCGCGCCCGGTCGGCCGCGACCGACACGAGACGCTCGTCTCCCCCGAGATGCGGGGCGATCCTGACGCTCACGCCCGCGTGGCGCCTCCGGGCGCGCGCGGCCAGGAGCGGCAGGTCGCGTTTGACGTGACCGCCCAGATAGAGGAAGTAAGGGACCAGGAGGATTCGCGTCGCCCCTTTCCGGACGCACGCTTCGATCCCGGACGGGACGTCGGGACGGCATGCCTCCAGGAAACAGGTTTCGACGATGCGGCCGGGGAAGCGGCCGCGCAGCCGGCGGGCGATGTCACGCAGCAGACGGTTGGCGGCGCGCACGCGGCTGCCGTGCCCGATGACGAGGAGCGCGGCGCGCCGTGTCCTTCTCAACGCGCGGGCCCGAGAACGATCGCCCGGAAGCGCCGATCGCCGTCGACGATCGCGATCTCCCGGCCGTCCGCGGCCTCCTCGTCGCGCACGTACCCCAGGCCGAGGACTCGGTCCTCTCCCGGCACGGCGGCGGCGCTCGTCAGCGTCCCGATCGCTTCGTCTCCCTGCCCCACGAGCCGCGCCCCCGGAGCCGGGACGCCCGATTCGATGCGCAGCCGGACCAGGTACTTGGAGACTTTCTTGTAGGTGTTCAGCCGTGCTACCACCTCCTGCCCGACGTAGCACCCTTTGTTGAGTGAGATCGCGTCGTTCAGTCGAGCCTCCCAGGGATTGTAGTCCTCCGTCAGCTCCCGGCCCGCCGCGGGAAGGCCGGCCTCGATCCTGAGGATCTCGAGACAGGCTTGGTCCGCCTCGATGAGCCCGGTGGAGCGTTCCAGGATCGCGGCGCGCAGGGCGGGCAGCGCCCCGGCCGGCGCGGTCAGGTGGTAGCCGTCGCCGGCGAGGGGGAAGGTGCGCGCCAGCACCGCCTCGGCGCCCGCCAGCCGGACCTGGACGGGGTGGTGCAGCGGACGCTCCGCGGCGGATTCCCCGAACAGGCGCGCCACGCGCTCCCGGGCCCGCGCGCCGAACAGGCCGAGAGTCCCGTGCGAGCGGTCGGCGTTCTCGACTTTGACCTCCTCACGAAACGTGTACCGGTCGATGTAGTCGGCGACGGCGATGCTCCGCCCCGGACCGGTCAGGCAGAGAAGCCGGTCCTCCAGGGAGTGCAGGGTGACCCAGTCGATGAGCCGCCCCTTGGCGGTGACGAAGGCGGCCGCGGTCCCCTGCCCCGGGCCGAGGGAGCGGACGTCCTGCGTGGTGAGGCGGTGCAGGAGATCGAGGGCGTCCTTCCCGGAGACCAGCAGCCGCCCCAGGTCCGAGCGGTCGGAGAGCACGGCATCCTGGCGCGCCGCGCGGTACTGGGCGGCCACGGCGGCCGGCGGGTCCCGCGGGACGGTCATGACCCGAGGGCGGCGAACTCGACGGCCGGTGGGCGCGGGATGGCGCCCGATTCGTGGGCCCGGCGCAGGAAGGTCTCGATGGCGGCGCGTCCGCGCGGCCCGTAGTCGAGTGTTGCGTCGTTGACGTACATCCCGACGAAACGGTCCGCCAGGGGGCGGCCGATCCCCCGCCCGAACTCCAGGGCGTACGTCAGCGCCTCCTGCCTGTGCGCCAGGCCGAACTCGATGCTGGTCTTGAGGAGCGTGCCGACCTCCGCGATGGTCCGATCGCCCAGGTCCCGGCGGATCGCGTTCCCGCCGAGGGGAAGAGGCAGGCCCGTCTCGCGCAACCACCACTCCCCCAGGTCCAGGATCTTGTGCACGCCGCTCCGATCGTACGTCAGCTGTCCCTCGTGGATCAGGAGCCCCGCTTCCTTCTCACCCCGCGCCACCGCCTCGAGGATGGCGTCGAACGGCAGGACCTCCGTGGCCACCTCCCCCAGGGCCAGGCGCAGAGCCAGCGCGGCGGAGGTGAGCCGGCCCGGCACGGCGATCGTCTTCGTCTTCAGCTCGTCGAGATCCATCGGCCGGCGCGCGATGACGATCGGCCCGTAGCCCTCCCCCATGCTGGCGCCGCACGGCAGGAGCAGGTAGCGGTCCGCGAGGTGGGCGAAGGCGTGGATCGACACCGCGGTGACCTCGATCTCCCCTTGCAGGGCCAGTCGATTGAGGGACTCGATGTCGTTAAGGACCTGCTCGATCGTGTAGTTCCCGGTCGGGACTCTTCCGGAGGCCAGGCCGTAAAACATGAAGGCATCGTCCGGGTCCGGACTGTGCCCGACGCGGATGACGCGCTTCGCGACGCCTCGTGCCATCGGCCTTCCCCCCGTGGTGCGCGGCGTGATTATAATCCTGAAGCGGTCTCTCGCCGCGCCGCCGCCGCGACCAGGAGGCACGACAGGAGCGCCACCAGAGCCGCCCCGCCGAACAGGTGCGCCATGGACGTGCGGTCGTACAGGATGCCGCTCGCGAACATCCCGAGCGCGTTCCCCGCCCCGTAGGTGGCCGAGCCGTAGACCGCCTGCCCGCTGGCGCGGCGCTCCTCCCCGAACAGGTGGTGCGTGTGGGTCACCGCGGCCACGTGGAAGGCCGCGTAGGTCGCGGCGTGCAGCGTCTGCGCCAGGGTCATCGCCAGCGGGGCCGTGCTGATAGCGCAGATCCACCAGCGCACGGACGCCAGGAGGACCGAGGCGCCCATGACCGGGAGGGTGCCGAAGCGTCTCAGGACACGGGGCATCAGGAGCATCGCGACGATTTCGCAGCCGACGGCCACACCCCAGAGAAGGCCGATCGCCTGCGGCGCATAGCCGGATGACTTCATGTAGATGCTGTAGAAGACGTAGTACGGTCCGTGCGAGGCCTGCGACAGGAGGCACGCCAGGAGGAACAGCAGGACACCCGGGCGGCGCACGAAGCGTCCGAGGCTCACGGCGGGCACCGCCCCGCGGGAGGCGATCGTGTGGCGCGGGAGGAGGAGCGCGGACACGACGTTGAGCGCCAGGAGCAGGATGACCAGGCGCACGGCGGCGCGCTCTCCTTGCAGGCCGACGAGCGGGCCGGTTCCGAGGGCCGTGGCGATGAAGGCGAGGGAGCCCCACGCACGCATGCGGCCGTAATGCGGCCCGCCCGTCTCGGAGATCTCCATGGCGGTCGCCTCGACCAGCGGCAGCGCGGGCGCCCGCAGCGCGGCGAACGCCGCGATCACGGCGACCATCGGCGCGAACCCGCGGACGCCGGTGACGAGGCTGAACGCCAGGAGCGCCAGGAGACACGACGCGACGACGAGCTCCCGGCGCCGTCCCAGCCGATCGGCCAGCACACCGCCGGCGGTCGGGACCAGGGCGCTCGACAGGGGAAGGAGCAGGCTGACCACACCGATCTGCAGCCCGGAGAACCCCAGGCCCTCGAGGTACAGGTTGAAGTACGGCAGGTACACGCCCAGGACGGCGAACGACGTCAGGTAGAACAGGCTGAGCGTCAGGGGTGCCGGGAGGGGCATGCGGGCGGAGAATAGAGGCCGCTCCGCGGCTTGTCAACCGTGGGGGCCGGAGCGGGTAAGATAGACGGGATGGAGGATCCGAAGGAGAGACGCAAGGCGTTCGCCGCCCTGCTGTCGCTGCCGGACGACGCAATCGACCTGGGGCACGCCTCCCTTCTGATCGCGCGGGAAGAGTATCCCGACCTGGACGTCGGACGGTACCTCGCGCGGCTGGACGGGATGGCCGAAGAGATCGCGCGCCGCATGAGGGGCCGGGAGGGTGCCACCAGTCTGATCGCCCACCTGAACCACCTGCTGTTCGAGGAGATGGGATTCCGCGGGAACCGGGAGGAATACTACGACCCCCGCAACTCGTTTCTCAACGACGTCCTGGATCGCCGGATCGGCATCCCGATCACCCTCTCGACGGTGTATCTCGAGGTCGGCCGCCGGATCGGCTGCCGGCTCGCGGGTGTGGCCTTCCCAGGCCATTTCATGGTGCGGCTCATCGGTCGGGACGCGATGCCGGACGTCGTGATCGATCCGTTCAACCGCGGCCGCATCCTGACCGAGGCCGAGTGCAGAGCACTCCTCCTCGAGATGTACGGCGGGCAGGTGCCGTTCAGCCCGGATCTCCTGAAACGGGCGCGCACCCGGGACATCCTCCAGAGGATGATCAACAACCTCAAGTGGATCTACCAGCAGCGGCGCGACTACCACATGGCGCTGCGCACCCAGCAGCTCCTGCTCTGCATCGACCCGGACCGTCCGCAGGAGATCCGCGACCGGGGACTGATCCAGTTCCGGCTCGCCTTGATCGCCGAGTCGGTGGCCGACCTCGAACGGTACCTCGTCCTCACGCCCCAGGCACCCGACGCCCCGCAGATCGAGAAACGGCTTCTTGAGTTGCGGCGCCTCGTGCCGCGGATGAATTGAGGTGGGCGCCGACGTCGCCCGCCTCCTCAACGCCACCGGACCGCTGGCCCGGGCGCTGCCCTCCTTCGAGCCGCGCCCGCAGCAGATCCGCATGGCGCAGGAGGTCGCCGCGGCCCTCGCCTCGGGCCGGCATCTCCTGATCGAGGCCGGAACCGGCATCGGCAAGTCGATCGCCTACCTGCTTCCCGCCATCCTGTGGGCCGCCCGCGAGGGCCCGGCGCCGCCGGAGGAGCGCCGGGTGGTGGTCTCCACGCACACACGCGCGCTGCAGGAGCAGCTGGCCCGCAAGGACCTGCCCCTTCTGCAACGGGCCCTGGAGGCCTCGGGCGTGAGATTCCGGTACGCCCTGCTCATGGGCTCGGAGAACTACCTGTGCGTGCAGCGTCTCGAGGAGCTGCGGCTGACACGCGGGGGCCTCCTGGACGAGCGCACCGGGCAAATCGCGGAGGCGCTCGCCCGCCACGCCCGCTCCGCCGTCTCGGGCCTGCGCTCGGAGATCCCGTTCGCCGTTCCGGAGAGTCTCTGGGCCCGCGTGCGCCGCGACCGGGACATCTGCCTGGGAGCGCGCGGGCCGTTCTGGGAGAGCTGCCTGTACCGCGGGGACCTGGCGCGGGCGCGCGAGGCCGACCTCCTCATCGTCAATCACGCCCTGTTCTTCCTCGATCTGAAGACCGGAGGGCGCATCCTGCCGCCGCACGCCGTCGTCATCCTGGACGAGGCGCACCGCGTCGAAGAATCGGTCGTCTCGCAGCTCGGGTTCAGCGTGTCGGACCGATCGGTCGCGCGGCTCCTGGAGGATCTCGGCGGCGGCGAGCGCCGCCGACCGGCGGCACCGGGCGGCCGCGACCCGCTGGAAGCGGCACCCGCGCTCCGCTCCGTCATGGGACCGCGTCTCAAGGACGCCGCCGCGGAGTTCTTCGAGGAGGTGCGGACCCGCGCGCCCGGGCTGCAGCGCGACGGCGCAGCCTCCGGCCGCGCCCCCGACACCACGACCCTGCTCGTCAGGATGCGCGAGGCCGGGGTCTTCCCCGACCGCCTGCGCGAGCCGCTCCAGGAGCTGGAGTCGGCGCTCGAGGAGAAGGCCCGCCTGGCGGCCCCCGCCGAGGCGCCCGTCTTTGCGTCGCTCGGCGCCCGGGCGCGCGATCTGCGGGAGCGTCTGACCGCCTTCCTCGAGCAGCGTCTCCCCGACTCGGTCTACTGGGTCGAGTGCGACGGGCGCGGCCGCGGGGCCAGCCTGCACACGGCGCCGATCGAGGTGGCGCACGTGCTCAGGCCGCGTCTGTTCGAGGCCGGGCGGCTCGTGGTCCTCACGTCCGCCACCCTGGCGGCGGCCGGATCGTTCGCGCACGTGCGGCGGCGCCTCGGCGTGGTCGGGGCCTCGGAGGTCATCCTCGGATCGCCGTACGACTACGAGAGGCAGGCGCTCCTGTACCTGCCCGCCTCGATGCCCGACCCGGCGGGCGAGCCGGAGGAGTTCGCCCTCGCAGTGACGGAGGCGTGCCGGCGGCTGCTCCGCGCCTCCGGCGGCGGCGCCTTCGTGCTGTTCACGTCCTACGCGCTCCTAAGGCGCGTGCACGACGCGCTGGCGCGCGATCCTTCGCTCGCGGGTGTTGCGCTGTTCCGCCACGAGCCGGGACAGGCGTCGCCGATCCTGGAGCAGTTCCGCATGACCCGGAAGGGGGCGCTCCTGGGGACGATGACCTTCTGGCAGGGCGTGGACGTCCCGGGCGATGCCCTGAGGCTGGTGATCATCACGCGGCTGCCGTTCGAGGTGCCCGGCCACCCGCTCTCCGAGGCGCGGGCCGAGGCGATCCGCGCCCGCGGCGGCGACCCGTTCACCGAAGCCGCCCTGCCGGAAGCGATTCTCACCTTCCACCAGGGGTTCGGCCGCCTGATCAGGAGCCGCGAGGACCGCGGGGTCGTCGCCGTCCTCGATCCGCGCCTGAGGACGCGCCCCTACGGCAACCTGTTCCTCGAATCTCTGCCGCGCTGCCGGCAGACCGAATCGCCGGAGGACACGGAGATTTTCCTGAGATCTCTCAGTTGATGCGGCGCGCGCGCCCCTTCCAGAACGGCTCGCGCAGCCTCTTCTTGTCGATCTTCCCCGATCCGGTGCGCGGCATCTCCTCGAGACGATCGATGACGCGGGGGCACTTGAAGTGCGCCAGCCGCTCGCGGCAGAAGGCCAGGAGCGCTTGCGGGTCCGTGGCGGCCCCGTCGCGCAGGACCACCGCGGCCCGCACCGACTCCCCCCAGACCTCGTCCGGTACCCCGAACACGGCGGCCTCGCGCACCCCGGCATGCTCGTACAGGACGTTCTCCACCTCGGTGCTGTAGACGGTCTCGCCCCCCGTGACGATCACGTCCTTGGCGCGATCGACGAGATTGACGAACCCGCGCCGATCGATCGTCCCCAGGTCGCCGGTGTGGAACCAGCCCCCCTTGAACGCCTCGCGCGTCGCCTCTTCGTCCCGCCAGTAGCCGGGCGTCACGGTCGCTCCCCGCACGACGACCTCCCCGACCGTGGCGTCGTCCGGCGGGACATCCTCGAAGGTCTCCGACGAGGCGGGACGCACGAGCCGCAGCTCGACGCCGTCCGCCTTCCGCCCGGTCCGGGAGCGCAGGCGGCGCTGCTCCTCGACCGGCAGCCGGCGCTCCTCGCCGTCGAGGAGCGAGAACGTCAGGAACGGCGAGGTCTCCGTCAGCCCGTAGGTCTGGGCGTACGCGCAGCCGATCCGCTCCTCGACGCGCGCCACGACACTCGGTGCGATCGGCGCCCCGCCGCTCAGGAGGAGACGCAGCGACGGCAGGCCCTTCCCCCGCCGCTCCGCCTCCTGCAGGAGCGCCATCAGCATGGTCGGCACCAGGTTGGTGATCGTCACGCCGGCCGACTCGATCCGATCGAAGGCCGCGGCCGGCTCGAAGTGCTTGAGCAGGACGTGGGTCGCGGCCGCCGCCGTCGCCGTCCAGACCGCCCAGGCGTCGGCGAGATGGAACATCGGGGCGGCGTGCAGCCACACGTCGTGCTCCTCGAAGGCGAGTGCTTTGAGGCTGAGCCGCACGTGCGCCTGCAGGTTGCCGCGGGTGAGGACGACACCCTTCGGCCGGCCCGTCGTGCCGCTCGTGTAGTAGAGATGCACGGCATCCGCCGGCGCGGCCGCCCGCGCCCCCTCGTCCCCGATCCCGGTCGGTCCGGCGATCCACCCCTCGTCCGCGATCGTCCGGCCCTCGAGGAAGGGCGCCGCGAGACCGGGCTCCCCCAGAAGCAGGCGCGCCCCGCTGTGCTCCAGGATGGCGCGCGTCTCGCGCGGCGCGAGGCGGAGGTTGAGAGGCACGAGGACGAGCCCGCTCTCGAGCGCCCCGAAATAGGCCGCCAGGAACAGGTGACAGTTGGGGAACAGGGCCGCCACGCGGTCGCCCGGAGAGGCGCCGAGCCCCTTCAGCGTCGCGCCGATACGGCCGGACAGGACCTTCAGGCCGGCGTAGTCGATCCGGGTCTGTCCGCAGACGATGGCGGGCCCGGCGCGCCTGCGGGCCGCCGATTCCAGGAGGGACGCGGCATCCATGCACCCATGATAAGGGAGGAGACCCGCCCGCGGGCCCGCCGGATCGCCCGGAGGGCCGCGCCTACTGTTAGGAGCGTGTCCGCTTCTTCCCCGGATCCCGGACGGCGCCATGCTCCCGCAGGGCGTCGTCGAGCTGCGGCTCGACCACCTTGCGGTAGCAGTCCGGGCAGATGCCGTGGCTGAATTGCACGTCGGTGTGCGTGGACACGTATTGCTCGACCTGCTGCCAGTAGTTCCGGTCGTCGCGAATCTTCTTGCAGTACGAGCAGATCGGGAGCAGTCCGCGCAGCTGGCGGACGCGGGTCAGGGCCTCCTCCAGCTCGGCGACCCGGGCCGCCAGCATGGTCTGCAGCTCGACGATGCGGATGCCGACCTGCACCCGGGCCTTGAGCTCCTCGTGGTCGAACGGCTTGGTGACGTAGTCGTCCGCGCCGGCCTGCAGCCCGGCGATCACGTCCTCCTTGCGGCCGCGCGCCGTCAGAAGGATGATGTGCAGGGGGCCCTGATCGGGGCGGCCGCGGGCGCGGCGGCAGATCTCCACGCCGTCGATCTCGGGCATCATCCAGTCGAGGATGGCCAGCCTCGGGGCGCCCGGCGCGCTGAGCCCTTCCCAGGCCTCCGTGCCGTTGCTGGTGGTCGTGACTTCGTAGCCCCACTTGACGAGCGTGGCCTCGAGGACGCGCCGCGAAACGGGGTCGTCTTCCGCGATCAGGATCTTCATGCCGCATGCTCCTCTGCGAGCCTGGCGAGCGCCTTCTTCAGGCGGCCCATCTCCTTCTCCAGCGGCGTCCAGGCCCGGAGCGCCCCTGTCAGGTCTCCCTCGTGTCCCAGCGTCTCCATCCGCACCGTCGCCTCGAAGACCGCCCGCGCCCCGAAGTTTGCGACCGCCCCCTTCAACGTGTGGGCCGCGCGCTCGACGGAGGCGCCGTCCCGCGCCTCGAGCGCCTTCTTGAGCTCCCGCATGAGCCGGGGCGCGCTCCCGAGGAACAGCTCCACGATCTCCGCCAGGAGCCTGGTGTCTCCGTCCAGCCGCGTCATCAGGGCGTTCTGGTCGAGCACCTCGCCGCGCGGGGCGGGCGCCCGGGCGGGGGCCGGTGCTGTGGCGGGTCCGGGAGCGTTCTCTTCCAGGGGTTTCTGGCTCAGGACGCCGTCAATTGCCTCGAACAGGTCCTTGGCCTGGATCGGCTTCGCAAGGTAGCCGTCCATGCCGGCCGCGAGACAGCGCTCCCGGTCCCCTTTCATGGCGTGGGCCGTCATGGCCACGATCGGCAGGTGCTTGCCGGTCGTCCTCTCGCGCTCCCTGATCGCGGCCGTGGCCTCCAGGCCCCCCATTTCGGGCATCTGCAGGTCCATGAGCGCCACCTCGAAGGGGTGCGCCCGGGTGAGATCGAGGGCCTCGCGTCCGGTGTGGGCGACCGTCACCTTGTGACCGCGGCGCCCCAGCATGCGCACCGCCACCGCACGGTTCACGGGGTTGTCCTCGACCAGAAGGATGCGCAGGCGCCGCTTCTCCTCGCGCAGGGTGTGGCGCGTGATCAGACGGCTGCGCCGCGCCCCGGCCGCCGGAGGGTGGAGCACGGTCATGATCAGATCCAGGAGCTCGGAACGCCGCGTGGGCTTGGTGAGGTAGGCGGAGATGCCGACCTCCCGGCAGCGCGTCGCTTCGCCCCGCTGTCCGCCCGAGGTCAGCATGATGAGATCCAGCCCCTGCAGGTCCCGATCACGGTGGACGCGCTCCGCCACCGTGAACCCGTCCATCCCAGGCATGTTGGCGTCCAGGACCACGATGCGGAATGGCCGGCCGCGGCGCGCGGCGCTCCGCAGCGTCGCCATGGCCTTCTCTCCGCTGTCCACTGTCACCGGCTTCATGCGCCAGGCCGCGAACATCTCCTCGAGGATGCGGCGGTTGGTGGCGTTGTCGTCGACCACGAGCACCGGCAGGTTCTGCAGTTCCTCCGGGAGCGGCGGCCCGGCCACGGGCGACCGGCCGTTCTGCAGGCCGAAGCGGACGGTGAAGTGGAACGTGCTGCCGCGACCGAACTGGCTGTCCAACCCGATCCGTCCGCCCATCAGCTCCACGAGCTGCGAGGAGATGGTCAGCCCCAGGCCGGTGCCCCCGTACTTGCGGGTGGTCGAGCCGTCCGCCTGGGTGAACGCCTCGAAGACCGCCCGGTGCTTCTCCTGCGGTATGCCGATGCCCGTGTCGCTGACGGCGAACCGGAGCTGCACGCGGTCCGGCGCGGGCGGGTCGGATTCCACCCGCACCACGACCTCGCCGCGCTCGGTGAACTTGATGGCGTTGCCGACCAGGTTGATGAGCACCTGGCGCAGGCGCCCCGGGTCGCCGACCACCGCGTCGGGGACGTCCGGGAGGACGTGACAGGCCAGCTCCAGGCCCTTGGCGTGGGCGCGCACCGCGAGGATCCGCATCGTGTCGTCCAGGCAGTCGCGCAGACCGAAGTCGATCGGCTCGATCTCGAGGCGCCCCGCCTCGATCTTGGAGAAGTCCAGGATGTCGTTGATCAGGGTCAAGAGGCCGTCCGCCGAGCTCTTGACCATGTCCAGGAACTCGCGCTGATCCGGCCGGATGCGGCTGTCGAGGAGGAGCTCGGTCATGCCGATGATGCCGTTCATCGGGGTGCGGATCTCGTGGCTCATGTTGGCCAGGAACTCGCTCTTGGAGCGGCTGGCCTGCTCGGCCACTTCCTTGGCCGTGTGCAGTTCCAGCTCGGCCTGCTTGCGATCGGTGATGTCGGTGACAATGCCGTCGGCGTAGGTCTCGGACCCCTTGCGGTAGGTCCCGAGCGTCCTGTCGTTCAGCCAGATCCAGGTGCCGTCCTTGCGCTGGATGCGGTACTCGACCTTGAACTTCCGGTTGTGCTCGAACAGCCCGCGGTAGGCCTCCTTCACGGCGGCGACGTCGTCGGGGTGGATGCGGCCGAACCACAGGCCGGCGTCGGCGCTGATCTCCTCCGGTGTGAAACCGTAGACCTCCTCCACGTTGGGGCTGATGAACACCGTGCGGCCCCGCGAGTCGGAGGTCCAGGTGACGTCCGGGATGTTGGCGACGAGCGAGCGGTACTTCTCCTCGCTGCGGCGCAGCGACACCTCGGCCCTCCGGCGCTGGATGACCGGTCCGAGCTGCGTGCCGACCTGGGCCATCACCAGGAGGAGCCTGTCGTCCCGGTCGAGCTCCCGGGTGGTGTAGAACTCGAGCACCGCCTCCACTTCGCCCCCGACGATCACCGGGATCGCGAAGCCCGCCTGCACGCGGGCGTCCCGCGCCGCCTGCGCCCGGGGCGAGTCCTTTTCCAGGGCGAGGTTGCGGACCCAGGCCGGCTCCCCGGTGGCCATGACCGCGCCCGGCAGACCCTCGCCGCGTCTCAGGATCGTCCTCTCGGTCGCCTCGCGGAAGGCGGAGAACCGCCGCGGGTCCTCCAGGTGCCAGATCTGCATCGGGACCAGCTGGTCGGGCCCGTCCTGCGATCTCATGTACACGTGCCCGACGGGCCAGCCGATCAGGCCGCCGACGGCGTTGAGGCAGGCCTGCAGCTGCTCCTCGATGGTCGTCGTCTCGTTCGCCAGCTCCGCCACCGTGCGCAGGAGCTGGATGTTGGCGAGCTGCTGCTGCAGCTCGCGCGTGCGCTCCTCGACCCGTTGCTCCAGCGCCTCGCGCGCCCCCTCGAGGGCGCGGTCGCGCTCCTGGATCTGGCTGAGCATGTCGTTGAAGCCATCGATCAGCAGCCCCACTTCGTCGCGGCTGTGGCGGGGCGCGCGCACCGCGTAGTTCTTCTCCATCGCGACCAGGCGCGTCGCGCCGACCAGGTCCAGGATCGGCTCCGAGATGACCCCCTGCAGCCGTGACGCCAGGAGGAGCGCCAGGATCGCGGAGGCCGCCATCACCACGAGGACGATGACAAGGTAACGCTGGATGCGCAGCATCATCAGGCTGAGGTCGGACATCAGATACACGGTGCCGATGCGGTCGTCGTCCATGAGGACGGGTCCGAACAGGATCAGCCGCCGGGCCTCGAAGCGGTACCCGCCGGCTTCGGGTGATCTCGGGATGGACTCGGCGCCGGCCCCCGGGCGCAGGTAGCGCGCGAACAGGACGTCGTCCGGCCCGAAGATCGCCGCCGCCACGATCTGCTGCTTGGCACCGAGGGTGGCCAGAGTCTCCTCCGCCGCCTTGGAATCCTTGAACGACAGGGCCGCGGTGCTGTTGTCGGCGATGATCCCCGCGAGGGTGGACAGTTCCTGCGCCATCGTCTGGCGCATGGTGACCAGCTCGTACGTCATGAACCCGAGGCAGGCCAGAAGAAGCGCCGCGCAGCTGGTCAGCATCATCAGGAGCGTCAGCTTGCGTTTGATCGACAGGTCCTTGAACGCGATCACCGCGCCCCCAGCACGTGCTTCCTGTCCCGGACCACTTTCCCCAGCTTCAGGATCTTGGAGCTGATCCGGAGGTGCGCCCGTTCGGCGGCATCCACGTTGATCTCGAAGCGGACCATGTTCTCGTCGAGCGCCAGCCGCAGGACGCCGCCGTTCTGGGCGAAGCGCTCGAAGTCCCCGACGGTCAGGACGCTGGCGCCGTGCAACCGCCCGATCACCCCCTCGACGCGGGGGGCCTCGGAGCGCCCGACGAACAGGACGTGGCACGCGACGAGGTCCTTCTCGTCCGCAACACCGATGACCTCGATCGGGTGGCCGCTCACGGTCTTGCCGGCCACGGTGTGGACCAGCGAGTCCTCGAAGGGACCGTCTCCGAGGACCACGAAAACGAAGGGGGCGCCGGGGTCGGCGAAGGCCTCGGGAGGCCAATCGACAAACTTGGCGACGGTGTAGACGAAGCTCGCCTTGACCTCGTGCTCGAAGTTCGCAGGCGGGGCGTTCTGCGCGCGCGGCGCTCCGGTCACGGCGGCGCACAGGAGGAGGCAGGCGGCCGCGGCGCGACCGGGCGCGCGGATGGGTCCGGGACGGCGACGCGCCGCCTGAGGCCTCATGGTCTCTCCAGGGAGGCGGACGCCGACCGCCAACGGCCAACGACAGCGCGCGCCGCCCCCGTGCCGGGCTCGAAGGGTCCCGGCTGGCGGCTCGAAATATAGGGTCGCGCCCAGGGACCCGCAACGCGCGCCGGGAAGCGGAACCGCAGGATCTCCGAAGGGTTGCGGTCGTCCCGCCCGCCGGCGGGCGGCGGCCGGGCACAATCCGGCGGCAGTCTTGCGCTATACTCGTTGTCAAAATTCTGGCCGCTGCCCCCTGAGGAGGGTCAGGGAGTCGGACACGCGGCGCCGGGGGTGGCATGGCCAAGCCAGAGTTCGTCACCCGGAACAGTCCCCGTCTCACGCTCCAGGGCGCCCGCCTCATCCTGGCGGCGGCGGTTCGCCGGGCCGCGGCCATCGGTGTGCCCATGGACATCGCGGTGGTCGATGACGCGGGCCACCTGCTGGCGTTCAACCGGATGGACGGCGCCAAGCTGAGCAGCATCGACATCGCGGTCTCGAAGGCCTGGACGGCGGCCTGCGCGCGCCGGGCCACTCACGAGTACGCCGAGATTGCAGCCCCGGGCCGGCCGGCCTTCGGCATCCACATCAGCAACCAGGGCCGGTTCATGATCGTCGGCGGCGGGCTGCCGATCTTCGTGGACGGCCGGATCGTCGGCGGGATCGGCTGCAGCAGCGGCACGACCCAGCAGGACAGGGAGGTCGCGACAGCCGGGATCGGCGCCCTGTCGGCCCGCACGCGACCCGTGCGGCGCAGGCCGAAGTCGCGCCGCACCGCCTGATCCGGCGCTCCTCTCAGGCGTCCTGCCACATCTCCCGGAACAGCTCGATCGATCCGACGGCGTACCCCGCGTAGTGGTTGTTGAAGTAGCCGTAGACCGTCGTCCCGCGCCCGAGGAGGCCGCGGATCGCCGGGATCCAGCGTCCCAGGTCGCGCCGGCGGTCCACGATCAGACGGTCCCAGCGCGTCGTCCTCGCCTCGATCCCCTTGCGGTCGCCGAGCCAGCGGATGTAGGCGAAATCGGCCGTCAGGACGTCCCCTTTCTTCATGACCTGATCGACGCCGAAGAACCACGGATGGTCGATGAGGGCCAGCGCCGCGCCGTACCGTCGCAGGACATCGAGGAGACGGGCGGTCACGAACGTCTTGTTCCGCACCTCGACGGCGTACCGCCGTCCGCGCGGAAGGGACGGGAGGAACCGCTCCAGCCGATCGATGAAGGGGTTGGGATCGGGGAACTCCTCCTTGCGGAAATAGCGGAACTGCAGGAGCAGCGGGCCGAGCCTGTCGCCCAGCCGATCCATCACGCGCACGAAGGCGAGGCATTCCTCGGCGCACCCCTCGAGGAGCTTCTCGTGGGTGATGGTCTGCGGGAACTTGGCCGCGAACACGAACCCGGGGGGCGTGCGGTCCCGCCAGGCGTCCACCATCCTCTCGCCGGGGATGCGGTAGAAGGTGGAGTCCACCTCCACCGTGTCGTAGCGGGAGGCGTAGTGGGCCAGGTAGTCGGACGGAGGCGTGCCGGGCGGATAGAACACACCCTCCCATGACGGGGCGCTCCAGGAGGAGGCGCCGATGCGGAGCCGGCTGTCCCCGGGGTCCAAGGCGGCAGTCTCAGACTTCCCGGAGGGCCTTCACGATTTCGCGGCAGAAGGCCGGAAGATCGTCCGGCTTCCTGGAGGTGATCAGGTTCCCGTCCCGCACCACCTCCTGGTCCACCACCTCGGCGCCGGCGTGCCGCAGGTCGTCGCGGATCGCCTGGTAGCAGGTGAGGCGCTTCCCCCTGACGATGCCGGCGGAGGCCAGGACCCACCCGGCGTGACAGATCGCCGCGACCATCTTCTTCTTCTCGTGGAGCCCGCGCACGAGCGCGAGAACCGCCTCGTCCTGGCGCAGGCGGTCGGGGGCCCAGCCCCCCGGAACAACGACGCCGATGAAATCGTCGGCATTCACCTGCGATGCCGCGACCTCCGCGCGGATCGGATAGCCGTGCTTGGAGGAATATTCCTTCGCCTGGGGCCCGACCACCACCGCCCGGTAGCCCTCCTCGCGCAGTCGGTACAAAGGCACCCACACTTCCATGTCCTGGTAGTCGTTCTCCACGAGGACAGCCACGCTTCCCTTGGCCACGCGCACCTCCCTCCGCCGCCGCGCGGGCGCGCGGCCGCCTAAGACCGGGACGGGATGGTCCGTCCCTCGAACTGCTCGATCGCCGCCTTCACGTCCGGGTCCAGGGGACGGCCCCTGCGGACCGCGTAGTCGTACATCACCTGCACCGTGCGTCCCTCCGCCACGATCCGTCCCGAGCGCTCGTCACGCAGCAGGTACTCGAAGGCGAAGGAGGACCGCCCGAGCTGTCCATGTCCCGGAAGCGCACGTCGACCGAAACCGCCAGGGAATACCGCTCCGCCTTCGCCGCGCGGCTCACCACATCGCCGCCCCGCCGTCGATGTTGATCGCTTGGCCCGTAATTCCCGCCCCGGCGTCCGAAGCAAGGAACAGCGCCAGCCGCGCCACCTCGGCGGCGTCGAGGAACCGGCCGAGCGGGACGCGCGCCTCCGCCCGCTGGCGGAACTCCTCGGGAGTGATCCCCTCGCGCCGGGCTCCGGCCTCCACCCCTTCGCGGGCCATCTCCGTGTCGACCCAGCCCGGGCACAGGGCGTTCACGGTAATCCTCCGAGGCGCGAGCTCCAGGGCCAGGGCGCGCGTCAAGCCGATGATCCCGTGCTTGCTGGCGCAGTAGGCGGAGTACCCCGGCACGCCGAATTTGCCCAGGACCGACGACAGGTTGAGGATGCGCCCTGTTCCGCCGTCCGGCATGTGCGCCACCGCCTCCCGGGTGCAATGGAAAGCTCCGGTGAGGTTCGTCTCCAGGATGCGCCGCCAGCTCCCCTCCAGGCTCTCCACTGCGCCGGGCTCGTGACCGGGGGCGATCGGCGTGATCCCCGAGACGCCCGCGTTGTTCACCAGGATGTCGATCCGGTCCCAAACTTCGACCACGTTTCCGATCATGACCTCGACCTCGTCGCGGCTGGTGACATCGCAGCGGAACGGCACGATGCGGTGATCGCCCTCGTTGAGCGCGAGGGCGGCGTTCTGGAGGTTTCTGGTGTCCCGGGAGGCGATTGCCACCCGCGCGCCCTCGCCGTGGAAGGCCTCGGCGATGGCTCTCCCAATGCCCCGCCCCCCGCCGGTGACGACCGCGACCCTACCCTCGAGCAACATCCGGGCCTCCTCGTTCCTGCGCCAGATACTCGCGCAGCGCCTCCCGCGTGCTGCGGAACGCCAAGTCGTCCCACGGGATCTCCTCGGGCCGGAAGACGCGCACCTCGAGCGCCTCGTCCCCGCCGCGCAGCTCCCCGCCGATCACGTCGGCCGCATAGACGATGAGGATCACCGGACGCCCGGGATAGGAGTAGGCATTGATCAGGTACCTGAGCTTGATCTCGGCGTTGATCTCCTCCTGGGCCTCGCGCCGCGCCGCCGCCTCCAGCGTCTCACCGCGATCCACATAGCCTCCCGGGAACACCCACTTGCCGATCCCCGGGGCGATCCCCCGTCTTAGCAGAACGATGCCGTCGTTGCTATGGCAGATCGCGCCGACCGCCACCTTCGGGTCGAGATAGAAGACGAAGCCGCACTCAACGCAAACCAGCCGCGGCGGGTCGTGGGGCGTCAGAAGGCGCTCTTCCAGGCGTGCCCCGCACCGCAGGCAGTGACGGTAGGGGCCTGTGCCATCGTCGTGTTGGATCGGAGTGTTGTTCACGGCGAAGCAGTATTCTAACCCGTGGCGCGTGCT
The DNA here is from genome assembly GCA_041482595.1 of Acidobacteriota bacterium. Classification (GTDB taxonomy): domain Bacteria; phylum Acidobacteriota; class Polarisedimenticolia; order Gp22-AA2; family Gp22-AA2; genus Gp22-AA3. The sequence goes on from JBGPED010000030.1 coordinate 19,763, forward strand.
ATAATTTCGCCCTTCATGTTGATACTTCTTCTGATCGTAGCCCTTTCAAGCCCGGTCGGGGCGGCCTCAGCCGGCGTCTCCGCGGCGCCGGCCAACCC
>JBGPED010000031.1:0-19651 GCA_041482595.1 Acidobacteriota bacterium
GAACGAAGAGCCCGTGCAGGAACGCTCGTGGCGCCGTTCACCCCTGCCGCGGGCGAGGCGAATCGATTTGTGAGACGTTCCGGCAGGGTGCGAGGCGGGACGCAGCGGGGTGAGGCGATTTCGAGCCGCGCCATGCGCGCCACCTGGCCATCAGCTGTCCCGCGCGAGCGAGCATGAGCCGCACCCCGCTGCGCGCCCGCCTCGCGGTGCCGCCGAAGACGCAGTGCCCCGTCGTCCCGCCCGCAAGGTTGAAAGGCGTGGCGCAGTTCTGGTATCGTCCGACGCCTGCCAGCCCGTCCGCACGGGCCGCGCGCCGCCATCAACATGAAGATCATCGCGCTGGGTGACATCCACGGAAATCTTCCCGCCCTGGAAGTGGCGCTCCGGGAGTGCCGCGCCGAGGGCTACGACGTCCTGTGCCACACCGGGGACCTGGTCGGTTTCGCGCAGTTTCCCGAGGAGACGGTCGCGCTCCTCAGGACGGAGAACGTCCCGGGCGTGCGCGGCAACCTCGACGAGAGCGGGGCGACGCAGGCGGAGGACTTCGGCACCCACGGCAGCGGCGGGTCGAGGCGGCGGCTGGAGAACCTGGCGTACGCCTGGACCGTGGCGCACACCGAGCGCATGACGCGCGGCCACCTCGGCGACCTGCCGTTCGAGAAGCGCATGGAGGTGGCCGGCCGGAGCACGGTCGTCGTGCACGCCACGCCGATCGATACCTCGACCTGCCTGTGGGAGGACCGCGACGAAGAGTACTTCCGCGAGATGGGGGACGCGGCCGACGCCGACATCATCATCTTCGGCCACACGCACAGGCCCTACCGCCGCATCGTGGACGGCCGCCACTTCGTCAACGCCGGCAGCGTCGGCTACCCCCAGGACACGCCCAACCTGACCGGCTACGTGGTGATCATGGTGAACGGCAACGTCGAGGTGCAGTACCGCCGCTTTCCCTACGACGTCGATCGTCTGGTGCGGACGGCGAAGGAGCGGCGCTTTCCGTCCGAGGCGCTGCAGCTCTTCAAGGCGTCCTGATCGTCGACTCCCGCCCTTCGCGCCACACGGTGAGCGATTTCACCACGGGACCGGCCGCGTCGCGGTAGGCGGCCAGCGTCACGACCGCCCGACCGTCCAGGGCGAGCACGATGTCCCCCCGCTTGATCCCGGCCCGCTCCGCGGGGCCGCCCCGCGCCACGCTCGAGACCAGGACACCGGTCACCCCGGGAGCCCCGATCGATTCCGCCAGGTCCGGGTCGAGCTCCTGCACGGTCAGACCGAGGCGGCGGTCGGCGTGGATCGTGGTGTCCGGTTTCCCGGGGACGTCAAGAGGCTTCAAAAGGCCGGGGGCCGCGAACATCGGCGCACCGGTGCGCACCGCGAGTGCAATGGCATCGGAGGGACGCGCGTCGATGGCGTGGATCCTGCCGGCGGACTTCAGGCTGATCTCCGCGAAGTAGACGTCGGCTTTCAGATCGGTCACCGTGACCCGCTCGATGACCGCGCCGAGAACGGTCAGGATGTTGGCGAGGAGATCGTGCGTCATCGGCCGCGGCGTGTCGGCCTTCATCCTGCAGAGGTAGATGGCGACCCCCTGGTCGCGGCCGACGGAGATCGGCACGGCACGCTCCTCCGTCTCGTCCGCCAGGAGCAGAAGCACCTGCTCGGGGCCGATCATCTTGATCCCGGAGATGTGCACCGGCACCGGGCTCGCGGCGACGCTCGGGGCGGGCGAAGGGGCGGGGCCCGGCACGGCACCATGTGCGCCCGCGGAGAGCGCGAAAAAGAGCAGGCAGAGCGCCAGGAAAACGGGCCGGTCGCGCTCGGACATGGTCACCCCCTGTGGACCCCAACAATATACGCTCAAAGGAACGCGGCGGGGGGGGGCCGCCGACTCATAACTGAAAGAGCGGCAAGGAGATATCCCGGCGGGAGCGAAAAAACCGCCGGTTTGACAGCCCTCCGACCCGACACTAAAATACGCTGCGGTGGCCACTTACGGGACGTCGAGGTCCCGCGCGCGGACCCAACTGCGGGTCCACCGATACTCACCCGGGGCGAGCGGTCTATGAATCTCACCAGGCTGGGCCGCTTCGAGATCGTCCGCGAAATCGGCAAGGGGGCGATGGGCCAGGTGTTCCTGGCCAACGACCCGAAGATCGAGCGCAAGGTCGCGATCAAGACGATCGTCCTGCCGCCCGGGACATCCGAGGACGAGGCGCGCGAGACCAGCCAGCGCTTCCTGCGCGAGGCGCAGGCCGCCGGCAAGCTCCTGCACCCGAACATCGTCACCATCTTCGACGTGGGGGAGGAGGGGGGCGTCTCCTTCATCGCCATGGAGTTCATCGAAGGGGAGACGCTCGAGAAGTACACGAAGCCCGAGAATCTCCTGTCGCTGCGGCGGGTGCAGGAGATCGTCACGCAGGCCAGCTCCGCCCTCGACTACGCGCACCAGAACCACATCATCCACCGCGACATCAAGCCGGCCAACCTGATGCTCCTGAAGGGGGGCGTCCTGAAGGTGACCGACTACGGTCTGGCCAAGAGCCCGTCCGCGAACCTGACGCAGGCCGGCGTGCTCCTCGGGACGCCCAGCTACATGTCCCCCGAGCAGATCCAGGGGCACGAGCTGGACGGCAGGAGCGATCTCTTCTCGCTCGGTGTCGTGCTCTACGAGCTTCTGACCGGCGTGCGCCCGTTCGAAGGGGATTCGATCTCGACCATCATCTACCGCGTCCTGTACGAAGAACCGCGCCCGCCCGCCGCCTACAACCCGGCGCTGCCGCCGGAGATCAACGGCATCCTGGAGAAGGCGCTGGAGAAGGAGCCGGAGAGGCGCTACCAGATCGGCAGCGAGCTGGTCGCCGATCTCGCCAAGGCGTTCGTGGGTCTGCCTCCCGAGACGCTGTCGCGGCCGTTCCCGGCGACGTCCCGTCCGCCGGCGGGGGCGAGGACGGCGCAGTCGCCCGGGACGCTCACGCGGCCGGGCCGGGGCGGGCCGGGGCGGCGCGGCGGCAGGACGGCGCGCGATCGGCGGGGCGAGGTCGCCGCGGCGATCCCCGCGGCCGGGCCGGGGTTCGCCGCCCGTCACTCCATGAAGATCGCGGCCGTCGTGGCGCTCGCGGTCCTGGGCCTGGTGCTCTTCCCGCGCCTGGTGAACCGCCACGAGCCCGGCCTCGGTGCAGGCGGTGCGGGCGACGGGGCGGACGCCGGGATGGCGTCGGCGTCCGTCGGGGCGCCACCGGCGGGCGGGACCGCGCTCGCCGCCACCGGCGGCTGGAACGGCATGGTGTCGGTGGAGGTCTCGACCATCCCGCACGGCGGGACGATCACGCTCGACTCGACGCGTCTCGCCGAACCTAGGGTGATATTGCCGCTCTCCGATACCCGGCCGCACGACATCGTGGCCCAGGCCGGCTGCCGCCGGGCGGTGGCGCAGATGACCGCGTCCGACCTTGCGTCCTTCAAGGGGAACCTCGTGATGGAGCTGAAGCCGCGCCAGGAGGAGGTGATGATCGCCTCCGAGCCGCCCGGGGCGCGCATCCGCCTGAACGGGCACGACACCGGCAAGGTGACGCCGGCGGTCCTGGCCCTCGACGGCTGCGAGGAGCGCAGTCTGGAGCTGGCGCGCGAGGGGTACCGGCCGTGGAGCGCCACCTACAAGCCGGACGAAGATTTCGACGGGATGGTGAAGGCCCTCAAGACGATCAGGCTCGACGCGATCCCGGCCGGCCAGCTGCGCATCAAGAAGCCGCAGGACTACGACCTCGACATCTTCGCGGGCGACAGGCGGATCGGCAAGGCGGGCGAAGCCCTCACGCTGCCGGAGGGAAAATACAACCTGACCTTCAAGAACGACAAAGTGTTCGTGAAGGAGACGGCCCAGGTGACGGTCGAAGGCGGCAGGGAGTCGTCGCCGGTCATCACCTTCCCGGCCCTCGGCACGCTCACGGTCCAGGCGCAGCCGAGCAATTGCAAGGTCTTCGTGGACGGTGTTTTCGTGGATGTCACGCCGGTGCTCGAGCTGCCGATCGCGTCCGGCGGCCACCACGTCAGGGTCGTGTTCGTCCCGAACGGTGCTACGCAGGACGTGACGGTCGCGGTGACGGGTGGAAAGAACGCGCTCGTGACGGTGAAGTTTTGAGGCGAGGGTCCCGGGCCTCTGTCCTGGCCCCGGCGCTCGCGGTGCTGTTGTGCTCCACGGGCTCCCCGGCGCCGGCCACGGCGCAGCCGGACGATGACCGGCCGCTCGACGCCCGTACCTTCGCGCAGGGAATCGACGCCGTCAAGCAGGGGAAGCGGGACGAGGGGATCCGCATCCTTAAGAAACTCTCGCAGGATTTTCCCGACAGCCCGTTCGCCCCGCAGGCCCTTCTGAAGGCGGCCGATCTGATCTACCCGGTGGTCACCTGGGACCAGGTCGGCTCGGCGTCGTCCCAGGCGATCAAGGAGGCCTCCGACCTGCTCCTGGCGCTGTCGCAGAAATACCGTTCCTCCAAGGAGGCGCCCAAGGCACTGGTCAAGCTCGGCTACCTGTTCCTGGAGCCGGCCAATCCCAAGGCCGACCTCGACGAAGCCTGCGGCCGCTTCGCGACCTCAGCACAGGTCTATCCCGACAGCGACGCCGCCGACGACGCCTACTTCGGATCGGGCATGTGCGAGACGCTGCGCGCCCGGCCGGCGCTGGCGGCCGACTTCTTCGCGCGTCTCATGGACGAGAGCCCGGCGAGCCCCCTGGCCGCCGAGGCGCTGTATCGCTACGGCGTCGCCCTGTCGCACCTGGACGACCCGACCGAGGCGATGCTCGCCCTCGAGCGCGTCCGCACGCGCTACGCCGACTCACGCTTCGCCCCGAGGGCCCTCGACCGGATCACCCTGCTGCACCGCCTGCGCCTGCAGCCGGCGCTCCTGCGCGCAGGTGCTGCGCCGAAGCAGGGGGGCCCGCCCCCCGCCCAGAGGATCGGCTCGGCGCCGCCCGCCCCGGGCCCCGAGCCGGACCTGTACCGGCTCGACGTCTCGTACGGAGCGCCGGCGGCGGCGCGCGGCGAGGCGGGCAAGAGCGAGGACACGTTCCGCGGCGCCAGCGACATCGCGATCGACGCGCAGGGTCTCCTGGTCCTGGCCAGCCCGAAGACGCCCGGTGTGTTCCGCCTCGACCCGAAGGGGAGGATCCAGGAGCGCATCCCGCATCCCTCGCCCGAGTACGTCGCGGTGGGCGACGGCCTGGCGGTTTACATCTCCGGCGGCGGCCAGATCGCCCTCAACGCCAAGAACTGGAGCGGCCCCGACCTGAAGTCGTACGACGGCCGGCCGCCGCGTGAGTTCGGTCCTCTGGCCACCGACCTGTCCGGCCGCGTCTACCTTCTCGACCCGCGCGACAACGTCCTCCTGATCTACGACCGCTCCCGGCGCCTGGCCGGCAACATCCGCCCGGACGTGAAGGACGGCCGGTTCATCGACCTGGCGAAGAACGAGGACGGCGGCGTCTTCGTCCTCGAGGCGCGCTTCAGGTTCGCCCTCGAGCTGACGCAGGGGAAGACGACGCGCAAGGTGAACCTGTCCGGGCTCGGCGCGACCGAGCCGGTCGCCCTGGCGGCCGTCGGTCTCGGCGACCTCTACCTCCTGGACGGCCGGAGCGGCTTCGTGTACGTCGCGTCCCCGGCCGGCGAGCGCATCACGGTCATCCGCCCGCCGAAGGAGGCGCTCTCCCGTCTCGGCGACCCGTCGTCGGTGGCGGTGGACGCCATCGGCCGGGTCTACGTGTCCGGGCGCAAGAGCCCGACCGTCCTGAGGTTCCAATGATCGCCCGCCGCGCGCTCCTGCTCGTCCTCACGGCGTCCCTCCTGGGCGCCGTCACGGTGTCCTTCGTCCCCGCGTTCGCGCAGGAGGAGGAGGACCTCACCGCCGACCTGAAGGCGATGCGCGCCGCCTTCAACCGGGCGCGCGAGAGGATCGACAACCTTGACTTCCTGGGCGCGGCGCACGAGCTGTCGTCGATCATCGAGCCGCGCAAGGACAAGAAGGCCCAGGACCTGAGCGTCGAGGAGCTGCGCCTGCTCTGCACCGCCTACGACATGCGCGGGCGCGCCCAGTTCAACCTCGGCAACGCGCGCGGCTCCGAGGCCGACTTCACGGCGCTCCTGAAGCTCAACCCGGCCTACGCCATCGATCGCCAGACGCTGTCGCCGAAGGTCGTCGACCTGTTCGACCGGGTGCGCGCCAGGATCGCCGGGATCCTGATCCTGCAGGTCGATCCACCGAAGGCGCGGGTGGTGGTGGACGGCGAGCCGGTCGAGCCGCAGGAGGGGGGCAAGGTCCCGCTCCTGTCCGGCAACCGCACGCTGCGCATCGAGGCGGACGGCTACGATCCGTACGAGGAGATGTTCGCGGTCGTGGCCGGGGCCGAGACCCGCAAGGAGGTGCGCCTGCGCCCGAACCGGCGCGCCCTGCAGTTCGTCACCGTCCCCGCCGGTGTTGTGGTCTCGATCGACGGGAAGCCTTACGGGACGAGCGCGGGGCCGCCGACTCCCGAGTCGCAGGAGCTGGCGCGCCAGGCCGGCGCGGACCCGCAGAGCGCCTCGGCCCCGCTGATGATTCCGATGGTCACGCCCGGCGATCACAAGGTCGGCTTCGACAAGGACTGCTACACCAGCCGCACCCTCACGGTGAAGGTGCCGCTCGATCCCGATCAGAACGCCCCCCTCAAGTTCACGCCGGTCATCCTGCAGGAGGCCAGGACCGAGCTGCGCCTGACCTCGACACCGTCGGGCGCCGACGTCTTCGTGGACGGCGACAGGAAGGGGACGACACCGTTCACCATGCAGGGGCTGTGCGGCGGCGAGCGCGACCTTCTGGTCGTCAAGCAGGACGTCGGCTCCTGGTCCGAGCGCATCCGCCTTTTGCCCGGCGAGGTGAACACGCTCGACGTGCGCCTGCGCCCGACGCTCATCTACCTCGGCACGTTCCGCCTCGACGAATGGGGCCGGGCCGTCTGGAGCGAGGACGACAAGCCGCTCCTGGACGAGCTGAACAAGGGACTCAAGACGCTGAACGTGGTGCGCACTCCCGAGATCCTGCAGGGCCTGCGCGACTCGGTCATCAAGTGGATGATCACCGCCCCCGGCGAGGTGCGCGCCGGGACGATCGTCCCGCCGGCGCTCCTGGAGGAGGTGGCGTCGAAGGCGAGGGCCGACCTGGTCCTGGCGGGACTGACGCTGGGTGGCGATGCCGACAAGTCGTGGACCCTGGCGCTCTACTCCGTCCTGCACCACGCCCCCGACGTGGTCGCGCTGCGCGCCGACCGCCCGGACGGGGCGCGCGATTTCGTGCGCCGGCTCGACACGGCGCCGTCCCTGTCGGGACCCTGGTGGGGGATGGGGCTCGTGGACACGCTCCTCGACTCGGGACAGACCGACCCCGACGGACCACTCGTGGTGCGCGCCCTGCCGGGCGGGCCCGCCGCCAAGGGCGGTTTGCGCGCGGGCGATCGCATGAAGGCGATCGGCAGCCGCAAGACGGGAAGCGTGCGCGACGCGCAGCAGGCGATCGCCGCCGAGATGGCGCGCCCGGGAGGGCTCAGACCGACGCTCGTCCTGGCGGTCGAAGGGACCTCCGGTCCGCGGACCGTGAGGGTCGCCCCCGACGACGGCCCGATCGTCGTCCCGCTCAGCGATCCGTCACTCCTCTACAACCGCGCCCTGGCCGAATATCGTCTGAGGTCGCGGGCGGCCGCCGACGACGTGGAGAAGGGGGCGGCGCTCCTGAATCTCGGCGTCATCTACATGCACTTCCGCGCCTACGACAAGGCCGACGCGGAAGGGTTCGCGCGCGCCTCGCTTCCGGCGGTCGTCGGCGTGTCGCAGGGGACCGTCCTGTATTACCGCGGCCTGAACGCCCTCCGGCGGGGCAACCCCCAGGCGGCGCGCGAGGCCTTCCAGCAGGCGGCGGGCCAGGCCGGCAGCACCCTCGACACCGGTGACGGCCCGTCCGCCTCGGCGGCCGCGGCCCGCATGCTGAAGGCGATCGAGTGACGGGCACCCGGTTGACGGGACCCTGACGGGACACTACATTTTCGAATCATGAGCCAGGCTGCCTCCTCGTCCCGGCCCTCCTCTCCGTCCCCGCAGGGACGCGCCGCCGGAGCGCCCGGGCGCGTGATGCGCGAGGGGGAGATCCGCTCGACCACCCTCCCGAACCTGTTCCACGAGTTCTCGGAGGCGCGCGCCACAGGCTTCCTGCACGTCACCGAGCGCGACGTCAGGAAGTCGGTCCAGTTCGGCGAGGGGCACGTCCTGTTCGCCTCCTCCAACCAGCGCGACGACCGCTTCTCGCAGTTCCTGCTGAAGTCGGGGGCCATCTCGCTGAAGAGCCTGATGCGGGCCCTCGAGGTGATGATCGTCACCAAGGACCGCCTGGGCGAGGTGATGGTCCGGTTCAAGATGCTCACCCACGAGGACGTCGAGAAGTGGATCCGCGTCCAGGTGCGCGAGATCGTCTACTCGATCTTCCAGTGGACGCGCGGCCGCTACTCGTTCGAGACGCGCACGCCGAGCGCCGAGACGATCGTCATCGGCGTGCCGGGCGACGTCATGGTCCTGGAAGGCGTCAAGAGGATCGAGTCCTGGGCCCGCGTCTATGAAGAGGTCGGCGGCCTCAACACCGAGTACCGCACCACCCGCGACCTGGAGAAGATCACGCGCGACCTGGCGCTGTCGCCCGAAGAGAAGGAGATCCTACGCATGTGCGACGCCCCGACGTCGCTCGAGGAAATGTGCGAGGCCAGCAAGCTCAACGACTACGACGTCTGCCGCAGCGTGTGGGCGCTCCTCATCCTCGGCGCCCTGATGAAGTCGTAACGGGGGATCGGCGTGGGGTCTTGACCCTAACGCGGAAAAACCCACAATCTGCGTCCTCAGAAGAGACTGCCACACAAGACCTTCACGGCCTGTTCCTCTGGAGTGCTGCGATCCACCGGACTTCGCGCCCTATTGACGATCGAAGCCGCGCCGGATATATGTTCTGCGCAATTTGATCAGGGGGAGGTAAAGAGATGGCCACTCGCCGGCTCGTCACCGCGCGCGGAGCGCTGGCGCTCGTCCTGTCGTTCTGCCTGGCGTCCGTTCCCGCTCTCACCGCCGTCCCCGCCGCGCAGGCGGCCGGGGAGGAGATCGGACATGGCTCGATCCACGGAACCCTGTACCAGCCCGACGAGAAGGGACCTCTGGCGGGAGGCAAGGTGACGGCCATCAACATGCGAACGGGCAAGCAGTACACCAGCAACGTCACAACGGAAAACGGCAACTACGACATCAACGGCCTGCCGGCCGGCACCTACGACGTGGTCATCGAGGTGGGGGGGAATCTCTTCGTCGCGGACCACGTCCAGGACGTCGGGCCGGGGGAAAGCGCGTCGAAGTCCTACTCCGTGCAGCCGTCGAGACCCGCGAACCGGGTGATCCCGAAGCTGCCCGCGCCCAAGGGGAGCGCCACGATCGTCGGCGAGACCGTCGCCCAGGCGCCGTTCTGGACCTCGACCGGCGGCAAAGTTCTCATCGGCGTCCTGGCGGCGGGGGCGGCGGCGGCGATCTACAACGCCACCAAGAGCAATAAGGCGAGCCCCTCGTCGCCCTGATCCCGCGGTCGATGTGCGTGAAGCGTTCCGAACGTTCCCGGGAGTGGGGTGCGGACCTCATTTCTTTAGGGGTGATGTACCTATTGACCTTCCCTGACGGGCAACTTATACCTTCACACGCTTCTCCGTGTCGTCGAGCATGACGACTCAGAATTCGCGAAAACGTGCACACGCTTCCCCGATGGGAGGGATGGATGACGATCCGCTGGTATGCAATTGCTCATCGGTCACTGACCGTCATCGTGACGATGGGCCTGGTGCTCGGTCCTCTTTTTTCCCCGGCGCCGGCCCGAGCGCAGTCTCCGGGGGAAGAAATCGGCCATGGTTCGATACGCGGGATGCTGCACCAGGCCGATGAAAAGACGCCGATCGCCGGCGCCAAGGTCACGGCCGTCAGCGTCAGGACGGGCAAGCAGTATGCGAGCGACGCGACGCCAAAAGACGGGAGCTATCTGGTCGATGGCCTGCCCGCCGGGTCCTACGACCTCGTGATTGAGTTCGGAGGAAACCTATTCGTCGTGGACAACGTCCTCGATCTCATGCCGAACGAAAGTGCGACGCATTCCTACGCGGTTCAGCCTCAGCGGCCCGCCAACCGCTCGATCGCCAACATGCCTGCGCCGAAGGGCAGCGCCACGCCCATCGGCGAGACGACCCCCGCGGCCGGCTTCTGGTCGAGCACGGCGGGTGTCGTTCTGCTTTCGGTGCTGGGCGCGGGGGTGGTCGCGGCCCTGCTGAACACTGGCAAGAACAACGCGAGTCCGAGTGCACCCTAGGAGCCTGTCCGAGTGATGGCATGGGCCGCGCACATGGGGCTTGCGAGTTCCAGGTGAGGCGCGAGGAGGAAACGATGCCGGTTGCATCGTTGACGACGAGCAACAAAGCATGGGGCCGCAATCCCCATGTGCCCGAGGGGTTCGTGGCGACGCGGGGCCGTCCGCGTCGTTGCCGCTCCTCCGAGATGACTCGCATCGCGGTCGTCGCGGCGCCTCGCAGCCGACCCCGCGGCGCCACGAACGCGACCCATGCCATTACTCGGACAGGCTCCTAGCCCGTCGCTGAGGTGCACGGACGGATGAAACGGATTGTGGTGCATGTGCCTCGGTGTGCCGAGGGGCGACTCAAGCCATAAATAAGCAAAGATCTGGGGCGACTCCTGGCCGCGTCCCGGCTACGGAGCGGCGCGACACCTGCCGGTCGTGGACGGCCATTTGACGCAGCAACTGTGATTTCGGAGAGCTGACCGGTGCAGCGAGGCACAGAGAGGGTCGTCTCTGCGATCGGACTGTGGCTGGCGCTCGCGGGCGGCTCGGGGCCTTCATTCGCCCGAGGAAGTGCCGATCTCGATCCGGATTTGAAGCTCGAGCGGACGCGGCGCCTGGGGCCTTTCCACGTGCAGCCGTACTTCCGCATCAAGCAGGCTGGATACGACGACAACGTTTACCTGGACAACGCCAATCAACAGGGCGCCTTCACGGCCACGCTGGGTCCCGGGATCAGGGCCGTGATGCCGGCCGGCAGGCGCGCCGCCCTGATCGTCGACGACGAGCTGGATTACGCGTATATAGGGAACGCCTCCGGGCTCAACCATTTCAACAACGCTCTGCGCGCCAAGCTGGATCTCCTGCTGGATCCCTTTCTGGTTTACGCGGACATGCACTACGACAGCTCGCGCGAGCGGCCGAACGCGGAGCTGGACTTTCGAGTCAGACATTCGGTGGTCGGGCAGGCGGCGGGATTCAAAGCCCTGGTCTCGAACCGCATCACCGCCGGGCTGCAGGTGACCCGGCAGGATTTCAAATTCGGCTCCAGCACCAGTCCCGAGGAGCTGGTGGGCGGCGGAGCCGATCGGCAGGCGCTGCTCCAATCCTTGCGTGAGCTGGAGCGCGTCGAGTCGGAGGCCTCGGCCTTCGTCGCCTACCGCGTTTTCAGGAAAACGAGCGTCGGGCTCGAACGCTCCGAGGGGCGTGCTGATTTCGCAGATCCGCAAAGTCAGCGAGACGCGCGCAACCGCAAGACTTATTTGACGGCGAGCTTTTCTCCGTCCGCCTTCCTGGCGGGGAGCGTGCGGCTGGGTCGGCTCCGCCTGGAGCCGGAGGAGCGGCAGGACAGCGGCTTCAACGGCACGGTCGTGGATGTCAGCCTGGGGTGCCGCATCTCCAGCCGCAGCCACGCGCGCCTCCGGTACGACCGGAACGTCGTCTTTTCCGTGCAAAGCGACAACCTGTACTTCATCACGGAGGGTTGGAGAGCGGCTTACGCGCACAGCATCTCGGACCGATGGAGTGTCGAGCTGGAGCGCGGCGAAGACAAAAGTGACTACCCTCAGCCGATAGCGCTCTCCTCCGGCCAGGAGACGGCCCTGCGTCGGGATCGGATCACCGTCAGCGCGCTGGCGGGCCTCCTGCGCGTCCAGCCCGGAACGCGTGTCGGCCTGCGCCTGGAGCAATGGAACCGCCATTCGACGTTTGGCCTCGAGGACGTCCGAAGGTACGCGCTCACGAGCTTCGTCGAATACAACTACTGACCTAAGGAGCAAGGATGCACGGAAACGCATCTCGGGCGCGTGTTGGCTGGCGGTTTGTGGTCGCCGCGTTCTGCCTGGCGCGGGGCCTCCTGGCTCCGGACACCCTTGCGGCGCCGGAGCCGGCGCGGCCCGCAACGCCCGAGGGCGTCCGCGGCCGGGACCTCATCGGCGCCGCGGATCTCCTGGAGGTGCGGGTCTTCGAGCTGCCCGAGCTGCAGAGCAGCGTGCGCGTCAAGGCGGACGGGACGATCAGCCTGCCTCTCATCGGGTCGCTGGCCGTCGCCGGAATGACGGAGGCCGACGCCGAGGCGAGCCTCAAAGAAGTGCTCGAAAAGCGCTACGTCAAGGTGCCTCACGTCAGCGTCCTGGTGAAGGAGCACGAGTACAGGAAAGTGTCGGTGATTGGCGCCGTGGTGAGGCCGGGCGCCTACCCGCTCTTGGCCGAGCGCTCGCTCCTGCAGATGATCTCGGAGGCGGGGGGCCTGACGCGCGATGCGGGGATGGAGCTTCTGGTCATCAGAAAAGGCGGCGACTTCCAGGACGACGCCATCCGCGTCGATCTCCAGAAGTTGGTCGAGCAGGGGGACGCGGCGTCGAACATCCCTGTCCAGCCGGGGGACGTCATCAACGTCCTGGCCGACGTGTCGATCTATATCTACGTGGACGGCGCGGTGAAGAGCCCCGGCCAGATCGAGACGAGGGCGAGCCGGCCCATCACTCTTCTGCAGGCGCTCATTCGCGCCGGCGGCACGACGGACGCCGCCAACGCGAAGCAGGTGCGCGTGCTGCGCAAGTCCAAAGACGGCGCGCGCGAGACCCTGGTCGTCGACACCAAGAAAATTCGCCGGGGAAAGCTGGACGACGTCGATCTCAAGGACGGTGACATCGTCGTGGTCCCGGAGGTGCTCTTCTAGTCAGGAGGCGGCGTGGAGCAGAACGGAACAGGGGGAGCGGAGCGAGAGGCCCACCTTCTGGATTACTGGAAGGTTGTCGTCCGCAGGCGCTGGGTCGTCTACCTGACGACCGCGGTGATCACGACCGCGGCCACCCTCGCCGCGTTCATGCAGCGCCCGGTGTACCGCGCCACCGTGCAGCTGCAAATCGAGCAGAGCACGCCCAAGTTCCTGCCTTTCCAGGACGTCAACGCGGCCGTCAACGAGCCCGGCGCCGACTTCTACCAGACGCAGTACCGGATCATCCAGAGCCGCAACATCGCCCGCAGGGTCATCGAGGCCCTCGACCTCGCCCACACTCCGCAGTTCGTGGGCGAGGTCGCGGCCGGGGCATCGAAGGGGGCCGCACCCGGGGCGCGGTCCGCGGAAGATGATGCCTGGATCGTCGACCTGTTCCTGGGCAACCTCATGGTCACGCCGATCCGCAACAGCCGGCTGGTCTCGGTGAGCTTCGACTCGCCGGCCGCGGACCTGGCGGCCCGGGTGGCCAACGCCGTCGCGGACGCGTACATCACCTTCACCCTCGATACGGGGTACACGAAGAGCGAGTCGGCTTCCAACTCGATGGTGCAGCAGATCAAGGACCTGCAGGATGACATCGCCAGGAGCATGCGCGCCCTCCAGGAGTACGCCCGCGATCACCAGCTTCTGTTCGTCAACGGCCAGCAAAACTCGGCCGAGCAGGACCTGGGGGCGCTGCGCGCGGAGTACGGCCGCGCCCAGATGGACAGGATCGCGAAAGAAGCGAGCTACCGGGCGCTCAAGGAAGCCGACCCGGGTTCCGTCAGGGAAGTGGCGGTGAACCCGGTGATCGCCGAGTTGCGCTCGAGCTGTGCGAACCTGGAGAAGGACTACGCCGAGCGTTCCGACAAGTTCAAGCCCGACTGGCCGCCGATGATCGACCTCAGGAGCCGCCTGGAGGCGGCCCGCAATCAGCTCGAGACCGAGAAGCTGCGGATCGCCGGCCGCGTGGTCGCCACCGCCGAGGTCGAGTACCGCGAGGTGGTGCAAAAGGAGGCGGGGCTCAAGGCCGCGCTGGACCGCATGACTTCTCAGGTCCAGGGGCTGAACCTGTCGACGATCACCTACTACTCCCTGAAGACCGATCTCGAGAGCAAGAAGAAGAACCTCGAGACTATCCTGGACCGCGAAGGCCAGACCGGCATCTCGGCCAGGCTGAGCGACAAGGCGATGAGCAACATCCGCGTCGTGGACCGGGCGGAGGTGCCGAGCGCGCCGTTCAAGCCGCGACGCAAGCTGAGCATCCTGTTCGGGCTGGCGTGCGGCCTGGTCCTCGGGACCGCGCTGGGGTTCTTCCTCGAGTACATGGACAACAGCATCAAGACGCCCGAGGACGTCGAGAGGCACCTGAACCTGCCCACCCTCGCCGTCGTCCCCAGCATGACCGAGCTGCACCCCGGCCGCTATTATGGCGGCCGGCGGTCCGTTCCCGAGGGGCCGGTGCCACCGATCGAGATGGTGACCCAGGTGGCGCCCAAGTCCCACCTGGCCGAAGCGTACCGGGAGCTGCGGACGTCGCTTCTGTTCTCCTCGGCCGACGCGCCGCCCTCCCGAATCATGATCACGAGCTGCCAGAGCGGCGAGGGCAAGACGGCGACCTCGATCAACCTGGCCGTGTCTTTGACGCAGCTTGGGCGCCGCGTCCTGCTGGTGGACGCAGACCTCAGGAAGCCGCGCATCCACAAGGCGCTCGGCCTCCCGGGCAGCCGGGGGCTCAGCAACGTATTGAGCGGCAACGCCGAGGTCGCCGACATGCTCGTGCAGACGAGCATTCCCGGCCTGTGGCTCCTGCCGAGCGGCCCGATCCCGCCCAACCCGAGCGAGCTGCTCGAGTCGGCGCGGCTCAAGGAGATCTGCAGGCTTGCGGAGCCGCCCGGGGGCTTCGATCACATCGTCTTCGACTCGCCCCCGGTTCTGTACTGTGCCGACCCGGCCATCCTCTCGACCCGCGTCGACGCGGTCATCCTGATCGTCCACGGGGGGAAGGTGAGCCGCGATGTCGCCGTGCGGGGGCGCGACAAGCTCCTGCAGGGCAGGGCGCGCCTGGTCGGGGTGGTCATCAACAACGTGAGCCTCGAGGACCAGAAGTACTACTACAGCCGCGACTACTACGAATACCGGCAGCCGGTGGCGGACGAAGTCGCACAACAGGCCACCGGAGCCGGTCTCAAGAGGCTGAAGTAACCGGCACCGTCTTGATTCGCGGGAGGCAGAGCGCATTGCTTCGCTGGGGTGCCGACAACAGGCTGCAGCTCATCATCGCGTCAGCGATCCTGATCGCGCCCCTGCCGTTCGGTCTGGTCGAGCCCAATCGCCGGCCGTTCCTCGGCTTCGCGGCGTGCCTGATCGCCCTCGTCTGGTCGCTGCGGCCGGTGCTGCCGGTGCTCGACCGCTCGTCCCGCGCCGCGCTCGCGGCGGCCCTGGTCCTTGTCCTCGTCGCCCTTCTGCAGATCGTGCCGCTGCCGCCCTTCCTCCTCGCGGCCCTGGCACCGGGGAAGGCCGAACTCGTGGCCCGGCTCCAGTCCGACTCGTCGGGCCTGGAGAGGTTCGCCGCGCTGCACGGCCTGGGTGGGTCCTTCGCGGCGGCGCTGTCCTGGAGCGCATTGAGCGCGTATCCGGAGGCGACCCGGCGGGCGTTGCTGACGCTCGTCTCCGTCATCATCATCGCCTGCGCCACCGCGCTCGTGTGCCGGGACCGCGCCGCGGCGCGGCGCCTGGCCATCTGTGTCGTGGCGATCGGGGCCCTCGAGGCGATGTACGGCCTCGCCGAGTACCTGACGGGGCACCAGCAGATCTTCGGCTACCACAAGCGTCACTACGTGCACTCGGTGACCGGCACCTACATCAACAAGAACCACTTCGCCGGGCTGATGGAGATGGCACTCCTCCTGGCGCTCGGCCTGCACTGGGACCAGCTCGGCGCCCTGAGGCGCCCGCGCGGCCTGAGGGCCTGGCTGGTCTCCTTCTCGGACGATGAGCGGGGGAGAAGCACCCTGACGCTTCTGGTAGTCGGTTTGATGGGCTCTGCCCTGCTGCTGTCGTTCTCCCGAACCGGCATCGTCGTTGGCGCGCTCGCGGCCGTGGGGCTTCTGCTCTGGCTCGGCGCGGGCCGGGCGGCAGCCGCGCCGCGGGTCGCCGGTGCTCTGTGCGTGATCGCCTGCGTGCTCGCCCCCCTGGCCTGGTTCGGGCGCCGCGAGATCGTCGCGTCGTTCGCCCAGGTCCCGACCCAGGTGGAGGCGCCGGGGGGGCGCCTGGACGCCTGGAAGGCCACCGCCGCCATGATCGGCGACGCCCCGATCGCCGGATGGGGGCTGGGCACGTTCCAGGACGTCTTCCCCCATTACGAACCCCCGTCGATCAAGCTGACGATGGATCACGCCCACAACGATTACCTTGAGCTGGCGGCCGGGCTGGGCGTGCCGGCCCTGCTGATTGCCCTCATCGGGGTGGTGGTCCTGATCGCTCGGGCGACCCGGGCCACGCACCGGGCCGAATCCGACCGGGGACTCCTGGCGGGTGCAACGGCGGCGTGCGTCGCGCTTTTGTTTCACGAGCTCGTCGATTTCAATCTGACGATCCCCGCCAACGCGCTCCTGTTCGGTGTCTGCCTGGGCCTGGTGGCGGGAATGGCGTGCTCCGCAGCCCGATCGGGTGCGCCGTGGCTGGCCGCGCCGGGCTGGATGCGCGCCGCGGGCGTGGCCCTCGGCTGCGCGCTGTTGTTCGAGGCGTCGACCGAATACCTGTCGGCGTCCTGTGTGTCGCGTGCGCGCGCGATGCTCGACCCCGGCGGCGCTGCCGTGGAGGTTGCGCCGGCCCGGGAGTCGGTCCGGCTGGCGCGGCAGGCGGTGCGCGTCCGGCCGGGTGACGCCGCGGCGCACGCGATGCTGCTCACATCCCTCTCGACCCTGGTCCTGGCGCAGCCCCCCCCCGCGGAGGTCGCTTCGCTCGGCAGGGAAATGGGCGGCTCGATCCTGGCGGCGATCCGCTCGAGCCCCTTTAACGCGCTGAATTACTCGCGCCTGCTGCTCACCCTGCATTTCGAGTGGGTCCAGCGCCCGGATACGCAGGAGCTTTCCTCCGAGGCGTCCGTGGGCCCGATCGCCGTGGGTGTGGCGCGCACCATCCTCTATCTGGCGCCGACCTCGACCGTGGCCCACAATGCCATGGGCGGATATCTCCTCGGCATCGGGGACCCGGAAGGTGCTGTGGCCGAGTACACGCGGGCGCTCCTGCTCGATCCGTCTCTCGTCCCGGAGATCGCCCGCCACGTGCTCGACAGCGTCCCGGACCGGCTCCTGGTCGATCGGATCATCCCGCGTACCGCCGAAGCGCAGTTCCGCTACGCGATGTTCCTTGAGGAGGCGGGGGAGATCGAGCGGGCGAAGATCGCCTACCGCTCCTCGATGAGGGCGGGACCGACCGCCGCCGCCGCAATCCGACTTCACGATCTTGACCTTTCCACCTGCCGTCCCGGGGATGCGCAGCAGGTCGCTGACCAGGCGCTGGCGGAGGCCGCCATCGTGGACCCCGCCGAGCGGGCCGAGCTGCAGTACGCGCTGGCCCGCTCGTCCCTGCGGGCCGGCGACGCGCGGCAGGCCGCGGAGGCCCTCGAGGCCGCCGTGCGCGGCGCTCCACGCAGGGTCCTCTACGCCCACCGCCTGGCGTCCCTCCTGGCCAGAGATCACCCGGCCGAAGCCATAGAGCAATGGATCGGGATTCTCGACGCCTACCGCGGCGCGGAAGACATGCCGGCCATGCGCGCCGAGATTTACCTGGGGCTGGCGCGCGCCTACGAGAGGGAAGGTCGCACCCTCGATGCGCTGCGGGAATACCGGCACGTGCTCGTGGACCATCCCGACGATCCGTCGGTCCTCGGGCACATCACCCTGCTGATGCGGGGCGACCAGTGAGGCTCGAGACCCTGAAGTTTTCCGTCTACCGCTGGGCCATGGGCCGGAGCGCCTCCGAGCTCATGGGTCGCGACGGGCGGGCCCGCGTGGAGACGCGCGCCACGGAGCTTCTCTACTACCTGTACCGCAAGGGGGCGTGGAGCTGGGTGCGCGGCGGCCTCCTGCGGTGGCGGCTCAAGGAAGCGGGGCGCAGGCTGTTCATCGGGGCGCGCGCCGAGATCCTCTTCCCGGACCACCTGAGCGTCGGCGACAACGTGGCGATCGGCAACGACTGCCACCTGAACTGCCTGTCGCTCGAGGGTGTCCGCCTCGGCCACAACGTCCGGCTGAAGCAGAACGTCTGGCTGCAGGTCACCAGCCACCTCACCGAGAAAGGCAAGGGGATCGCGATCGGCGACAACGGCTACATCGGCCCGTACTGCATCCTCGGCGGGGGTGGTGGGATCACGCTGGGCCGCAACGTGACTCTCGGTGCGTCCGTGGACCTCCTGGCCGAGAACCACCGCTTCGACTCGACCGACGCGCCGATCAACCAGCAGGGAGTGATCCGGAAGGGCATCGTCATCGAGGACGACTGCTGGATCGGCAACAAGGCGGTGATCCTGGACGGCGTGACGATTGGACGTGGCTCGGTCATCGGCGCCGCCTCGGTCGTGACACGGGACGTCCCCGCCCATTCGGTCGCGGCCGGCAACCCGGCGAGACTGTTGCGCAACCGGCTGCGGCAGGAGGCGGGCACATGACGGCCGCCGCTTCGCGGGCCACGGTGCTTTTCGTGCAGCCCACTTCCGAGGTGGGTGGATCGGATCTGGCGCTTCTGCGCCTGGTGACGGGACTCGACAAGACGAAGGTCCGGCCGGTCGTCGCGCTGCCCGGACCGGGGCCGCTCGTGTCGCGGATCGAGAGCCACGGGGGGACCGTGCGCTTCGTTCCGATGCCACCCCTCCGGGGGAACCTGAACCCCTGGACGCAGGGGCGCTTCCTGGCCGGCTTTCCGTCCGCGGTCCGGGCTCTCCGGACGATCATCCGGCGCGATTGCGTGGACATCGTGCACAGCAACTCCCTGTTCACGCTCTACGGCGGGGCGGCGGCGCGATCGGCCGGCGTGCCGCACGTCTGGCACGTGCGGGAGATCCTGAGGCGGCGCACTCCCGTGCGCGCGGTGCTCGTCGGGCTGGTCCGCCGCTGGGCCACGGAGACGATTGCCATGTCGAGCGCCGTGGCCCGGATGCTGGCGGAGGGGCGGCGCCCCGCCCGGTCGCGGGTCATCCCGGACGGGATCGATCTCGCCGAGTTCCACCCCGGGATCGACGGCAGCCGGATCCGCAGGGAGCTCGGCGTTCCCGAGGGCGCGCCGCTCGTGACCTTCATCGCACGCCTCGACCCCTGGAAAGGGCTCGAAGTCTTCCTGCGCGCGGCGAGGCTCGTGAGAGAGCAGGTGCCCGGAACGCGCTTCCTCGTGGCCGGAGGAGATATCCCCACGCATACCGTCTACGCGGAGCGCATGCGGGCGCTCGCCTCCGAGCTGGGCCTCGGGCCGTCCATCCAGTTCACCGGATGGACCTACCGGCTGGACGACATTCCGGAGGTCCTGGCCGCCTCGAGCGTCCTC
>JBGPED010000032.1:0-19263 GCA_041482595.1 Acidobacteriota bacterium
CAACAACTTCTTCCGCCCGACCCGCGGCTACCGGGTGCAGGGGAGCATGGAGTACGCGGGAGGGTTCCTCGGCGGGGACAATTTCTTCTACAAGCCCCGCTTCGACGCCACCCTGTACCTTCCCGGCCTGGCGCGCAAGCATTACATCGGACTGAACGCCGCCTACGGCTACGTCTCGCCCTTCGGAGGGCGGGTCGTGCCGGTGTTCGAGCGCTACTTCCTCGGCGGGGAGAGGTCCCTGCGCCTGTTCAAGAGCCGCACGGTCAGCCCGGCGCGCCGCGACATCGACGTCAACGGCAACGGGTTCATCGACACGCCCGAGGACCGCAATCCGGACGGGATCTTCGAGCCCTGCGAGGATCTCAACGGCAACGGGGTCCGGGACAAGAACGAGCCGGACCACGGCAACTGCGTTCTCGATCCGGCCGAGGACGTCAACGGCAACGGTATTCTCGACACCGAGGATCTGAACCACAACGGCGTCCTCGATCCGGGCGAGGACAAGAACGGCAACGGGATCCTCGACACCGAGGACAGGAACGGCAACGGCCGGCTCGATCTCGGCGAGGACCGTCCGGACGGGTTCTGGACGCCGTTCTGTCCGGCCGACGATCCGAACATGAACGGCAAGCAGGATCCCGGCGAGTTCGACAACGGCAACTGTCGCCTCGACTCGGGAGAGGACACCAACGGGGACGGCGTCTTCGGCACCGTGTTCCCCGGCGGCAGCCAGTACGTGCTGCTCAACGCCGAGTACACGGTTCCGCTGGCCGACGCCGTCGAATTCGCCCTGTTCTACGACGCGGGCAACGCCTTCGACGAGGGGCAGAAGATCCGGCTGAACGACATGCGCGTCGACTACGGTCTCGAGCTGCGTTTCTACCTGCCGGTCTTCCAGGCGCCCCTGCGTCTGATCTACGGCTTCATCCAGAACCCGCAGCGCGGCGAGGATCCGAGCAACTTCATCTTCAGCATCGGCACCACTTTCTAGGAGCCCTGCCGCCCATGTACGCCCGGAATCTCTGTGGTATAGTCATCGTCCGCTGTCGCGAGTCAAGGAGACCCTCGATGCCACGATGGATGTGCGGCCCCCTGGTCTGTCTGGTCCTCACGCTCGGTGCCACGACCCTGCACGCGCAGCAGGCCGAGTCGCCGAGGGTCGGTGTGTTCGATCCGGAGACCGTGTGGAAGCTCACCGAGGTCGGCAAGAAGTACAACCAGGACCTGAACGATGCGCGCGATCGGCTGCAGGCCGAGATCGACAAGAAGCAGGCCGAGATCGACGCCCTGAAGGACAAGCTGCGGCAGCAGCAGCAGAGCCTGAGCGAGGACAAGGCCGCGCAGATGCAGAAGGACATCCAGAACAAGATGATCGAGCTGAACCGGCTGAACGACGACGCGACGCGCGAGATGAAATCCCAGCTCAACGACGTCCAGAACCGGTTTCAGCAGATGCTCGTCGAGACCCTCGAGGTCTACGGCAAGGAAAAGAACTTCACCCTGGTCCTCGACAAGAGCGTCATCGCCTACAACTCGCCCCAGATCGACGTCACCCAGGACCTGATCCAGAAGTTCAACGACATGCACAAGGCCGCGGCGCTGCCCGCCGCCGGCAAAGCGCAGCCCAAGAAGGCCCCCGAGAAGCCGAAGGAGGCGCCGAAGGAAACGCCGAAGCCGCCGGGGGGCCGCTGAAGGACGCCCCGTTGGGATCCTACACGCTGGGTGAGATTGCCTCCCGCGTCGAGGGGACGGTGCGGGGCGACTCCAGTCGCACGGTGTCCGGCATCAAGCCGCTCGACCAGGCCGGTCCGGAGGACCTCAGCTTCGTGGCGCACCCGCGCTACCGGCGCGCCGCCGAGGGCTCCCGCGCCGCCGGCCTGATCGTGGCCGAGGAGGGCATCGCCCCGGGGCGCAACCTGATCCTGGTCAAGAACCCCTACGTCGCCCTGGCCGTGGCGATGGGCCTGTTCTACGAGCAGCCGCGGCCGGCGCCCGGACTCAGCCCGCAGGCCGTGCTGGGAGAGGGGACTCGGATCGGGCGGGACGTGTCGATCGGGCCGTTCGTGGTCACGGGTCGCGACTGCTCGATCGGGGACCGGGCCGCCCTCCTGCCCGGGGTCGTCCTGGGCGACGACGTGCGGATCGGCGAGGACACGGTGCTGCACCCGGGTGTCGTGGTCTACTCCCGCTCCGTTCTGGGGGCGAGGGTCACGGTGCACGCGTCCAGCGTCGTCGGCAGCGACGGCTTCGGCTACGCCGAGGCCGCGGGCACGCGCGCCAAGATCCCCCAGGTCGGCAACGTCGTGATCGAGGACGACGTGGAGATCGGCGCCTGCACGACGATCGACAGGGCCACGTTTGGGAGCACGATTGTCGGGCGCGGCGCGAAGATCGACAACCTCGTGCAGATCGGCCACAACGTCTCGATCGGCGAGGGCTCGGTGCTCGTGGCCCAGTCGGGGATCGCCGGCAGCACGCGTCTCGGACGTGGCGTGATCGTGGCGGGGCAGTCGGGGGCCGCCGGGCACCTGGTGCTCGGGGACCATTCGGTCGTCGGGGCCAAGTCGGCGGTCCTGCAGGACCTGCCGGCCGGCTCGTTCGTCGTGGGGCACCCGGCCGCGGACCATCGCGAGTGGAAGCGGAGCCAGGCGGCGCTCCGCCGCCTGCCGGACCTGCTGCGCGCCGTCGCCCGCCTGGAGCGCGCCGTGGGAAAGGGAACAGGCGGGCCGCCGTCGGCGAAATCGGCGCGGCCGGCCGCGCGCCGCTCCGGACGGGGCGCGCGGACGCGCTCCTAGAGACCGGCGCGCGCGGCCCGACGAGGGGGACATGGACGAACCACAGGGCGTCCTCGACATCCGCAAGATCCTGGCGATCCTGCCGCACCGGTATCCCTTCCTGCTGGTGGACCGGATCGTGTCGATGGAGGAGGGGCGGAAGGTGGTCGGGATCAAGAACGTCACCTTCAACGAACCGTTCTTCCAGGGGCACTTTCCGGGAAATCCGGTGATGCCGGGGGTCCTGATCGTCGAGGCCATGGCCCAGGTGGGTGCGGTGCTGCTCCTGCGGGGCGTCCCCGATCGCGAGCGCAAGCTGGTGTATTTCGCCGGCATCGACCACGCCCGGTTCCGCCGCCCGGTGATACCGGGCGACCAGCTGCGCTTCGAGGTGGAAGTCCTGAAGCTGCGCTCGCGATCCGCCCGGCTGCGTGGTGAGGCGTTCGTGGACGGCAGCCTGGTCGCCGAAGCGGAGCTGTTCTCCTCCATGGTCGATCGGGACGGTCCGCCGCAACCGGAGGTGCCGTGAGCGCCCGCGCGAGCGTCCACCCCACCGCTCAAATCGACCCCGGGGCGCGCCTGGGTGACGGGACGACGGTCGGAGCCTTCAGCGTCATCGGCGCCGACGTGACCGTAGGGCCCGGCTGCGAGATCGGCCCGCACGCGGTCGTCGAGGGCCCCACGGTGATGGGGGCCCGTTGCCGGGTCTTCCCCTTCGCCTGCATCGGCATGGCGCCCCAGGATCTCAAGTACCGGGGCGAGAGGACCACGATCGAGATCGGCGACGACAATGTGTTCCGCGAGGGAGTGACGGTTCATCGCGGCACCGTGGGGGGCGGTGGCGTGACGCGAATCGGGTCGGGGAACCTCCTGATGGCCCAGACGCACGTGGCGCACGATTGCCAGGTCGGCAGCCAGGTCATCTTCGCGAATGCCGCGACTCTGGCGGGGCACGTCGTGGTGGAGGACGGAGCGACGATCGGGGCGTTCTCCGGCGTGCACCAGTTCTGCCGCGTCGGCGGGCATGCCTACATCGGCGGGTACTCGGTCATCACGCAGGACGCCCTCCCCTTCGTCCTGACCGTCGGCAACCGCGCGAAGAGCTTCGGGATCAACGTCATCGGACTGGAGCGCAAGCGATTCGCGCCGGAGGCGATCCAGGCGCTCCGGCAGGCGTACCGCATCCTGTTCCGTTCGCGGCTGACCCTGCAGGAGGCGCTCGATCGCCTTCAGACCGAGTTCCCGTCCCAGCCGGAGGTGGGAAGGCTGGCCGCCTTCATCCGCGGAAGCCGCCGCGGCGTGATCCGCTGACGGGCGGCTTCATGGGGACCTCCGGCCGCCGCCCGGTCCGCGTCGCCGTGATCGGTGTCGGCAGTCTCGGCCAGCACCACGCGCGGATCTTCGCCGGCCTCGAGGAGGCCGACCTCGTGGCGGTGGTGGACGCCGACCCGGATCGCGCCGCCGCCGTCGCCTCGCGGCACGGCGTTCCCGCGCTCAGCTCCTGCACGGACCTGCCGCGCGACCTCGACGCGGTCAGCGTGGCCGTTCCGACCTCCGCGCACGCACCGATCGTCGAGGCGTGCCTGCGGCGCGGCCTGGCGGTCCTGGTGGAGAAGCCGATGGCCGCCACTCTCGAGGAGGCCGCCTCCATGGCGCGGCAGGCGGAGCGCGCGGGGAGACCCCTTGTGGTCGGCCACACGGAGCGCTTCAATCCGATCGTGCGGGCGGCACGCGGCCGCGTGCGCGACCCGCGCTTCATCGAGACGCACCGCCTGGGAATGTTCACGGCGCGCAGCACGGACGTGGACGTGGTCCTGGACCTGATGATTCACGACCTCGACGTGATCCTCAGCCTCGTACCGTCCACCATCGCCTCGATCGACTCGGTCGGCGTGCACGCCCTGACCGACAAGGTCGACATCGCGAACGCCCGCCTGCGCTTCGAGAACGGCTGCGTCGCCAACGTCACCGCCAGCCGGATCAGCACCGACCGGGTCCGCAAGCTGCGCGTCTTCGAGGCCGACTCCTACCTGTCCATCGACTACGCCCGCCAGGAGGGGGTGATGTACACGCTGCGGCGCCCACCGGGGGCGCCGCCGGAGATCGTCCGGGAGCAGCTGGCGGCGGAGAACGAGGAGCCGCTTCTGGTCGAGCTGCGCGCGTTTCTGCAGCGGGTGAGGGGAGAGGATGCGCCGGTCGTGACGGCGGACGAGGGCCTGCGTGCGCTCGAGACTGCCCTGCGGGTCGTGGAGCAGATCGCCGCGGCCGGGGGCACGGCGGGGGGCCGGGACAGCGTCCGATGAACGGTGCCGTCCGTATCCAGGAGTACCTCCGCACCCACGTCGAGGCGGGCGACTTCCCGGGCGCGTCGTACCTCGTGGCCGAGGAGGACCGTGTCCTCGCCGAAGGAGCGCTCGGCCTGGCGGTGGAGCGTCCGGAGCGCATCCCGGCCGCGACCTCGACCCTCTACGATCTCGCGTCGCTCACGAAGCCTCTCGCGGGGGCGCTCCTGGCGGCGCGTCTTTCGCTGGCGGGGCGGCTGTCCCGCGAGGATCGGCTGGCGCGCCACCTGCCGGAGTGGGACCCGGAGGGTGAGGCTTCGCGCATCAGGCTCGTCGATCTCCTCACGCACAAGTCCGGCCTGCCGGCCTGGAGGCCGGTCTACATCCATGCTGCAGGACGCGAAGGGTATCTCCAGTATTTGAAGCGCCTGGCCCTCGATCGGCCGCCCGGCACGCGGGTGGCGTATTCCGACCCAGGGTACATCCTGCTGGGCTTCGCCCTGGAGCGTGCGGGCGGAGCGTCCCTGGACAGTCTGTTCGCCGAGATGATCACGAACCCTCTGCAGATCGAAGACCTGCTGTACCGGCCGGCCCCGGCCCTCCGCCGGCGCATCGCCGCGACCGAGGAAGGAAACCGGAAGGAGCGGCTGCTCGCCGGGCCGGAAGGGTATGGTTACAATGGATGGCGCGCGGAGGTGGCCTGGGGAGAAGTGCACGACCTGAACGCCCGCGCGCTCGGCGGCATCAGCGCCCATGCCGGTCTGTTCGGGACGGCACGGGCCGTCCACCGCGTGGCGCAGGAGGTCCTGGGCCCGGGAACCGGCCTGCTGGAGGAATCGCAACGCGAGCTCATGAGCACCAACCTCACTGCGGGGCTCGGAGAGGACCGCTCCCTGGGGTTCCTGCTCGCCTCGAGTCCAGGCACCGCCGCAGGCGGCGCGCTGTCGCGCCGGTCCTTCGGGCACACCGGCTTCACGGGAACCTCCCTGTGGATCGACCCGGACGCGCGGCGCATCTTCGTGCTTCTGACGAACCGGGTGCATCCCGAGTTCCGGGAGATGGACATGAACGCCATCCGCCGCGGGTTCCACCAGGTCGCTGCGGCCCTGTAACGCCCTGAAGTCCTGGATGGCGGGTGAGACCCGATGGAATTCCTGTCCCTGAGCGAGCCTGCCGAGAGACCGACCCTCAAGGTCGGCCGCTCGGAGGCGGTCCTCCTGTCGATCGGGCTGCACCTGCTGCTGCTCCTGCTGGTGTTGTTCGGGCCGCTCGCGGCCACCAGGATCCTGCCACAGTCGATCATCGCCTTTCTTTCCCCCCGCGCCCCTACGGCGAGGGCCGAGCCGCTCACCGAACTGGCGGGCGCGCCGGCCCCGGCGCCGAACAAGCCCGAGACCCGGAAGATCCCGCTGAAGTTCACTTACGTGAGCGTGCCGCACGACGAGGCGAGCCGCAAGAACCCGAACGCGCCGCTCCTGTCGGACAAGGACCGCCGGGCGCGGCAGGAGATGCCCACGCCACCCGACGCGCGGCGGTTCTCGATCGATCCTCACTCGGAAGGGACGTCGATCGACAGGGTCAAGCCGGACCCCAGCCGCCCGCAAGGAAGGGAGGACGTCGAGGCGCAGAGTCGGGCACGCCGCGGGTCGTCGTCTGCCGGGGCGGGCGCCACGGGGACCGGGAGGATCGCCCGCAACAGCGCCCCGCAGGACGCCTCCACGCCCAGACCGGACGGGCTGCGCGCCCCGGGCGGAGCGCCCGAGAGCGCGCCGGGAAGACAGGCGGCGCGCGGACGCGAGGGGAGCTCACCAGGCGATTTCGGGGTACCCGAAGGGACCGCAGAACAGGGTGAGGACCCGCGGGAAAGCCTGAAGCAGGCACTCTCCGATATCAAGTCCGGGGAGTACAAGTTCCAGTTCAACAACCCGGCGTACCTGCGGGGCGGCAGCTACGGCACCATGTCGTTTGACACGCAGGGTTTCCCGTGGGGAGACTACGCGCGCAGGATCTATCTCGTCATCCGCAACAACTGGTACGCCCGGATCCCCCTGGCCGCTCAGAATGGAATCCGCGGATGGGTCTGCCAGCGCTTCGTCATCGAAAAGGACGGAACGATATCGAGCGTGCAGGTCGTGCGTCCTTCCGGAGTCGCTCCGTTCGACCGGGCGTCGTCGGACGCTTTGACCAACAGCAGCCCTCTTCCGCCGTTGCCGCAGGACTTCCCGGAACCCAGGGAAGGCGTGACCTTCTGCTTCTACTACAACATGTACCCGGGGGAGGAAGGGGAGTAGCCCTCAGGGGACGTTCTTGCCGAACCTGCTCGCGATCAGGGCCAGGTCCGTGCCGTCGACCCTGCCGTCGAGATTGACATCCACGGGAAGGCCGTAGAGTCCTGTGAGCGGCTGGAGCACCCGATCGCAGAAGAGGAAGCCGGGCGTGCCGGTCGGTTCGGGCAGGTCCATGCCGTCCTTGCGCAGACCGGTTTTCACCAGGAGACGGGTCGGCGTATAGGCCGGGCTCGACCCGAGGTCGGGGTTCTGCAGAAGCGTGTCGTCGGGCTCGATCGTGAAATCCTCGCCGCGCGTGGAGCCGAACGAGCGGGCCAGAAGCGCCAGGTCATAGCCGTCCACGCGCCCCGAACGATCGATGTCGGCCCGTTCCGGCAGGGTGTTGGTCATGATGACGGGTGTCTGCCTGACGCTGTCGAACAGGACCAGATCAGGATAGGTCGAGTCGACGGACAGGTTCACCTGTCCCGCCGCCAGGAGAGTCATCCCGTCCGGTACGTCGGTCGGGTTGATCGACGGGTCCGTGAAGAACAGTCCGTTTCCCATCCCCAGATGGATCGTGAGGTTCGGCGTCGCCGGGTCGCCGTCCCCCGATGACAGGACGACCAGATCGAGGTACCCGTCCTGGTTCAGGTCCACGAACGTTGCGTCGGCGGGCGGCGACGGCAAGGGCAGGGGATTGGGATTCCCCGGAGGACGCGCCGGCCCCTCGTTGCCCGGGAGCAGGATGTCGACGGTGGACGTGCCCGGCTCGACCACCGCGATCACGCTCGTCGTGTTGTCGTCGTCGAAGTGGTAGCGCAGATCGCTCGACGCGAGCCAGGGGTTTCCGCAGACGTTCTGGTCAGGTGCTATCAGAAGATGACTGGGGTCTCCCTGCAGGGGGATCTGGGCCGCGACCGGCGATCCCGGCGGCGTGAATCCCCCGACGCCATCACCCACAAGCAGCTTCAGGGCGTCGTCACCGCTTCCCGGGGCCCCCTTCTCGGCGATCATCAGGGCGGGCTCCGACCTGGAGCGGCAAATCAACGGGAAGCTCGGACACAACCCGCCGGGACAGTCACTGGCACCGGAGCACGGCAGGCCGGCGTTGCTCCCTCCGGCGCAGATCGGCCCGGTGCAGGTGTAGGCGAAGCGCCCGACGACCGCGGCCACCGGATTGGCGAGGCCGCTGATCCCGGCCCAGGTTCCGGGCGCCGGCCGGAGGCTCCCCGTGGCGTCCCCGATCAGGAAGGACAGGGCTCCGCCGGCCTGATCGACCACCACGGCGTCGTTCACCGGCGCGTTGCAATCGGCGGTCGTGCGGCATCGGGCGGTCGCCTTCGGCCCGCTGTGACAGGTGCCGCCGGCGGCCGAAGTGACGTCGCAGGCGCTGCCGTCGCAGGCGTCGCCGATCTGGTCGCTGTCGGCGTCGGCCTGGTCGGTATTCGCAATCCAGGGGCAGTTGTCGAGCTTCGGTGGGACCGAGAACTGATCGTAGTCCGGCACGAGATCGAGATCGGTATCGATGTTCTCGCAGGCCGAATTGAGGATCTGGCACTGGTCGCCGACGCCGTTGCCGTCGCTGTCGCACTGGGAAGTGAACGGGTCCTTGGTCACGCAGCCAACGGGAGCCTTCGCGAGGTCGGTGCACGGGTTGTCGATGAAGCACTGCGGAAAGTTGGTCTTGTCGTTCGCCGGGCAATTCGGCGGGTTGTAACGCGTCGGGCAGTCGTCGATGCTGTCGAGGACCCCGTCCTGGTCGTAGTCGTTTCCGTGCAGCGTGAGCGGCGCGACGGCTGCGGAGACCGGTCCGTCTAGGGCTTTGAGGGTCGGGCGCTCCGTCTGCACGCCGGTCATGTCGGTGATCAGAGGCGTGGCGGTCCCCGCCGTCGCGTCGTCGTCGAGCACGAGGAGGTCGGGAAGACCGTCCTGTCGCAGATCGGCCACGGTCATGCCCGTGGCGCGCACCGGCCCCGAGAGGGGTTCCGGCGGCAGCCCGCGGAAAGTGGTGCCGGTGCCGGACAGGACGTCGAGATGCGGCGGCGTGGTGTTGAGCATCACCACGTCCTGGCCCACGGAGGCGTCGGCGGGGAACAGCGCCATCGCCGCGATGCCCTTCCAGGGAGACACGGGCGACCTGGGAGCCAGAGAGAAGGCGAGCGTGCCGGGGGAGCCGA
Organism: Acidobacteriota bacterium; assembly: GCA_041482595.1. Classification (GTDB taxonomy): domain Bacteria; phylum Acidobacteriota; class Polarisedimenticolia; order Gp22-AA2; family Gp22-AA2; genus Gp22-AA3. Next base: position 9,504 of record JBGPED010000032.1, read on the forward strand.
TGTTTCGGTACAGGGTGATGCTGTTGTCCTCGTATCCGAGAACCGCGAGATCCACTCTGCCGTCGCGATCGTAATCGAGGGTCGCGATGGCGGATGGTTTGGGCAGTCCGGTCAGCGTCACGGACTGCGCGAACGTTGCGCTTCCGGAGCCGCGGTAGATCAGGACCTGCCCGCCGCTGAAATCGGCGACCGCGAGGTCGAGGTTGCCGTCGCCGTCGAAATCGACCAGGGCGCCGCCGCGCGGGACGTGACCGCTTCCGAGGTCGATGGTCTGCGTCGCAACCAGGGGACCCTGCGGGCAGGTCGTGGTGAACGCCTCGATCATGCCGTGGTCGCCCGGCACGCGGCAGACGCCACCGCCGGGACAGTCCGGGTCGGTGAGGCAGGCCGCCCCGGGGCTCGTGCCGCCCTGGCAGGTCAGCGACCCCTGTTCGAGGACGACCAGATCGGCGCAGGGATCGCCGTTGAGGGAACCGGCGAGCACGTCGACCGGCTGACCCGGGACGGCGAAAGGGGAGCCCGGCGCGGGAGAAAACGCGGCCGCTCCGCCGTTCAAAAGGATGCCGACGTTTCCCGCGGTGCGGTTGGCGAAGACCAGGTCGGGAAGCGTGTCGCCGTTGAAATCCGCCGCCGCCAGCCCCTCCGGCCCGGCAGGGGAACGGCAGGTCCCGCCTCCTGGACAATCCTGGTTCTGCGTGCACGTCTTCCCGGGATCCGAGCCGCCGCTGCAGGTCGCGCCGAGTCCGGGGACTGGGGAAAGGCGACAGGTTCCCCCTGAAGCGCAATTGGCGCTGGTCGCGCACGTCATGCCGTTCAGCGTGCCTCCCGAGCAGAGCCCCCCCGTGAGGAGAACGGTGGTCTGCTGGCAGGTCCCGCCCGGACAGTCGGCGGCGGACACGCACGATTTGCCGGCATTGCCGCCTCCCAGGCAGACAAAGCCCATGTCGCCTCCCACGGCGCCCGGGAAGAACAGCAGGGCGTCGCTGCCCGTGTTCGAGACCACGACGTCGAGTCGACGGTCCCCGTTGAAGTCAGCCAGCACGGCCTGGGAGGCTCCCGAGCTTGCCTGCAGGGAGAAACGGTTGAGCAGCCCTCCCGTCGCGTCGTCGACCCGCACGCGCACGAGCCCCAGCGTCGATCCGCCACCGGAACTGCTGTTCACGACGATCAGATCGTTGCTGCGCGAGCAGGCGGCCCCGACCTTCGAGGTCTGCTGGGTGCCGCACTGCGCCCCGGCGGGGATGAGGAAAAGGTTGTCGTCCGCCGTCCCGCACAGTCCATCGAGCCCCGCGGCCGTCTCCGGCTCCTGCCCGGGGTTGGGAGTGAAGGGGCAGTTGTCCAGGACACCGCCGGCAGAGTCGAAAACGCCGTCCTGGTCGCTGTCGACCAGGGGGGTGGTCGTCTGGCAGGCGTCGCCCACGCCGTTGCTGTCGGTGTCCGGCTGGATTCCGGTGGCGTCGACCGGATTGTAGACGTTCGGACAGTTGTCGACGTCGTTGTTCACCCTGTCGCCGTCGACGTCCTCGGGATTGAGATCGCCCGTGGCGAGGAACAGGGGCCCGACGGTCGGCTGGCTGATGGTGGCCGCCCCGACGATGTTCGGAGAATCCTTCTGCAGCGCGAACGTCCCGTCCTTCTGGTTGATCAGCACCGTGACGGTCCCGGCCTCGAAATTGGCGACGACCAGGTCGTCGTAGCCGTCCTGGTTGAAATCTGCGCCGATGAGGTGCAGGGGATGATCGATGGAGCCCGGCCTCAGGGCCAGAAGCGCAGCGGAGCCCGGGGACGGGACCAAGAGGAGAATTGCGCCGTAGAGCGTGGGGAGCGCCAGGGCCAGAAGGCCCCCCCGCGTCAGCCGATTCATCACCTACCGCGCTCTTCCCTCATGACTCGCATGGCAGAAACTTCAACTCCTTGATGAAGTTGCGCAAGATCGTACCGGTGGGATCACAGGAAGTCAAGAAAAGGTGGCGTGATCGGCGCGGTGTATAATCCTCGCCCCTCGTTCTCGGGCATTGGAGCGGTCTTGCGACTCACGGGCGGAGTGGCCAGGGGGCGCCGGCTGAAGGCGCCGCGGGGACTTCGGACCCGGCCGACCTCAGACAGGGTGCGCGAGGCGCTCTTCGACATCCTGGGAGCGCGTATCGAGGGCGCTCGTTTCCTGGACGTGTACGCCGGCACGGGCGCCGTCGGCTGCGAGGCGTTGAGCCGCGGCGCCGGTCGCGCCGTCTTCCTGGAGCGCGAACCGATCGCCCTTGGCCTGATCGCCGAGAACCTGAAGCTCAGAGCATGGTCCGGCGCCGCCGAGATCGTCGCAGGGGACGCGCGCGTCGCCCTCCGGCGCCTCGAGACGGCCGGGACGCGCTTCGAGATCGTCTATCTCGATCCTCCGTACGACGATCCCGGCCTTCCGGACGCACTCGCGCTCTCGGCGCGTCTGCTCGCGCCCGGTGGCATGGTGATCGTGGAGCACCGATCCTCCTGCGCCGTCGAGGTGCCGGCCGGACTTCTTCCGTTCCGGTCCTATCGCCACGGGGACACGGCGCTGACCGCGTGCCGCGCACCGGGAGACCTGCCGCGCGCATGAGCGACTGGATCGCCCGGGTCGGCCTTGGGCTCCTCATCCTGCTATGCGCCTCGTTCTGCCTGACGCAGCTCGCCGAGGTCGACCTGCACTGGCACCTCCTGGCCGGGCAGCGCATCCTGCAGGAGGGCGGTGTCCCTCGGGTCGATTCCTTCACCTATGCGTCGGCCGGGCGCCCGTGGATCGATCTGCACTGGCTGTTCCAGGTGCTGCTGGCGGTGGTGTACCGCTCGGCCGGCTGGCCGGGGCTCGAGGTCCTGAAGATCGCCCTCATCGCGGGGGCCTTCAGCCTGGCCCTGGGAACGGCGCTGCGACGCGGCGTCTCCGGGGCCGTCACCGCGCCCCTCCTGCTTCTGGCCATCATCGCCTCGCAGGAGCGGTTCACGCTGCGGCCCGAAGCGCTGTCGTTCCTGTTCCTCGCCGTTCTCCTCCTCCTGCTTGGCGAGCGCCGGCGACGCCCGCGCCTCCTGCTCCTCGTGCCGCCCCTCATGGCTCTGTGGGCGAACTGTCACGCGCTGTACGTCGTCGGGGTCGCGGTCCTGGTCCTCGTGACCGCCGGCGATCTCATCGAGACATGCGGCCGGTCGCACACGGAGGCCGGGCCGCCCCGAGGCGGGTCCGGGCGGGGCCTCCTCCCGTGGATCGCGATCCCATCGCTCGGGGCGACCGTCCTGACACCGTATGGGTGGGCGGGATGGGTCCTGCCGTGGAAGCTCCTGTTCGAGCGGATCGCCGCGGACAACGTCTATGCCCACAGCATCGCCGAGTTCCAGCCCCCCTTCGGAGGGTACGAAGCGACCGCGTCGATCGCCGCCTTCGCCCTTCTCGTGGTCGTGGTCATCCTGGCGACGGTCGCCGGCTGGAGGAAAGTGCGCGTCTCGGACGCGCTCGTGGAGACAGCACTTCTCGGGCTCGCCCTCCTGGCGCGGCGCAACATCCCGTTGTTCGCCCTGGCCGCGGTGCCGTGCGCGGTGCAGGGGCTCGACGCGGCGCTGCTCCGGTCGGCCTCCCGCGTCACGGCTCCCGCGTCCGGGGTCCCCGGCGCGCGGCGCCTCGCGGCGGGCATCGCGGGCCTGCTCGTTCCGGCCCTGACCCTGTTCCTTCTCGCGGACGTCTGGTCGAACCGCTTCTTCGAGCGCGACGGGACGCAACGCTACTTCGGACGGGGGTGGGCCCCGGGCTTCTACCCCGAGGGCGCGGCCGACTTCATCCTCAAGGCGGACCCTCCGGGCGAAGTGATCAACGACATGACGATGGGCGGCTATCTCGCGTGGCGCTTCAACCCGTCCCGGCGAACCTTCATCGACGGCCGCCTTGAAGTGCACGACAAGGCCCTCTTCACGACCTACTTGACGCTGCAGACCGATCCGTCGTTGTTCGAGGAGACCGTGAAAAGGTTCGGCGCCCGCACCGTCCTCTGGAGCCACCGCCACAGCCCGGAGGCCGCCGGCCTGCTGCGCTATCTGGCGGAGGGACACGGCTGGCGGCCGGTGTTCGTGGACCTCGCGGCCTCGGTGTTCACGCGCGACGCGAGCGCCGAAGGCCCGCCTACGATCGACCTCGACGACCCGGCCCTGGCGGGCTCCATCCTGGACGAGGTGCGGCGGGCCGAAGCGGCCTCGGCGCGGCTCGATCCGGCCCCCGCCTTCCTGCGCCGTCTTCTGCCCCGGCGGGATGTTCCGGTCGCGGAGGTGAACGCGGCGCTGTTCTTCGGCGCCATCGGGAGCAATGCGATCGCCGAGTCGCTGTTCCGGGAGGCGCTGAAGAAGGCCCCGGAGAACGCGGTGGTCCACTACGATCTGGGGCTGGTCCTGGACCGTTCGGGCAGGCCGTTTGAAGCGCGTCGTGAGTTCGAATCGGCGCTGGCCATCCAGGCGTCGTTCTCGGCCGCCCGGGAAGCGCTGGCGCTGCGCCGGCTCGGAGACGGGGACGCGGAGGGGGCGCTCAGGGACTGGGCTGCGGCCGAGCGCAAGGCGCCGCTGGCACCCCCTTCGCTCGCGGCGCGGGGCGCCCTCCTGGCGGCCCGAGGGCGCATCGACGAGGCGATCGAGGACTACCGGCGGGCGATCGCGTTGTCCCCGCGCGATGCCGACCTGCACGCGGCGCTCGCCCTCCTGTGTCGGCGCGGCGGTCTCAAGGACGAGGCGGCCACAGAGATCCGCCGCGCCCTCGCCCTCGCTCCGCACGGCTGCGCCCCGCTCGTGGCCCTTGGGCGAATGAGCGCGGAGGAAGGGCGGTTTGAGGAGGCGGAACGATCATTCCGGGAGGCGATCTCCTCGAGCGGGTCCTGCCCCCAGGCCACGCAGGCCCTCCAGGACCTCCGCCCGCGCGGTCCGGGCCCGCCCTGAGGTCCAGCCGACCCTGCGGGAGGTGGGTCGGTCATCGGAACGGGCTCCTCCGGGCCGTTGCGATTCTGTAATCGGCGCGACCACCTGCCGCACCCATCTGCCGCGCCATTCTTGACTTCGGGACTCCGTTACATATTTTTGTAGCCGTGGCGCCCCGCCGTCCTCGACGCGGCCGGCCGTCAGGAGATACGAGAATGCACACTGGACGCTTATCGATTCTGACCCGGACGCCGGCACTCCTTCTCGGATCGGTCCTTCTCTTTACGGCTCCCGTGTCCGCGCAGGAGAATCAGTCCGCGCCCTCCACCGAGCCCTCGGTCGAGACACCGGCGCCGCGGGACACCGCGCAGGGCGCGGATCAGACCGCGGACCAGTCCGCCTCGGGAAAGGAACCCCGGAAGAACCGCGGGACCGTGAAGCGGGACGGTGTCGCGCTGCAGGCGGGCTCCACGCTCCCGCCGAAGAACCTCAAGAAGGTCGGCGATCACTGGACGCCGTACGACCCGCCCGATCCGGAGACATTCCCGCCGGACGCCACCCTGCACATCATCGTCCCCGGCGACACGCTCTGGGACCTGGCCGACCTGGTGTTCGGCAATCCTTACTTGTGGCCGCAGATCTGGAACGAGAACCGCTACATCCAGGACTCACACTGGATCTACCCGGGTGATCCGCTGCTCCTGCCCGCGCGCCCGACGGTGGTCGGCGAGGTCGTCCCGCAGGGCCAGGAAGGAGCGCCGGGGACGCCGCAGGCGGCGCGGCCGGCGCAGCCCGAGCAGACCGAGGAGACGGAGCCGGCCGAGACCGCGCCGGAAGAGGCGGCCCCGGTGACCGCCGAGCAGCCCCCCGCCACTCCGCCGTCTCCCGGCACGGCGCACGCACCACGCACCGTCCCGAAGGTCATCCCCCTGGCCGACGAGTTCGACATTCGCTGCAGCGGTTTCATCGCGCCACGCGAGGAGAAGCCGGATTACTTCATCTCCAACCAGGTCGAGGAGGCGAAGCTCGGCCTGACCGAGGGCGACATCCTCTACCTGAACCGCGGCAAGGCCAACGGTCACGTCGAGCCCGGGACCGAGTACAGCGCCATCGAGCGCGAGGGGGAAGTGCGTCACCCGATCACGCACAAGTTCCTCGGCTACTACTACCACAGGCTCGGGACGGTGAAGGTGCTGGCGGCGCAGGAGACCACCGCGATCGCCACGATATCCATGGCGTGCGACGAGATCCGCACGGGTCAGGGGCTCGTGCCGCTGAACGTGGCGCTCCTGCCCGCGAAGATGGCGCCGCCGTTCGATCAGCTGACGGTGGTCTCGCCGGACAAGCAGACCGGCTACATCGTGCACGTCAAGGACAACCAGGAAAGGGCGTCCTCCGGCCAGATCGTCGACATCGACATGGGCTTTGAGGACGGACTGAAGCCGGGTGACTTCCTGACGGTGTACCTGCCGAGCGAGCCGTTCGACAAGTACCCGCGGGTCAAGTACAACTACCAGATGAACAATCGCCGCTTCCAGAGCCCCAAGGCCTGGAAGGACGACAGCGACAATCTGCCGCCCGTCAAGGTGATCGGCCAGCTGGTGGTCCTGTTCGCCGAGAAAAATACGGCCACCGCAAAGATCCTGCACGCCGTCCGCGAGATCGAAATCGGGGATTCGATCGTCGGTCAGTGAAGCGGGCGGTTCCGCTCCGCGAACACCTGGGCTGAGAACGCCTCGACGATCGCCCCCCGCTCCCACGCGTCAGGCGGCAGGCCCGCCTTCAGGCAGGTCTCCTCGAGGAAGATCAGGACGGTCCATCCCTGCTCCACCGCCACCTGGGGCAGGAGCAGGCCGCGCCTGTGTCCCATCGTCACCATCAGGCCGTGAGTTCCGAGGGTGAGCCGGGATGGGTCCGCGATCCGGAACGGCGGGTCGAGGGCCGAGATCTCGATCGTCACCCGCTCGAGGTCCGAGGGCTGGAGAGGGTCAAAACGCGGATCCTCGGTGGCGGCCGCCGCCGCACACTCGGTCACGGTCGTGGCCAGAGGGCGCACCGGCATCACCATGCCGACGCAGCCTCGGAGCGCGCGGCCCAGGTGCAGGCTCACGAAGGCGCCCTGGGGCACGAGGAGTCTGGGGGGCGGGTTCTCGAGCCGGGGGACCCGCCCGGATTCCAGGCGCGCCGCTACGACGCGCCGCGCCAGGTCGAGGAGGACGGTTTCCTCGACGGGCGTAAGGAGAGGGAGGGCATCTGTCATGCGCGCGACCCCGCCTGAGGCCCCCGCGGACCTCTAGATCATCATGATCTTGTTGCGCAGGATCAGCACCTCCAGCGCCAGTGCCGCCTTTCTCAAGAGGCGCCGGAACTGCTGGATGTCCGGCGCCGTGGAGGCGTCCGGTCCGTTGTCGGCGTAGAGAATGACCGCCGGCTTGTCGGTGATCGTGAGCGGCATCAACAGGACGCGCGCCGGAGGCGGGCAGCCGAGATCGAGGTAGAACTTGGCGTTCGCGGGCAGGTCCGGCACCGGACCATAGAAATAATCCCCCCCGGTCCGGAAGAAGACGAAGAGCGAAGGCCGGTCGAGCGGCACGATCACGTTGCGGACCCGCAGCGGCTGCAGGCCGCCGCCGCGACCGCTCCAGCCGAGGACGCGTTCCGCCTGCACTATGAACAGGGCGACACGCTTGAACCGGGACGCGGTGAAGGCCAGGACCGCGTCGAACACTTCGTCGCGCGTCTCCGCCTGACGCAGGCGTGAGGAGACTGCTTCCATGGTCGTGGCCGGCGGCTGGGCCGCCGGGTCGGCGGCGCCGGCCGGGAGATCGGGGGCGGGGGCCGTGGCACCCGCCCGCACCATCACCGGACGCGGCCGGGAAGGAGGGGACGAGGAGGCCGCAGCGCCGGCGACTGCGGAGGCGCGGGGCGGAGCCTCTGCGCGCGGGGAACGCGACGGCTCGGCCGCGGCGCTGCGGGACCGCGACGGCCGCGGTACCGCCTCGGGTATCTCGGCCTGCTCCCTCCAGGCATCCAGAGAATGCGGGACAGGTTCTCCGGAGCCGATCGATGGGGGCGGTGCGGTGCCGGTCGCATCCACGAAGGGCTGGTCGAGATCGTCGGGGTCGGCGTTGAGAGGCAGACCGTCGAGACCGACCTCCGGCTCCTGGGGGGGCGGTGCGATCGCCGCGGCGCGAGGCGCCCCCTTCGAGCGCGCGGGATCGGGCGGCCCCGGAGCCACGGGGATCGCCTTCGTGCCGAGGCTGATCTGGTAATAGCGCTCGATCGCCCGGATCAGGCGGAACTCCGTCGCCACGTAAGGCTCAATCGGGAGCCCCGTCAGGAAGGCGATCTCGTCCAGAGCGATCAGGTCCTTTGGATCGCGCATCGCCAGGTGGATGCGGCGGCCCTCGATGGCGATCGGCACGATCCAGTATTTTGCGGCGAGCCGGGCCGGTACGGCGGCGATGACCTCGGGTGGAACACTTTCCAGGCGCCGGGCCGGTGCGTAACGCGCGCGCGACTGCTCGGCCAGGTAGTCTCCGAGAGTGTCCTCGTCGATGAACCCGAGCTTGATGAGGCTGTTCCCGAGCCGCTCGCCGAAGAACGCCTTGTCGTGCAGGGCCTGCTGGAGCTGCTCCTCGGTGATCTTGCCCTTGCCGACGAGCCAGTCGCCGAGCTTCTGTGTCAAGGAAGAGCTCCTAGCGATCATCCGTCTCTAGCGGTGCCGCGAGGAATGCCTCCGGCCGTGGCCGCCATGCCCGCCTGAGCCGCCGCCGAACGGGCGCCGCGGGCCGGACGGACCCGGACCGCCCGCCGCGACCTCCTGCGGCGCCGGTTCGCCCGCTTCGATCCGCTTGTCGCGCAGCACCGCCTTGCGACTCAGCCGGACGCGGTCGCCGTCGACCTCGATCACCTTCACCAGGATCTCCTCGCCCTCGCTGATCTCGTCCTGGACTTCCTTGACGCGGTGCTCGGCGAGCTCGGAGATGTGCAGCAGCCCCTCCAGGCCGGGAAGGATCTCCACGAAGGCTCCGAAGTTGGCGATGCGCGTGACTTTCCCGAGATACGTCTTGCCCGGCTCGGCCTCCGCGGTGATCTCCTTGATGATATCGATCGCCTTCATGGCCGATCCCTCGTCCACCGAGGCGATGTGGATGCGACCGTCGTCCTCCACGTCGATCTTGCAACCGGTTCTCTCGATGATCGAGCGGATCATCTTTCCGCCCGGGCCGATCACCTCGCGGATCTTGTCCTTGTTGATGCGGATCGTGAAGATGCGCGGCGCGAACGTGGAGATGTTCGCGCGCGGCTTGGCGAGTGTCGTGTCCATGACGTCCAGGATCTGCATGCGCGCCTGGCGCGCCTGGCTCAGGGCCTGCTCCATGATCGCCTTGCTGATGCCGTCGATCTTGATGTCCATCTGCAGGGCGGTGATCCCTTCGCGCGTGCCCGCGACCTTGAAGTCCATGTCGCCGTAGTGATCCTCCACGCCGGCGATGTCCGTCAGGATGATGTAGTTGTCTCCTTCCTTGACGAGCCCCATCGCCGCCCCGGCCACGGCGGAGCGCAACGGCACGCCGGCGTCCATGAGGGAGAGGGAGCCGCCGCAGATCGAGGCCATGGAGGAGGAGCCGTTGGACTCGAGGATGTCGGAGACCAGCCGGATGGTGTAGGGGAAATCGTCCTCCCCGGGCATGAGGGGAAGCAGGGCGCGCTCCGCCAGGGCGCCGTGGCCGATCTCGCGCCGGCCCGGACCGCGGAGGAATTTCACCTCTCCCACGGAAAAGGGCGGAAAGTTGTAGTGCAGCATGAAGCGCTTCTCGGACTCGCCCTCGAGCCAGTCCAGGCG
>JBGPED010000033.1:0-19176 GCA_041482595.1 Acidobacteriota bacterium
CAGCGTGCAAGGGACCGGAGTGCGCCCGGCGAGATACTCGCCGACGAACGGCTTCACCACTTGCTCCTCAAATCGCCGCTCGAAATTCACCACGTAATACGGGATGCCAAGGTGCTGGGCCACGTGGCGCGCGTCGTAAACGTCGTCGAGCGAACAGCAACGGCCGGTGGGGGAGTCGGGCGTAAGCTCGGGCAGCCGCTTCTGGTTCCACAGTTGCATGGTCATGCCGACCACGCGCTCGCCATCGCGATGCAGAAGTCCGGCCACCACGGAGCTATCCACGCCGCCGGACATCGCCACGGCGATCTTTTTCCCCTTAATAATTGATGTCGACGCGCGATCAGACATACGTCGGCGCCAGCTTTCTGAGGCGAGCGACGGCGCAGGCCACGCATTCAATTAAAGCATCCACCTGCTCGGCCGTATTGCCGCGGCCCAGTGAAAAGCGGACGCTCGAGCGCGCCTGCTCGCGCGTCAATCCCAGCGCCGCCAGCACATGCGATGGCTCGGTGACGCCGCTCGAGCACGCCGAGCCGCTCGACACGGCAAATCCTTCAAGGTCCAGCGAGATGAGCAGTGGTTCGCTGTCGATTCCGTCGAAACGCATGTGTCGTCGGACGTGCAGAGGCTGCCGTCGTCGCACGGAAAGCCGGGTGCAGACTCTTCCTGCGCGAGACACTGCCCGGCATCGTCGCAGGTATCGGGTCCCGTGCAGGAGTTCCCGTCGTCGCAGCCGGTCCCGGCCGGCTGGATCTGCCCGATGCAGGCCCCGGTGTCGCTGCAGATATCACCGATCGTGCAGATCAGGCCGTCGTCGCAGGCCGTCCCGGCCGGTTGCGTCGCATGAACGCAGCCTCCCCCGGAACTCGGATGCGAGGGGTCGAAAAAGCAAAAATCCTCGGTGCACGAAATGCCGTCGTCGCAGCTGAGCGGGTCGTGCCTGCAAGTCCCGTTCGTCGCATCGCACGAGTCGACTGTGCAAGGGTTGAAGTCGTCGCACGAGGGGCAATCCGCGGCAGGGACCACTCCGACCTCTCGTGCCGCGACACCCGGACCTCCCGAGGTCGCCATGAGGATCAACGGCCAAACGGCGACGATCGACAGGAGCACTCTGCGAAGGTCCGACTGATGCCTCATGCGCTCTCCCTCCAGATACCCGACCCCTCTGCTTTAGGAAGACGAAAGCCCTTCCAAATCAGGGAGATGGCCTGTTCAGTGCGTAAGGAAAAGTGTCTCCGGCTGTCCCGGGAACCCGCCGGGGCCCGTATTGGGGTGCATGTACGCCGAGGGTGCCTGCATGTCAACAGGGAATTGGGAGGATTACTGAGGGCAGGCTCTCACTTGGGTCGGGCGACCAAGCCGTCCAGCGAGCCCGTGAGGCAGGCTTCAGGCCTGCCGGATCTCCCTGAGCGCCTCGCGGACGAAATGGTGGGCCATCTCCTTGCGCCAGCGGAGGGCGAAGTCGGTGTTGTCCACCGGCTTTGCCAGGGGGTAGGCGAGGCGGGCGGCCTCCTCGATCGTCTCGTCGGTGAGACGCCGGCCGAGGAGGGCGGCCTGAGCCGCCTCCGCCTCGATCGGGGCCATCGACACGGCGCCGAGCCAGAGCCGGGCGTCGGTGACGACGTCGCGCTCGATGCGGAGGCAGGCAGCCACGCCGAGCACGGGGAAGTCGAACGCCTCCCGGCGGCGCAGCTTGCGATAGGTGGATCGGAAGCGCACAGCACCCGGAGGCAGGGTGATCCCGGTGAGGATCTCGTCGGCGCGCTTGGTCAGGTAATGGATGCCGTCGCGGTTGTAGAGGTCCTTCGCCTCGAGGGTGCGCTCACCTTTCTTCGACGCCAGGCGGAAGCGCGCGCCGTAGGCGCACAGGATGGGGGCCGTATCGCTCGACGAGACGGCCAGGCAGATGTCGCTTCCCGGCGCCACCCAGCAGGTGTCTCCGTCGCACTTCATGCAGAAATTGATGGCGCGGCGCCACTCGTAGTTCTGGTTGTAGTAGTTGCAGCGCGTGTCCAGGCAGATGTTGCCGCCGATAGTCCCCATGTTCCTGAGTATCGGCGTCGAGATCGAGTGGATCGCCTGGTACAGCCCGGGGTAGTGTCGCCGTACGAGCGTGCTCTCTTCAATCTCCGTCAGCGTCGTCCCGGGCCCAATCCACACGCCACGCGCGGGACTCCCCTTCACACCCCGCAGCGTTTCGATCTTGCGGAGGCCGACGAGAGTTGCCGGCAGCTGGTGGCGTCGCTTCATGTTGGGGTAGAGGTCGGTGCCTCCCGCGACGACCATCGCCCGCGGCCCCTCGCCGTGCAGGATGGCCGCGGCTTCCGACACGGTCGATGGGGCGTGGTAGCGGAATTTCGGGAGTCGCATCATGGCCGCGGCTCCCGGGTGATCGGCGCCGGCCTCGGGCCCGTCGCACGCCCGGGCGCGGCCACCGGCGTGGCGCCTGCCTCCCACGGCGTCGGCACGCGGATCGGCTCCGGCCACGTCACGTCCGGCACGCCCCTCGGCCCGCAGCGTTTCGAGGGCGACGCGAGCGCCTTCAGGACCTTCTCAGGGGTCACGGGGATCTCGTCGATGCGCACGCCGACGGCGTCGTAAACGGCGTTCACCACGGCGGGGGCGATCGGCAGAAGCGGCCCCTGCCCGACTTCCTTGGCCCCGAACGGGCCGTTCGGGTCGGGGTCCTCGATGATGTAGGAGACGACGTCGGGCATCTCCATGGTCGTGAGACTCTTGTACTCCAGCATCGAGGGCGTCTTGTGCACGCCGTTCCGGTTCGCCCGGAACACCTGCTCCTCCATGAGCGCCTCTCCCAGTCCCATGTAGACGCTTCCTTCGATCTGGCCGACCACCAGGACAGGATTGATGCACTGTCCGACGTCGTGCGCCAGGTGGACCCGCTCGACCCGTATCCACCCTGTCTCCTCATCGACATCGAGCTCGACCACGGCGGCGCTGAAGGAGTAGGCCGGCGACGGGCCGACCCCGGCGCCCTTGTACTTTCCCGCGGAAGGGGGCGGCGTGTAGGAGCCGACCGTGCCGATCGTGCCGAACTTCGACTCGGCCAGGACGACCGCCTCCGGGAACGTCATGCCCCGCTCCGGGGATTCGACGTCGAAGACGCGCCTGTCGGCGAAGCCGAGGCGATCCGGGGGAACAGCGAGCTTCTCGGCCGCCGCCTTCGCCAGGATCTCCCGCGCCCGCTCCGCCGCCTGGATCGCGGCGTTGCCCATCATCAACGTCACGCGGCTGCTGTACGAGCCGAGATCGACCGGCGTCAGGTCGGTGTCGCCGAATACGATCCGGATGTCGTACGGGTCGATCCCGAGCACCTCGGCGACCACCTGGGCGAGAACGGTGTCGGATCCCTGCCCGATGTCGATCTCGCCGCAGAAGACCGCGACACCACCTCCCCGATCGAGCCTCAGCTGCACGCCGGTGTGAGGCATGTTGTTCCAGTAGATCGGCAGCCCCGCCCCGCAGAGATAGGAGGAGCAGGCCAGTCCGATCCCTTTGCCGCGCGGCAGGCGGCGGAACTTCTTCCTCCAGTCCGATCCACGCACGACCGCCTCGATGCACTTTCCCAGGCCGATCGAGCCGACGCGCAGGTAGTTGGCGGTCAGCGATCCGGGCGGGACGAGGTGCCGGAGGCGCAACTCCGCGGGATCGATCGCCAGCTTCTCGGCGATCTTGTCGAGATGGACCTCGAGGGCGAAGCGCGGCTGCGGCGTGCCGTGGCCGCGCTTCGGCCCGCAGGGCGGCTTGTTGGTGAAGCAGCGCAATCCGTCGAACTTGTAGTTCTCCACGTTGTAGGTGACAGTCTGCAGGGCACCGGTGTAGTAGGTGCTGGCGACACCGTACGAGCCGTAGCCGCCCCCATCGAGGTAGCTCTTGAAATGCATCGCCTTGATGGCCCCGTCCTTCGTGAGACCGGTCTTGATCCGCATCAGGACGGGATGGCGGCCGCGATGGCAGTAGAAGACTTCCTCGCGCGTCAGCGTGATCTTCACCGGCCGGCCGGTCAGAAGCGCCAGCTTCGCGACGACGATCTCGTGGTTGAACGGGTCGCTCTTGCCGCCGAACCCTCCCCCGTTCGGGCAGGCGATCACCCGGACGTGCGCCGGCGGCATCTGCAGCACCTTCGCCAGGGCCCGGTGCACGTAATGCGGCGTCTGGGTGCTCGACCAGACCGTCACCTTTCCGTCCGGATCGACCATCCCCACGGCCGCGTGCTGCTCCATCGGCAGATGGGTGCTCCCTTCGTAGTAGAAGGTGTCTTCCAGCACCACGTCCGCCTCGCGCAGGCCGCGCTCGACGTTGCCGAACTCGAGCGCGATCTTCTTGTGGATGTTCCCCTCGTCGCCGTAGTCGTGGATGCGGGGCGACGGTTTCTTGATCGCGTCCTCGATCGACAGGATCGACTCGAGCGGCTCGTACTCGACCCGGATCGCGTTCATGGCCTCGAACGCGATGTCCTCGTCCAGGGCCGCCACGGCCGCGACCGGGTCGCCAACGAACCGCACCTTGTCGAGGCAGAGGGCATGCTCGTCCTGGCTCACCGGCAGGATGCCGAAGGGGATCGGCAGGTCCCGTCCCGTGAGCACCGCGAGCACCCCCGGCATCTTCCCGGCCTTTGATGTGTCGATTCTGACGATGCGCGCGTGCGGCACGGGCGAGCGGTGCAGCTTGCAGAACAACATCCGCGGCAGGACGATGTCGTCGGCGAACTTCGTGACGCCCGCGCACTTGGAGAGACCGTCCACCTTGCGGACGGCAGTGCCGACGACGCGCAGCGAGCGGCCGGTGGTCCCCAAGGCGTCGGCCCGCCCCCCGGGACCGGCGCGCAGGGCCTCCCTAGACGCGACGGCCATGGAGGACCTCCTTCGCCGGTTGCGCGCCGGGATCGCGCCGGCGCCGGGCGGCCAGCTCCACCGCCTCGAAGATCTTCATGTAGCCCGTGCAACGGCACAGGTTGCCGGACAGCGCCTCGCGGATCTCCTGCCGCGTCGGCTCCGGCCTCGCGTCGAGGAGCGCCTTCGCGGCGCACAGGATGCCGGGCGTGCAGTAGCCGCACTGCGCGGCCCCCAGCTCGGCGAACGCCGTCTGCAGCGGATCGGGACGCGGTCCGTCCGCCAGCCCCTCCACGGTGACGATCGGCCGGTCCTCGCACTCCAGGCCGAGGACCAGACACGACAGCTGCGGCTTGCCGTCCAGGAGCACCGTGCAGGTGCCGCACTCCCCCAGCTCGCAGCCGTGCTTCGTGCCCGTCAGGCCGAGGTCCTCGCGCAGGACCTCGAGGAGCGTCTTGTGCGGCGCGAACGCGACCTCCCGCGACTCGCCATTGACGTGAAGCCGCAGGTGCACGCTGGCCCGGTCGGGGGCGACCGCGCCACTCGCTTTCTTCCGGCGTTTCATCTTTTGGGCCACGGCGTGATTTCAACACTGGGCCCGCGGCCTGTCAAGGGAAAGCGTGGCCGGAACATCCCCGGCGCCCGGTGGCGGGCCGGCGCCGCGGCGTGGCTCATATTCGCTCGCGAGGGATAAGCTTTGCTCATGTCACGCACATGGCGCGGCTCAAAATCGCCGCGCCGCGGCGCCGGCCCGCCACGCACCGCCGAGGATGTCTCGGCGAATACGAAAGACAACTGCCTACTTAATTGCCGCGATCGGACGGATCGCTCTGATTGAGGACAGGTGCCGGGGGGAGGCCGTTCGTCCGGCGGGGACACGGCGGGCTGACTTGGGATAGCTCGGCCAACCGGCGCGGGCAACGATTTGCGCTAGTATGGCGCGACGGGAGGGGGCGCCGGGATGGTGCGGCTGACGAGGATCTACACGAAGACCGGGGACAAAGGGACGACGGCGCTCGGGGACGGCCGGCGCGTCCCGAAAGACGCCCCGCGCATCGAGGCGTTCGGCACGGTGGACGAGCTGAACGCGGTCCTCGGACTCGCGGCCCTCGTGATCGGGGACGCGGAGACGGCGGCGCTCCTCAGGACGATCCAGAACGACCTGTTCGACCTCGGGGCCGACCTGTGCGTGCCGGAGCGGCCGAAATCCGGCCGGGCGACGCGCGCCCGGCCGCCCCTGCGCATCACCGAAGCCCACGTCCGGCCGCTCGAGCAGACGATCGATCGATTCAACGCCTTCCTCGCCCCCCTGACGAGCTTCGTTCTTCCCGGCGGGACGACCGCCTCGGCCTGGCTCCACCTGGCCCGCACGGTGTGCCGGCGGGCCGAGCGTCGCGTGGTCGCGCTGGGACGCAAGGAGCCGATCAACCCGCAGTCCGTCATCTACCTCAACCGCCTCTCGGACTTTCTCTTCGTGATGGCGCGCCGCGCCAACGAGGGCGGGCGCGCCGACGTTCTCTGGGTCCCCGGCGGGGCCGCGACTACCAAACCGTAATCCGCACTCGCGCGCGGTTTCGGGCTCCGCGCGCGCTTTCTCCTCCGCGATTGGACGTTCCGACCACCGGACTTATATTGGCGGCAGACCGGCCGGTCACGCGTAATCTTCTCTGAACCAGCCGGCGCGGTGCGGGTCGGGGCGGCGGCGCCCCGGATCGCGCGCGCGGCGAAGCGAGCCGATGAAGCAGCCCGTCATCCAGGAAATTCTTGCGCGGTCCGGGATCGTGGACGCCCCCGGCCTCGAGCGCGCGCTCGAGATCCAGACGCGCGACGGCGGATCGCTCGGGAGGATCATCGCCGACCTGGGCCTGTCCACGGAGGATGCCGTGGCGCACGTCATCGCCTCCGGGCTGGGTCTCGACTACGTGAACCTCGACGAGGCCGAGCTGCCCGCGGAATCCGACCTCTGCCTCCCCCCGGAGTTCTGTCGCCAGCGGCACGTCCTCCCTCTCGGCGTCAAGGACCGCGCCGTGCGTCTGGCGATGTCCGACCCGCTCGACCTGGGCACCCTGCAGGACGTCGAATTCCGCACCAGCAAGCGGGCCGTCGCCGTGGTGGCGGCCGAGTCGGCCATCTTCAGAATGCTGAAGCGCCTCTACCCCGAACTGGAGCAGACCGGCATTCCGGAGGACCTGATCCCGACCGTGGCCCCCGAGGGGGAGATCGAGGGGAGCGGTGAAGACAACTACGAGGTCGTCGACCCGACCGAGCTGGCGAAGGACGTCAAGCTGCCGCCGATCGTGCGCCTGGTCAACGTCATCCTCACGGACGCCGCCAAGGCGGGGGCCAGCGACATCCACATGGAACCGCAGGAGACCTCCCTGCAAGTCCGGCAGCGCGTGGACGGGATGCTGCGGGACGTGCAGAAGATCCCCAAGCACCTGCAGGCGTCGGTCGTGTCCCGCCTGAAGATCATCTCGGGCATGGACATCGCCGAGCGTCGCAAGCCGCAGGATGGGCGCAGCCGCCTGCGCGTGTTGCAGAGGAGGATCGACCTGCGCGTCTCCACCCTGCCGACCAACTACGGCGAAAAGGTGGTGATCCGGCTCCTCGAAAGCGCGGGCGCACGGACCGACATGGCCCAGCTCGGCTTCACGCCCGAACTCCTGCAGCAGTTCCAGCGACTCCTGTCGCGCCCGCAGGGGATGATCCTGGTCACCGGCCCGACCGGCAGCGGCAAGACCTCCACCCTGTATGCGTCCCTCAACTGGATCAAGTCGCCGGTGAAGAACATCATCACGGTCGAGGACCCCATCGAATATCAGCTCGCGGGGATCAACCAGGTCCAGATCAACACGCGGGCCGGCGTGACCTTCGCCACCGGGCTGCGATCGATCCTGCGCCAGGACCCGAACATCGTGCTGGTCGGCGAGATCCGCGACCACGAGACGGCCGGCATCGCGCTGGAGGCGGCGCAGACCGGGCACCTGATCCTGAGCACCGTCCACACCAACGACGCTCCTTCCTCGATTACCCGGCTCATCGATCTCGGGGTCGAGCCGTTCATGGTGGCGTCGTCGGTGATCGGCATCCTGGCCCAGCGCCTGTTGAGGCGGGTGTGCACGGCCTGTTGCAAGGATCGTGCGCCGGCGTCAGTCACTCTGGAGAGATTCGATGGCGCGGCGCAGCCGCCGGCGGACGCCCACTGGATGTCCGGGACCGGTTGCGAGGAATGCGGCCAGTCGGGCTACAAGGGACGCCTGGCGGTCCACGAGCTGCTCGTGGTCACGGACGAGGTCCGCGACCTGATCTCGCGCCGGGCAGCCGACCACGAGGTGCGGGAGGCGTCGCGTCGCTCGGGCATGCGGTCGCTGACCCAGGACGGCGTCGTCAAGGCGGCCCAGGGCCTGACGACGCTGGAGGAAGTGCTGCGTGTCGCTCCGCCTGATGAGAATCGCCCCGCGACCGCCCACACCCGGCCGCTCACCGCCGTCGCGCCTGCGGGACGTCGCGAAGCCGCGGAGCCCGCGACGCCGTCGGCGGCCGTCGCTCCTCCACGGATCGGCGACAGGGGCCGCGTCCTGATCGTCGAGGACAGCCCGACGGTCGTGACCGTCGTGAAGTACTTCCTCGAGCTCGAGGGGTTCGAGGTCCTGGTGGCCGAGGACGGGCTGACCGGACTGGATCTCGCCCGGAGCGCCGTCCCGGACGTCGTCGTCAGCGACCTGAACATGCCGGGGATGGACGGCATGGCCCTGACGAAGGCGCTGCGCGACGATCCACGGACGCGCGGAATGGCGATCCTGATGTTGACCTCCGAGGCCGGAGCCGACAGCGAGGCGCGGGGACTCGAGGTGGGCGCCGACGACTATCTCGTCAAGCCGGTCGAGCCGAAGCGGCTCGCCGCCCGCGTGAAGGCCATCCTCGGCCGCGCCCGCGCGCGCGCAGCAGCGGGAGCATGAATCCCGTTATCACCGGACGCTCCTGGATCCAGGCCGGCTGCGCAGGCCTCTGGGCGGCCCTCATCGACGGTAAGACGACCGTCCGGCGGCAGGCGCCGGTCTTCGGGTGCGCCCTGAACGATTCCGTCGCGAATAGCGCCGGCACAGGAGAAACATGGAAGCGGTAGGACCGCCCGGCACCCCGGATGCTGATGTCCGCGAGAGCGCGGACCATCTTTTCCAGGAGCACCGGGACAGGATCTTCCGGCGGACCGATCGCCTGTTCGCCTTCCTCCTCGGCCTCGAGTGGCTCGGCGGGATCGCCGTCGCGCTCCTTGTCTCTCCCAGGGCTTGGGCCGGATCGTTCAGCCAGGTCCACGTGCACGTGTGGGCCGCCCTGGCGCTTGGAGGATTGATCGGCGTCTTCCCGATCGTGCTCGCCCTGAACCGCCCCGGGACGATCCTCACCCGGCACACCATCGCCGTCGCCCAGATGCTTTTCGCGGGGTGCCTGATCCACCTCACCGGCGGCCGCATCGAGACGCACTTCATCGTGTTCGGCTCGCTGGCCTTTCTCGCCTTCTATCGCGACTGGCCGGTCCTGATCTCGGCGACCGTGGTCGTCGCGGTCGATCACCTTCTGCGCGGAATGTTCTGGCCCCAGTCTGTCTACGGCGTGCTCGCGGCCAGCGTCTGGCGGACGGTCGAGCACACCTGGTGGCTCGTGTTCGAGGACGTCTTCCTGATCGCGTCCTGCCGGCAGGGGATCACCGAGATGCGTGGCATCGCCGCGCGCCGGGCGGAGCTCGAAGCCACGAACGCGGCCGTCGAGCAGCAGGTCCTGGCGCGCACCTCCGAGCTGAGGAGGAGCGAGGAGCGCTTCCGCAAGCTCAGCGAGTCCTCGCCGGCCGGCATCTTCCAGACCGATGCCTCCGGTCTGTGCCTGTACACGAACGCTCGCTGGCGGGCGCTGACCGGTCTGACCCTCGAGGAGAGCCTCGGCACCGGCTGGGGTCGGGCGATCCATCCCGACGATCGCGCCCGCGTCCTGGAGAAGTGGAGCGTCTGTGCCGCGGACGGCCTGAAATACGAGGACGAGCACCGCTACGTGACGGCGCAAGGGGAGACCCTCTGGGTCCACGCCCGCTCGGCGATCGTGCGCGGCCCCGACGGGCAGATCACGGAGCACGTCGGCACGGTCGAGGACATCACGCACCGCAAACAGGCAGAGGAGGCCCTCCGAAAGGCGAAGGAAACGGCTGAAATCGCCACGCGGTCCAAGTCGGAGTTCCTCGCCAACATGAGCCACGAGATCCGCACGCCTATGAACGGGGTGATCGGCATGACGGGCCTCCTGCTCGAGACGGAGCTGAGCCGCGAGCAGCCGCAGTTCGTCGACATGCTGCGCGCCTCGGGCGAGGCGCTTCTGACCATCATCAACGACCTCCTCGACTTCTCCAAGATCGAGGCCGGGAAACTCGAGCTCGAGGTGCTCGATTTCGATCTGCACACGATCGTCGAAGAGGTCGTCTCGCTCCTTGCCGAAAAGGCCCACGGCAAGAAGCTCGAGCTGGCCTGCCTGGTCCACCATGAGGTCCCCACGGCCCTGCGCGGCGACCCCGGCCGTCTGCGCCAGATCCTGCTGAATCTCCTCGGCAACGCGATCAAGTTCACCGAGAAGGGAGAGGTCGTGCTGCGCGCCCGCCTGAGCGACGCGCGGGCTGGGGCCGTCGTCGTGCGCTTCGAGGTGACGGACACCGGCATCGGCATCGCAAAGGAGACCCAGGAACACCTGTTCCGGCCGTTCACGCAGGCGGACGGCTCGACGGGCAGGAAGTTCGGCGGCACCGGGCTTGGCCTGGCGATCTCGCGGCAGCTGGTCGAGCTGATGGGGGGCCGGATCGGGCTCGAGAGCGAGGCGGGCCGGGGGAGCACGTTCTGGTTCACGGCGCGTCTGGAGACGCAGCCCGAGGGGACGCGCGCCCGGCCCAAACCTCGCGAGAGCCTGCAGGGGTTGCGCGTGCTGGTCGTCGACGACAACCTGACCAATCGCGCCATCCTGACCGAGCAGGCACGCTCATGGAGGATGGAGGTGCAGGACGCGGCGGACGGCCAGCAGGCGCTCGAACGGCTGCGCACCGCGGCCGAGCGAGGCAGCCGTTACGACCTGGCGATCGTCGACATGCAGATGCCCGGAATGGACGGGCTCGACCTGGGCCGCGCGATTCGCGGCGATTCCCTCCTGGCCGGAACCCGCCTGGTCATGCTGACGTCGATCGGTCTGCGCGGCGCCGCGGAGGAATCCCGCCGCGCCGGTTTTTCCGGATTCCTGACCAAGCCGGTCGGCCAGTCGCAGCTCTACGATTGTTTGGCGACGGTCATGGGAGGCGCCGCCCCGGAGCTGGCCGAGGCACGCCCGCTGGTCACGCGTCACACGATCAAGGAAGCCCAATCGCAATCGCGGCCGCGCATCCTGGTGGCGGATGACAATGAAACCAACCAGATGGTGGCGGTGCAGATGCTGCGCCGGCTCGGTTGTCACTGCGAAGTGGCGGCGAACGGTCTCGAGGTGGTCGAGGCGCTGAAGAAGATCCCGTTCGACGCCGTCCTGATGGATTGCCAGATGCCGGAGATGGACGGTTACGAGGCGACGAAGGCGGTGCGCGCCGGGGAGGCGGCGTCGGCGCGTCACGTCCCGATCATCGCCATGACCGCCAACGCCATGCGCGGCGACCGGGAGAAATGCCTCCAGGCCGGCATGGACGACTACCTGGCGAAGCCGGTCAAGCTCCAGGATCTGGACCAGGTCCTGAAGCGATGGATCAAGAAGGGGGAGACCACGGGGAAGGCCCGGCGCACGGTCTCCCGGGCGGCAGCGGGTCCCAGGCGCAAGACGGCCAGGACGACCGGGGTGCCCCCCCCGCTTCAGCACAGTCCTCTCGATGCCGAGATCTTCGGCCAGCTCCGCGAGGCCGATCGCGCGGGCGGCAACGGGTTTCTCGCCGGGCTCATCCAGAAATATCTGCAGGAAGCGCCGGCGCGGATCCTGACACTGCGTGATGCCGTGGGTCGGGCCGACTGCGCGGTCGTGGTGAAGGCGGCGCACGCCCTCAAGGGGAGCGCCGGGGCGCTCGGGGCGATGACGATGGCGGCTGCGTGCAGCAACCTCGAGACCCTGGGCCGCGGCGGATCCATCACTGGCGCGCAAGGTCTCCTCGCTCGAGTGGAAAAGGAGTTCGATCTCGTCTGCAGCGCGCTCGAAACCGAGCGTGGAGGAAAGGCTCGGAGAAGGAAGGCCGGCTGAGCCGGGGAACGACTCAGCGCTGGCAGCGCGGGCAGTAGAACGTGCTCCTGCCGGCCTGGACGATCCGGCGGATCGGCGTGCCGCACCGGCCGCAGGGCTTCCCCTTGCGGTCGTACACCCGCAGCGACACGGCAAAATAGCCGACCTCCCCTTCGGCGTTCAGGAAGTCGCGCAGCGTCGTGCCCCCCGCGGTGATCGCTTCGCTCAGCACCGCCCGCAGGGAGACCATGAGCCTTTCCCAGCCGGGCCGTCCCAGCCGTCCGACGGAGCGTTTCGGGTTGATCCCGGCGCGGTACAGCGCCTCGCAGGCATAGATGTTCCCCACGCCCGCGATGGCGCGCGTGTCCATGAGGAAATTCTTCACGGGTTTCTTCAGCCCGCGGGTGGCGCGGAACAGCCTGTCACCCGAGACCTCCCCGTCGAGCGGCTCGGGCCCGAGCCCCTTCAACCGGGGGTGGACGTCGAGGCGATCGCTTCTCACCACGTGCATCAGGCCGAAGCGCCTGATGTCGGCGTAGCGCAGGTCGCGACCGTCGTCGAGGGAGATGACGACGTGCTCGTGCGGGCGGCGGGGCTTCCCGCGATCGGCGACCCAGAGCTGGCCCGTCATCCCGAGATGGATGAGGAGCGTCAGCCCCGAGTCGGTGTCGAGCAGCAGGTACTTGCTGCGTCGCCGGATGCCGGTGACCGTCGCCCCGCGCAGCCGCGCCAGTCCGCGGGGGGCCAGGGGCTCGCGCAGCCGGCGCTCGCGCACCAGGATGCCCGTCACGCGCCGGCCGACGAGAAGCGGTCCCAGTCCGCGGCGAATCGTCTCTATTTCCGGCAGCTCGGGCATCTGCGGTCCCTCGACCCGCCGATCTTACGCGCATTGCCCCCCGGCAACATTCGACCTTCTGACTCTGACCGGGGGCGCCACGACGCTTCTCGCTTCGGGAGAGGTCCCGGCCGGCTTCTACCGGCGCATTCGCCTGGAGGTTTCCTCCGCGGCGCTCACCTACAAGGACGGCTCGATGGCCGACCTGCAAATCGAGTCAAACAAGGTGGACGTGCCGATCGGATTCCAGGTCAGGGAGGGTGGGGACGCCACGCTCCTCCTCGACTTCGACGCGGCCGCGTCCGTGCAGGTGAACGACACCGCAAGTGGCCGTCTGATCCTGCGCCCCGTGGTCACGCCCAAGATGATGTAGGGCGGTCCCCCGGCGGAGGCGCGCTCAATCCCGCGGCAGGTCGAGCACCTCCCGGACCTTCGCCGCGAGGCGCTGCGGCGTGAACGGTTTCTGCAGGAACGGAACCCCCTCCAGCAGGATGCCGTGCCGCACGATGGCGTCGTCGGTGTAGCCGGACATGTAGAGGACGCGCATCTCGGGTCGCAGGCTCGACAGGGCATCGGCCAGGCCGCGGCCGCTCATGACGGGCATCACGACGTCGGTGACGAGCAGGTGGATCGGCTCCGGGTGCGTGCCGCACAGGCGGCGCGCCTCGCCGACGTCGCCGGCCTCCAGCACGTTGTACCCATTCATCTCCAGGATCCTCCGCGCCAGCTCGCGCACCACCGGCTCGTCCTCGACGAGAAGGATCGTCTCCGATCCGGTGTCGACCCCGGAGCCGCCCGTCTTCGGCTCGACCGTCTGCGCCGGACCCTCCACGGGAGGAAGATAAATCCGGAACGACGATCCCTTTCCGGGCTCGCTCTCCACCCAGACGTAGCCGTCGCTCTGCTTGACGATGCCGTACACCGTCGCCAGCCCCAGCCCAGTCCCCTTTCCCTTCTCCTTGGTCGTGAAGAAAGGCTCGAAGAGGTACGACAGGGTCTCCGGAGCCATCCCGCTTCCGGTGTCGGTGAGAGCCAGCATCACGTAGGGACCCGGATGCGTCGGGGGATGGGCCCGGCAGAACTTCTCGTCGAGGGTCGTGTCGGCGGTCTCGATGATCAGCCGTCCCCCCTCCGGCATGGCGTCCCGGGCGTTCACCGCGAGGTTCATGATCACCTGCTCGAGCTGGCCGGGATCGGCCTTGACGTGGGCGATCCTCGGCCCGAGCCGTGTGATCAGATCGATGTCCTCGCCGATGAGGCGGCGCAGCATCTTCTCCATGTCGGCCACCACCTCGTTCAGGTCGAGAACGCGCGCCTGCAGGACCTGTCTGCGGCTGAACGCGAGGAGCTGCCGCGTCAGGCCGGCCGCCCGCTCACCCGCTTTCCGAATCTGCTCGATCTCCTTCCGGATTGGGTCGTCGGAGCGCAGGCGCGCCAGGAGCAGCTCGCTGTGCCCCTGGATGACTGTCAGGAGATTATTGAAGTCGTGCGCCACGCCCCCGGCCAGCCGCCCGACCGCCTCCATCTTCTGCGAGGATCGAAGCTGCTCCTCGCTCCGGCGGAGCGCGTCCTCGGCCTGCCGGCGCTCGCTCTGGTCGCGCATGAATCCGGTGAACTGGACGGGACCATCGCCCGGAACGCGGGTGATGGCGAGCTCGACGGGGAACTCGCTGCCGTCGCGACGGATCGCCGTCATCTCGATCCGGCGGCCGAGGATTCTGGGCTCGCTCGTCGCCAGGTAGCGCGCCAGGCCCTCCCTGTGTCCGGCGCGGAAGGCCGGAGGGATGATCAGCTCCGCCAGTTCCCGGCCCAGCGCTTCGGTGCGCCCGTACCCGAGCATCCGCTCCGCCGCCGGGTTGAATTCGGTGATTCGTCCCGCCGCGTCGATGGTGATGATGGCGTCGAGAGCGGCGTCAAGGATCGAAGTCTTGCGGGCCTCGCTCCTCCTGAGGGCTTCCTCCGCCTCCATGCGTGGGGTGATGTCCTCGAGGGTGCCCTCGAACGACACCAGACGGCCGGCCCCGTCGCGGATGGCCAGGGCGCTCACGCGGGCCCAGATGATCTGCCCGTCGAGCCGTCGACAGCGCGCCTCCATCCCCTGCACCGCGCCCTCGCTTTCCATCACCTCCATCCACCGCTTCCGATCCTTTGGATCCGCATAGAAGTCCCGGGAGTTGAGACCCAGGAGCGCTCTCAGATCCTGGCAGCCCAGGATCTGCAGAGCCGCCGGGTTCGCCCCGAGGACCGTCCCGTCCTTCGCGGTCTGGAACACACCCACCGGGGCGGCCTCGTACAGCATGCGGTAGCGCCTCTCGGCCTCCTCGAGGGCCCGGCGCTGCTCGAAACGTGCCAGGGTGTGGCGAACCGCGTCCGGAAGCCGCGGCAGGTTTTCGGCGCCTTTGGGGACGTAATCGTCCACACCGGCCTTGAGAGCCTGTGCGACGATTTCCTCGTTACCGTACCCAGTCAGGAAAATTGCGGGCGTGCCGATGCCGCGGGCCCGGATGCGGCGCAGGAGGGAGATGCCATCGTCGGCCCCGAGGCGGAAGTCGATCAGGAGAAGGTCGTAGCGCGAACCGTCCAGACGCGACATCGCTTCGTCGATCGTGGCCGCGTGCTCGAGCTGGGGTGGCCGTTTGGTGAACGCCTCGTCCAGGCATTGACGCACGAGGTAGGCATCGGATCGGTTGTCGTCGATGATCAGGAAGCGAAGAGGGGGGGCAGTATCCTGCACCGGGACGGAGCGGGGCACCCTGCCAATTTACGTGCAGTCGTCTTTCGTGTCCACGGAGGAAAACTACCTAATCCGGCCCGGGACGGACCCCAGAAAGGTCAGGCGGATGGCGGGACGATCCCGGGGGCCGCCCCTTCCTGCCGGCGCAGCAGGTTGAGGGCGGAGCCGGCGCGGAACCAGGCGATCTGTTCGTTGTTCAGGCTGTGCTTCAAGGTGATCGTTTCGACGGAGCCGTCCGCGTGGTGCAGGATGGCCGTCACCGGGACGCCGGGGGCGAGATCCTGCAGGTTGGACAGGGTGACGCGGTCCCCCTCGCGCACCCTGTCGTAGTCCGCCGGGTCGGCGAAAACGAGCGGCAGGACCCCCTGCTTTTTCAGGTTGCTCTCGTGGATGCGAGCGAACGAGCGCGCGATGATCGCCGCGCAGCCGAGATACCGGGGCGACATCGCGGCGTGCTCGCGGCTCGACCCCTCGCCGTAGTTCTCGTCGCCGACGACCACCCACTTCTTCCCCGCCGCCTTGCAGGCGCGGGCG
Organism: Acidobacteriota bacterium; assembly: GCA_041482595.1. Lineage (GTDB taxonomy): Bacteria > Acidobacteriota > Polarisedimenticolia > Gp22-AA2 > Gp22-AA2 > Gp22-AA3. Next base: position 16,178 of record JBGPED010000033.1, read on the forward strand.
ACCTTCGGGACCTCGACACCACGCTCCCCCGTGAGCAGGTTCGTCGTCCTGCCGCGCTCGCCGGTGAAGGCGTTCACGGCTCCCAGGAACATGTTGTCGCTGATCCGGTCGAGGTGGCCGCGGAAGCGCAGCCAGAACCCGGCCGGGGAGATGTGGTCGGTGGTCGTCTTACCCTTCGTCTTGAGCAGGAGCGGCATCTCGACGAAATCGGCGTCCACCATCGGGTCGAACGCCTGCAAGAGCTGCAGCCGCTCGCTGTCCTTCGCCACCTTGAGCTCGATGCGGCCGGGATTCTCGGCCGGCGGCACGAACCCCTCGCGCGAGCGGACGAAACCGCGCTCGGGGATCTCCGGCGCCTTCTTCGGCGGCCGCAGCTTCCACGGTCCGTCCCTGCCGGGAAGCGTGTCGGCCAGCGGGTTGAACGACAGCCGCCCCGACAGGCCGTACGCCATGGTGATCTCCGGGCTCCCCATGAAGGCGAGGGTCTCGGGGTTGGCGTCGTTCCTCCCCGGGAAGTTGCGGTTGAACGACGTGACGATGGTGTTGCGCTGTCCCTTCTTGATCTCGTCGCGCCGCCACTGTCCGATGCAGGGGCCGCAGGCGTTCGCCAGGACGGTGGCGCCGACCGACTCGAGCGCCGCCATCTGGTGGTCCCGCTTGATGGTCTCGAAGATCTGGTTGCTGCCCGGGGTCACCAGGAGAGGCACGGCCATCTTCGCCCCGTGCTCCCGGGCCTGCAGCGCCACGTCCGCGGCGCGCGAGATGTCCTCGTAGGACGAGTTGGTGCACGAGCCGACGAGGGCCACCGAGATCGCGTCGGGGTAGTCGTGCTCGGCCACGGCGCCCGCCATCTCGGAGACCGGGCGCGCCAGGTCGGGCGTGTGCGGACCGACCAGGTGCGGCTCCAGCCGCGACAGGTCGATCTCGATCACCTTCTCGAAGAAGTGTCCCGGGTCGGCTTCGACCTCGGGGTCGGCCGCCAATAGGTGCGGGCGGGCCTTCGCCAGGTCGGCCAGCGCCGCGCGGTCGGTGGCGCGCAGGTACGCGTCCATCTTCGCGTCGAAGGGGAAGACGGACGTCGTGGCCCCCAGCTCGGCCCCCATGTTGGTGATCGTCCCCTTGCCGGTGCAGGAGATCGCGCGGGCGCCGGGGCCGAAGTACTCGATGATCCGGTTCGTCCCCCCCTTGACGGTCAGGATGCCGAGCACCTTCAGGATGACGTCCTTCGGGGCGGTCCACCCCGACATCTCGCCCACAAGACGCACGCCGACGATCGTCGGGTAGAGCACTTCCCAGGGGAACCCGGCCATGACGTCGACCGCGTCCGCCCCGCCCACGCCGACCGCCGCCATCGCGAGACCACCCGCGTTCGGGGTGTGCGAGTCGGTGCCGATCATGAGCCCGCCCGGGAAGGCGTAGTTCTCCAGCACGACCTGGTGGATGATGCCGGCCCCCGGCTGCCAGAAGCCGATGCCGAACTTGGCGCTGGCGGAGCGCAGGAACTCGTACACCTCCCGGTTCTCCTGGAGCGCCGCCGGCAGGTCCGACTGTGCGCCGGCACGCGCCTGGATGAGGTGGTCGCAGTGCACCGTCGTCGGGACCGCCACCCGCTTGCGCCCCGCCTGGACGAACTGCAGCAGCGCCATCTGCGCCGTGGCGTCCTGCATCGCCACGCGGTCGGGGCGCAGCATCAGGTAACTCCGGCCCGGCTCGAGGTCCCGGCACCCGGGATCGTCCAGGTGGCCCAGGACGATCTTCTCGGACAGGGTGAGCGGCCTGTTCAGGCGGCGCCGCACGATCGCGAGGCGCCGTTCCATCTGCTCGTAGATCGAGAGGACGTACTCCGGGGTGCTGTCGATGAGGTGCACGATCGATCTCCGCCGTGATTATATCTAGAACAAGCGCATCTGGCTCGCCTCACCGAGGGCCTGGTCGAACGACAGCCCGAGGTGCGGGAAGACCTGCTCGGCGATCGGACGGAGCTGCTTCTCGATGTAGTGGGCGTAATCGATCGGCGCCGTCCGCCCCGCGGCCGGCTGCGGCCCGGACGTCGTCATGACGTACTCGACGAGGCCCTCCACCGGCCCCTCGACCAGCCGTGCGGCCTTGACGTGCGGAGGTGTCGTCGATGTGTACTGGTCCAGCCCCTTGCGCAGCGCCTTGCGGTAGACGAGGTGCGCGGCGTGACGTCCCTCCTTGAGATCGCGCACGAACTCGCGCGTGTACGACAGGACCTCCTCGCCGCCGGCGCCCCGGAACAGCCTCTCGAACAGGCCGCGCTGGTAGATCTTGCTCAGCTCCGTCCAGTCGCGGCGCACCACCTCCATGCCGACGAACACGACCTTGTCCCCCTTCTCCGGGACGTCCTCGCGCACCAGTCCAGCGTAGCGCTTGCGCGCGCCGGCCGTGCCGTGCCGCATCGAGGGCAGGAAGAACTTCAGGAACAGTGTCTCGAACTCCAGCTCCAGGCGGCTCTCGACGTTCCACCCGGCCCGGATCTCGCCGCGCAGCTCGACGTTGATCCGGTCGCGCAGCCCGGTCCCAAGGCGCAGGGCCTCCCCTACGGCCCCGGGGCCCGTGATCGAGGTGGCGACGAACAACGAGTCGGTGTCGCCGTACAGGACACGGTGCCCGAGTGTTTCGACCCGGTCGCGCGTCCAGCGCAGGACCCACTGCCCGAAGTGCGTGATGGCGTTCGCGACCGGGAGGGAGAAGAAACGGCACGCGGGCGTCGCCAGGACACCGTAGAACGAGTTCATGAGAATCTTGAGGGCGTGCGCGCCGATCGCGTCGCCGCGGCGCCTGGCCTCGTCGCGCTGCGGGAAGAGTCGCTCCAGGATCCCCGGCAGGATGCCCGGCTCGCGGCGGAAGAAGGCGCCGTTGGGGGCGCGGATGAGGGACGCGCACTCCTCGGGCCGGGGATCGGGGACGTGGCCCAGAGGATCGATGTTGAAGGTCCGGATGAGACTCGGGTACAGGCTCTTGAAGTCGAACGCCAG
>JBGPED010000034.1:0-19154 GCA_041482595.1 Acidobacteriota bacterium
AAGCGCACGCCGAGGTCGTCCGCCCACCACGCGTAGTTGGGACCGCTCGGGACATAGACGTTGTTCCACTGCACGAACGCGACGGGAACCGTATAACCGGAGACGGCCGGACCCTGTCCGTTCAGATAGACCCGTGAGGTGATGGCGCCGGTCTGGAAATAGCGGAAGGACCTCACCACATCGGGGTACCCGTCGCCGTTGATGTCGACGACGCGCGTCCCCGCATCGATGTCACCGACATGTCCCTGCGAAGGACAGAGGTGAACCACCAGCACGTCCGGTGCGCTGCCGATCGTTGTATCGGTGCACTGGTAGTAATCCCCGCGCATCAGGGTGTAGTTCTCCCAGATGTCCCGGACGGCGGAACCTCGATCCATGATCGTCCTTGTTTGGGTTCCATTATTCTGAAGCGGTCCGCACTGCTCTTCGATGAATGGCGTTGCACTGGACAGCGCCTCACCCGCACTCCACGAATTCGAGGACGGGATATTCTCCGTGTAGGTGAAGACTGTGGGCGGGAGCTGGTTCTGTGCGGTACCGTCGAATTGCGTGATCCGCGTCAGGAGCGACGGCTTGTCCTGGGTGGAGAAAGGAGTCGCCGCCGATCCAACCGGTCCCGTCGGCGCCTTGACCTGCTGGGAGGAGGGCCTGGCCGGCGTGAAGGACGCTTCGTCGTCCTGGACGATCCCTTCGAGCGCTGCCTCGATCAACGGAGATCCCGGCGCCCCACCGGTGCAGAACTTGTGGCAAACCGGGCACGCGGGTGGCGTGCAGGTGCCGCAGATGGCCTGATCCCCCGACACCGTGCACGGGTTCGTGCACCTCTTCGTGGTGTCCGAGCAATCTCGGATCGTGACCCCGCAATTGACCCCGGTGCAGGGCGTGCACGCTGCCGGTGTGCAGGCGGTGCAGAGACCTGTGCTCACGTCGCAGGTGTTGTTGCAGGTCGAGATGTTGCCGTTCGGGCAGAGGACGGCCGTCGGGTCGCAGCTGGTCGTCGCGCAGACGCCAATCGGCCGAATCGCGTTCGTGGGGGTGCTGTAGTCCAGGAGGTACGCCATGACCGGCGCACCCCCCGCGTAAGTCTTGATGTGCCGGAGTCGGTAGTTGACCTCGCTTGTCTTGCCCATGCGGGACGTCGCGACATCGTAGCGTCCTTCGTAGTAGAACTGCACGCGGTTTTGCGGCGTGAGCCCATTGTCGTTGCCCGTATAGAGAATCTGAGTCGGATAGAGAGAGCCCGCGTCCAGAAGGTAGTCGATCTCCATGTAATCGCCGTATTGATCATCCACGCGGCTGAGCGCCCAGGTGAAGCCGTTGCTGAGGGCCGGCTGCGTCGAAGTATGTGTCGTCCCTCCGAACACGTACCTGCGGCCACTGCCGTCCCACAGTTCCCAGTATGTGATGGTGTTGAGCGAGGTCGTGTGATTCACGAGCTTCATGAACGTTTCGACCTCGGTCCGATACTCCCGCGTCCCGATCCCGTTCGGGGGGGGATCCGAGAACGGGCTCAGATTGATGGTCCTGCCATTCCATCTCAGGACGAGGTCGTCGTTCACGGTGAAGGAGGGCTGCCCCTTGCGCGTGCTCCTCTGGATATACGGCAGGCCGAGGCCCCATCCTTTTCCGAGGAAGCCCGGACCGTTAGCGCTGCTGCTGTAGGCGATCGAGAGATCGGGCTGGAGACCCGACCGCCCGGGTGGAACGTCGAATCGATAGGAAGCAACCACGGCCCCGCTCGAAGGATCGACGGAGACGACCGTCGGTGCCGAGCCGGCGAGGCCGTCGCCAGTGAGATTGCCCCGGAGCACGCTGTCGGCTCGCAGAGCCGAAAGGGTCAGGACGAAAGCGAGGACGACGCAGGACGCACGAAGGGTGTACGGCTTGGGCATGAACGTCCTCCCATGGATTGTGCCCTATATACGACCAGTTTTGAGCGTCGTCAACGTCCGATCACACTTTGGTCATTCGGGGGCCGGGGTCATCGGCCGCGGTGAGATCGTCGACGGCGGGAGGTCTCATGATTCGGATCAGCGACTGAGGAAAAAGTCCGAGCCATCGGACCGACTCTCAGGGACAGGGTGCCGTATTGGGTCGAGGAACGCCGCTCGAGGCCTGGCCGAGGGTCCCTTCGCCTGCGGGATTGCGGCCCGTCACGAGGTAGAAGAATCCGGTCCCGGCCGCGGGTGTCGCCGCGTCGGTATCGGCGGGAGAGGAAAGCCCGGCGTCGAGGCAGCTGCCGTAGCTGTCGGCGGCCCCGTCGCCGTCCGTGTCCATGAAGGACCCCAGGCCGCCGCGGTAGACGTTGTACGCGGAAGCTCCCGCGAGCGCGTCCCACCCGAGGTGAGTCGCGTCGTTGAACACCTGGTTCAGGACTTCGCCGGGGCGCAGATTGACGAAGTTCGGCGAGGAAAAGTCGTATCCCCCCTGGGCGTTCGGCGCGAACACGAGCAGGGAGCCGTTCGTGTCGTTGGCGTGGCGCAGGTTGTTCGCCCCGCCGACGCTCGCCGGCTGGGCGAACTCGAAGTGCTCGAAGATCGCCTGGCCGGCGGACCCCGAGTAGGGGAGCTGCCGCGTGATGTCGATCTGCGCGAACGGCTCCGTCCCGTCCCCGCCCGGGCTGATGCCGGTGATCCCCCACCAGGCGCTGACGAAGCGGTTCTGGATCTCGATCCGGCCGCTCCTGAACAACCGCACGACCGCGGTGCAGCTCTTGGTGGTCAGGGTGACCGGTATCCCGAGATAGGTGAACTCCATCCGATCGTTCCGCGGGTCGGTCCCGTCGGGCACGAACTTCCAGAAGACATCGAGCGCTCCGCCCGACTGCCCGCGGTTGTCGATGCCGGGATCGAGGTCGCTGAGCGGGAAGGCGATCCGGGGCGGGACCGGCACACCGGGCTGGTTCGGATCCGGACCCAGGAAGCTGCCGCTGTGCGAGAACGTGGCCCCGGCGCCGAAGGTCAGGTTCGCGTTGTCATTGACGAACACGCTCGTCCACGACCGTCCGAAGAACGGGAACGAGAACCCGGCCGGAAACGTGACCTGCGCGGTGGTGCTGTTGCTCAGGTGCAGGGCCGTGGCCCCTGTCGGCGCCGGCGGGGCGTCGGTGTTGATGATGATCGACCCGACGTCCACCGTCTGGCCGCCCCCGACCGTGAGCGCCACCTGGTCGGCCAGGTCGTCGGTCGAGGTCTCGGGGATGCTGTAGAACTCCGGTCGCGCGATGAACGGCGGATTGGCGCCGCCGCTGACGTTGCTGTTCAAAATCGTCAAGTTGAAGCGGTTGTTGTCCCACCAGTCGTCGTCCCCGCCCCCGTTCATCCCGGTCGTGCTGTCAAAGTACTCGACGCCGACGTAGTAGTCCCCCGGAGGCAGCCAGTCGATCGTGAACGGGCCGGGAAGGGCGGTGCTCAGGGTGAAGCGCGACACGCTGAACACCTGCACCGTCATCTCGCCGGTCGCCCTGTTGAACGCAGTGACGCTCACGCCGTCGGCCGCGGTCGTCCCGCCCGGCAGCAACAGCCTCCCGATGATGCTGCCGAAGTTCCCCGCGAGCGAGGTTTCTGGGTAATAGCGGGAAGACGCGGCGATGTCGTCCTGCGATAGCGTGCGCGCCTGGTTGCCATAGTCCACCGTGACGTCCACGAACGGCAGCATGGTGGCGTACGGGCTGACGAGCGAAGAGTGCGACAGGCCGTGGAAGTGCCCCAGCTCGTGCGTCGCCACCGCCACCATGTCCAAGGTGCTTGTGGTCGTATCCAGGGGCGCGTCCACGTAGTCGTTGCCGGCCGGGCACCAGGCCATGTCGGCGTCCAGGATGGTGCCCGCCTTGAGAATCGTCCCATCGGGATAGGTCGCCGGGTCGAGATCAATCGCTCCACCAGGAAAGACGACGTGGCGGTTGGAGGCTGTAACGGTCAGGTCCGCGGCAAGATGAGTGTTCGTGGTGGTCGCTACGACGCCGGACGGGCAATTGTTCGAGTTCGTGTCCGCCCAGGTGATGAGATGGACGTTATCCACTCCGATATTGGTTTGAGATGAAGTCCCCGCGAAGGTGAAGGTTATCCTCGAAGTCTGCAGGTTCTGCCAGGTGTTGAAGGCGGAGGTCAACCCGTCGATGGCGCGCTGCAGGGTGAGGGGCGACACGCCGCCGACGCACAGAGGATTGCCGTTGTTGCAGTTGTTGATCACTCCCTGGCCGTTGATTCTCCACGGAATCGGGAGGGCCAGAGGGCTCCAGACCGAGTCGGTGATCTTGGTGTTGCCGTTGACCACCGCCTCGATGTTGCCTCCGGCGCGGGCAAGTGTGATCCCCAGGGCGATCGCGGCCGAAAGCAGAAGGAGCGTGGCCACGAAGGGACGCCGATCGCACCTTGGGGCCACGGTGCGACACACGAGCCGCCGGTGCGTCACCGAATCCCCCCGGAGGGGTCCTGCTTCTGCCCGGCCATGTGTCGGCGGATTTCCTCTTCGAACTGGGCCGGGCTCTTGCGCGACCCGCCGGACACGACGAAGTCTCCCTGGGCGTCGCGGCGCACCGGGACGTGGCCCTGGAACAGGCCCACGACGATCCTGTCGCCGGACCTCCCCGGCTGCAGGAAGAAGTACGCCTCATCCCCAACGCGGTAGATCGGCGCGCCCGGGACCGTCATCTCGAGCGGCACGGGCGAATCCACCCTGCCCCCGACCTGCAGGAACGTGAGCCGTAAGGCGCGCGGTCCTTTCAGGGCACGGGACACCCCGAGAGTGACCTCGGTGCAGATCTGCCTGCCCTGCCAGAAAGAGCGGATCGACTCCACACGACCCTGGACGATCGTGTCGGACGCGCCGACGATTTCCTTGAGCCCCAGACGCTTCACGGTGGTGGCGAGCGCGGGCACGGAGGCGAGGCAGAGAGAGGTGAGAATCAGGAGAACCGCAGCCCATGGGCCTTTGCGGCCATGCCAAGCTGAAGCCTCCCTCACGCGGGGGTACATGGCCGTTAGATATACGATTAACCCTCTGTGGCGTCAATGAGATTCCCCATGAGTGGCGCGACAGTTCCTTGACCCTCCGCGTGGCCCGTGATAGCCTTTGGCGCTCTCGTTCGTCATGTCGTCCGTTGTATCCTGTTGCGTCGGTTCCATATCGGGAGGAGAGAGGGAACCGGCGCGCTTCCCATCAGGCCAATCCCAACAATGTCTCGGAGGGACCCGATGAAAGCACGCAAGATTGCCCCGCTCCTGCTCCTGCCGTTTCTGGCCGTCTTTTCCACTCCCGCTCTCGCACAGGGAACCGCCCACATCGGTTATCGCGGCTGGGGTGCGCGCGTCGGACTGTCGAGCAATCCGGACCAGTTCTACGGTGGCATCCACTGGGACCTGGGGGAGTTCGCCCGCAACGTCCGGTTCCGTCCGAACGTCGAGATCGGGTTCGGAGATCACGTCACGGTGCTGCAGGGGAACGCCGAGGTCCATTACGTCTTCTCGAAGGTCCAGGTCTGGAAGCCGTACGTCGGCGGCAGCGCCGGACTCATCTACGCGGACCCCGATGGAGCGGACAGCCAGACCGATCTGAGCGTCATGGGGGTCGGTGGAGTCGAGACCAAGCTCAAGTCGGCCACCTCGTTCTTCATCGAGGCCAAGGTCGGAATCACGAACGACGATCCCGATTTGAAAGTTGGAGTCGGCTGGACCTGGAAGTAAACCGCCCCGACGACCTCCGCCTCGCGCGCCCCTCCCTTCAGCCGGACAGGCTCCCAGGCAGGAGCGCTTCGCGCGGCCGGAGGATTCCGATGGCGATCCTGGGACGACTCCTCAGCGCCGCCCTCGATCTGTGTCTGCGGCTCGGGGACGCTTTCGGGATGCGCGGGGCGCGCTGGGAGTGGAAGAAGCAGGTCTGGCGGCAGGCGCTCGAGGTCAGGGTCGCCGCCTGGCAGAATCTCGAGCGCGGCGTGCGCGTCCGGATGCGGATGTGCCGCGAGTGCCGCAATCTCGTACCGCGGCGCGAGAGCACCTGCCCATCCTGCGGCGCCTCGATGTCAGGGGTCCCGTCCGGCGGGCTCGGCCGGCTGGTCTCCCTCCTCTTCCCGGGGTCCAGCACGGTGACGACTGTCCTCATCACCGTCAACGTCGGGATGACCCTTCTGATTCTCCTGATGTGGGGGACGAGCGGGCCGGGGGCGGGGCCGATGCGGTTCCTGTCTCCTCCCGGTGCCGTGCTCTGGCTGTTCGGGGCGAAATCCCGGCCCGAGGTCTTCCAGGGGGAGGCCTGGCGACTGGTCACGGCCAACTATCTTCACGGCGGCCTCCTGCACCTCCTGTTCAACTGTTACGCTCTCTCCACCCTGGGGCCGCTGATCGAGGAGACGTTCGGCGCGCGCAAGTTCTTCGTCATCTACACGGTCTGCGGCGTGTTCGCGCTTTTCGTGAGCGCCCTGTTCAGCCCGGCGCGCGCGATCGGCGCCTCGGGCGCGCTCTTCGGCCTGATGGGGTTCGGGATCGTCTACGGCCGCTTCCGCGGGGGCAGCGTCGGCAGGCTGGTGGCCGAGCAGCTGATGCGCTGGCTGATTTACGGCGCCTTGATGCTGTTCATGCCCGGGATCGACAACCTGGCCCACTTTGGAGGCCTGGTCGCCGGCGGCGTCCTGGGGCTCGTGGTCTCGCCGGGAGAGCCGAACAGCCGCGGGGGGGAGATCGCGCTGCGGCTGCTCTCATCCGCCGCCCTCCTCGCCACGCTCGGTTCGTTCGCGGCCATGGCGCTGACCTACGGGCGGCACCTCGAGATGCTGCGGCAGGCGGGATGGCCCTGATCGCGGAACGCGCCGTTCAGGGCGTCTCGAAGAAACCGAGACAGCGCTCCTGTTCGGTCAGCGCCTCGCAGCGCCGATCGATCTCCCTGTACTCTTCGGCATTCGCCGCTGAGAAGGCGCTGTAGGACTCCAGGTCGTCCCAGACGTCGATCGTCATGTAACGGCCGGGGACCTCGCGGTCGCGCAGCAGGATCGTCTCTCTGTGCCCTTTTCCGCGGCGGAAGAAGCGCGCCCACGTGCCGTTCCCGCCGTAGTGCTCCTCGAACTCGCGGGTCCGGTCCTCCTTGACGCGAAACTCCCAGAGGATCCGGAGCGCGGTCCGGTTGCCATCGGCCCGACCCATCACGCGGCCCGGGTCTCGCGGGCCGGGACGACGGCGCGGAAGGCTGCCAGGAAGCGCCGCGTCTCGTCCGGCGTGCCGATCGACACCCGCAGCCAGTTCGGCAGGGAAGGGAACTTCCGCCCGACCAGGATGTCGCGGGCGCGCAGCGCCGCGATGACCGGCTCCACGTCCGAGCCGACGTCGATCATGACGAAGTTCGCCTCCGACGGTATGACGGCACGGCCGTCCTTCCGGATCTCCTCGCACAGGCGCCGCCGGGTCTCGTTGATGGCGCGGCGATTGCGCGGCACGTGACCGGCGTCGTCCAGCGAGGCGAGCGCCGCCTCGAGCACCGAGGCGTTGGTGTTGCTCCAGATGCGGTGCCGCCCCATGGCGTCCACGCCCTCCTTCGTCCCCACGGCGTAGCCGAGGCGCATCCCCGCCAGGCCGTAGATCTTCGAGAAGGTGCGCACGACGATCAGGTTCGGAGTCGTGCCGATCCATTCGAAGGCGCTGGCGTAGCGCCCGTCCTCCACGAAATGAAAGTACGCCTCGTCGACCAGGATGGTCGTGGTCTTCGGGACGCTCTCGATGAACGCCCGGAGCTCCTCGCGCGTGACGATCGTCCCAGTCGGGTTGTTCGGGTTGCAGACGTAAACCAGGCCGGTGCGCTCGTCGCAGGCCTCCGCCATCTTCACCAGGTCGTGGCGATGGTCGGAGGTCAGCGGCACCTTGACCGGTTCGGCCCGCGTGACGCGGGCGTACGCCAGGACCGCCTCGAACGTCGGCTCGGCCGCGACCACTTTCTTCTCCGGTCCCAGAAAGGCCATGTCGGCCATCCGCAGAATTTCACCCGAGCCGCACCCCAGGAGGACGTTCTCCGGCGACACGCCGTGCAGCTTCGCCAGGGCCTGCGCCAGCTTCTCCTCCAGGGCGTCGGGATAGCGCGCGGCGATCTTCTGCGAGTCGCTCATGGCCTCGAGCGCCTTCGGCGACGGGCCGTACGGGTTCTCGTTGGAGTCGATGCGCACCGTGCCGGGCGGCAAACCGCTGTGCGGGCGGGCGGCCGCGGGCACGCTTGGTGCCGCGGAAGCGCGCGCCAGCTCGGGCGCGACGACGCACGCGCCGAGCGCGGACGCGAGCCCGCGCGCGAAGCCACGACGGGTCAGAAGCTCGTTCATGAGCGCCTCCGAGGCATCCGCCGGCCCGGGACGGGTGTCCCGGGCGGCGGGCCACGGCGCCCATTATCGTACGGGCGCGCCGACCGCGTCTGCTCGATCAGCGGCGGGTCGCCGGTCCGAAGGGGCCGGCGCAGGACCCCGTGCAGAGAGCCTCGATGAAAATGTCTCTGCCGCTTTTGTGCTTGGGCACGATGAACGCGTAGGTGTGCCCGACGCCGGTCGTGCATTCCTCGCAGCGGATGGGGGCCAGGTTCAGCTGCGTGCGGCGGCCCGTCTGGTCAATCGTCACGACGTTGAAGCCGAAGAGGTCCACCTCGTGCGTCGTGCGCCAGGTCAGCACGCCTGACCCTTTCCCGAGCGGACTTCCGAAATCGATGAACATGTCGACGATCCGCTGGTCGCACGCCTCGGGATTCTGATCCCGGTTCGGAACGGTCGGACAGTTGTCGCACACGTCCCCGAAGCCGTCGAAGTCGGTGTCGCGCTGGTCCGGGTTGAAGTTGTCCGGGCAATTGTCGCTTCCATCGGGGACGCCGTCGCGATCGCGATCCTGCTTCCCGACCTGGTTGATGAGGAGCCACACGTCATTGCTGGCGGGGTGGGGCACGACGAGGTCCGCGAAGCCGTCCCCGTCGACGTCACCCGCGGCCAGGGTCGATTGAGCGGGTCCCGCCAGGTAGTGAGTCTCGCGCGCGAAGGCCCCGTCGCCGAGTCCCGGCAGGAGGACGACCTCGTTCGCCCCGTCGAGCGTGACCAGGTCCACGGCACCGTCGGCGTCGAAGTCGCGGGCCACGACGAATATCGGCGCGGCCCCCGCGTGGAAGTGGTGCGCCGCGGCGAAACTTCCGTCGCCCAGGCCCAGCAGGACGGAAACGCTTTCCGAGAAGCCGTTAGCCACCGCCAGGTCCTGCTTCCCATCGCCGTTGAAATCGCCGACGGTCACGCCGTCGGGCCCCAGCCCCACGGTGTAGCCGGAGACCGCGAACCTTCCGCCACCCTGACCGAGCAGGACGGTGACGGAATCCACCGGACCGGGCTCGAAGATGTAGTAGGAGGTCACGGCCAGGTCGGGCCTCCCGTCGGCGTTGAAATCGCCGACCGTCAGGAAGTTCGGATAGATGCCGACGGGAATCGACACAGCGGGGCCCAGGGTCCCGTCGCCCCGTCCAAGAAGGATGGACACGTCCGCCGAATCCTGGTTCACGACCGCGACGTCGAGGTTCCGGTCGGAGTCGAAGTCGGCGACCGCGACGGCATGAGGGTGCGACCCCGCCGGAACGGCCCCCGTCGAGGCGAAAGTACCGTCTCCATGTCCGATGAAGACCTCGACGTCTCCCGCGCTGGAGAGACCGCCGCCGGAGTGGCTCATGGCGAGATCAGGGATGCCGTCGGCGTTGAAGTCACCCGCCGCCATGAATCCTCCCCGGGCGCCGGAGGCCAGGGGAGCCGCGAAGCCGCCGCCCCCCGTCCCCAGAAGGACGACACCGGAGGACACCGCAAGATCCGTCACTCCGTCCACGTTGAAGTCCGCGATGGCGACCGACAGCGGGCCCGGCCCCGCGGGGAGCGCGCGCGGTCGTCCGAAGCCTCCGTCGCCGACGCCGGGAAGGAAGGCCACGTCATTGAAAGACCGGCTGACGATCACCAGGTCGAGTATTCCGTCGGAGTCGAAGTTCCGGGCCAGGAGGGCCGATGCCCCCGCTCCTGCCGTGAACCGCCTGGCAGGCGAGAACAGGCCTCCACCGATTCCGAGGAAGACCAGCACATTCTGCCGGTCCCAGTTCGCGACCGCCAGGTCCGGGCGGCCGTCGCGGTCGAAGTCGCCGACGTCCATGGCGATGGGAGAGATCCCCGCCGCGAAGGGAGTGAGAGACGTGAAGGTCCCGTCGCCGATGCCCGCGAGCACCACGAGCCCTTCGGAATTGAACTCCTGCATCGCAAGATCCAGATGATGGTCGCCGTTGAAGTCGCCGACACCGAACGGACCACCGACCAGCGAGCCGGATCGAACCGGCGCCCCGAACGTCCCATCTCCGCGCCCGAGGAGCGCCGCAACATCTCCTTCGGCGTCATCGGTGACGATCAGATCCGGCCGGCCGTCGCCATTGACATCGGTCGCGGCCAGGCTCCGGCCGGTGACGCCCAGGACCAGCGGCGCGCCGAAGGTGCCGTCCCCCGCGCCGAGAAGAATGGCCGCCTCCAGGGACGACGTTATCGCCAGATCGGCGTTACCGTCTGCGTTGAAATCCGCCACCGCGACCGAGTCGCCCGCGACGGCCAGCGGCACGGGGGAGCCGAACGTCCCGTCCCCGAGGCCCGGAAGGATGACCCCCGGGTACGCCGGGCTCGAGACCACGATGATGTCCATCCGTCCGTCACGATTGAAATCGCCGGCGGCCATGCCGAACGTCGGTCGTCCCACGGCGGAGCGGCGCTCGGGCTCGAAGGTCCCGTTTCCTCGACCCAGGAGGCAGGAGACGTCCTGCGAGTCGAAGTTGGCCACCGCGACATCCAGCTTGCCGTCCCCGTTGAAATCGGCCGCCACGCTCGGGCCGGGGTTCGCTCCGACGGGGTAGGTGGGGTCAGGGAATACAGGCACGCCGCCGTCCGCGCCGGCGAAAGGCACGGCCAGTAGGATGCCCGTGATGGCCACTACGCAAAAACGACCGCGCGCGGTCCTAGACATGTGCACCTCCCTGCAGGGGTTACGGGCACTTTTCGTGCGAGCAGATCGCACGGCACACCTTCCTGCGGCGAGCGAAAGGGCTGAGGAGGAATCTCTTCGGACAAAGGTATACGGCGAGCGGGTAGGCGTGTCAAGCAGGGAACAGGGTTTCGCAGGCAGCGCGGCGACGACCGAGGAGATGGTGCCGCGGGACGGAATTGAACCGCCGACGCAGGGATTTTCAGTCCCTCGCTCTACCGACTGAGCTACCGCGGCACCCTCGGTGGGATGGTACTGGAAGCGCCGGATGCTAGCAACCGGCGGCGCGCGCTGTCAATACTTCGGCCGGGCCCCTAGGGCCGGGCGGCGGGGACGTGGCCGCGCGGCCTGGGCAGGTCGCGCGCCGGGGCGTCCTTCGGTGCCGTGGGCTTCGCGGCGTCCTTGCTCTCCGGGGCCCGGGCCGTTTCCTTGCCGTCCTCCTTCACGTCGGCTGCGGGCCGCGGCTCCTTGATCAGGCCGAGGACGCGGCGCAGCTTGGCCTCGATCTCGCGCGTCAGGTCGGCGTTCTGCTCCAGGAACTGGCGGACGTTCTCGCGTCCCTGGCCCAGCCGCGTCTCGCCGTAGGAGAACCAGGCGCCGCTCTTGTCGATGATCTTGTGCGTGATGGCGAGGTCGATGAGGTCGCCGACGCGCGAGATGCCGGTGCCGTACAGGATGTCGAACTCGGCGATCTTGAAGGGCGGTGCGGTCTTGTTCTTGACCACCTTGACGCGGGTGCGGCTGCCGATGTCGACGTCGCCGTCCTTGATCTGGGCGATGCGCCTGATGTCCAGGCGCACCGAGGCGTAGAATTTCAGGGCGCGGCCGCCGCTCGTGGTCTCGGGGTTCCCGAACATCACGCCGATCTTTTCGCGGATCTGGTTGATGAAGATCAGGCAGGTCTTCGAGCGCGCCACGGCGCCGGTCAGCTTGCGCAGGGCCTGCGACATGAGGCGGGCCTGCAGGCCGAGGTGCGAATCGCCCATCTCCCCCTCGAGCTCGGCCCTGGGCACGAGGGCCGCGACCGAGTCGATCACCAGGACGTCGATCGCACTGGAGCGCACCAGGACCTCGGTGATCTCGAGGGCCTGCTCGCCGGAGTCGGGCTGGGAGACCAGGAGGTTGTCCACGTCCACGCCGAGCTTGCGCGAGTAATCCGGGTCGAGGGCGTGCTCCGCGTCGACGAAGGCGGCGAGTCCGCCGTTGCGCTGCGCCTCGGCCACGATGTGCAGGGCCAGCGTGGTCTTGCCGGACGACTCCGGACCGAAGATCTCGACCACGCGGCCGCGCGGCACGCCGCCGATGCCGAGCGCCGCGTCGATCGACAGCGAGGTCGTCGAGATGACCGGGATCTCCTGCTGGAAGTCTTTCGCCCCCAGCTTCATGATCGATCCCTTGCCGAACTGCTTCTCGATCTGGGCGACCGCGAGGTCGATCGACCGGCCTTTCTCCTTGGGGTCCATGATCATCTGTACGATCACCTTTGGCGGACGGGCTTTGGGGGTCTCCGGGGAGAACGCGGCCATCTTAGGATAATCCTCCGGGGCTGTCAACGCGCGTGAGTCCAGCGACGCGGGAAGAGACGGCTTCTCGCAAGAGCCGGGCCAGCCGGAAAGAGCCGTCCGGATGGGGGTTCCGGCGTCCCGGTGTCCGGGGGCGGACGCGTCGAAACGTTGACGCTCGCAGCCGGACGGGGTGTCGGCGAGCGCCCGCGGCGGGCGGAACGCGATCCGCCTCATACTTTTCTTGACAGCCCGGCGGCCCCCCCCTTATATTGAGGACGCGATCGGCGGATCGGTCATCGCCGATCATTTTTGTCATGAGACCTCTGACGATTTTACGCTGGTTCCTGGCCTTCGGGCCGCTGGCCCTCCTCACGGCCGCCTGCGCCACCACGGGCACGAGCACCCCCGACACATCACCCGCTCCCGCGCTTCAAGATGCGTCCAGGCCTGCGGAGCGCCCGGAGACGACGGAGCAGACCGCGGTCGCCGGCGATCAGGGCGATCGCGTGGTGCCGGTCGTGGCGCGCGAGACGACGCCCGACCGGACGCGCCGCGAGTCGGTCCCCCAGCACGTGCGTGAGGTGCGCGAGCAGATGGAGGAGGCCTACCAGGCCGGTCTCGAGGCCTACCAGGCCGGGCGCTTCGACGAGGCGAAGGAGCACTTCGACCACGCGGTGGACATCGTCCTGTCGAGCGACGTCGACCTCGACGAGCAGCCGGCGTTCAAGAAGGCCTTCGACGAGATCGTGCGCAACATCGCCGACATGGACGCCGACCTGTACAACCGCGACAGCGAGCCGGAGGGGCAGGAGAACCGCTCGCCTCTCGACGAGCTGAAGGACATCACCACCTATCTGCCGCCCGAGGAGGCGGAGAAGGAGCGCCAGAAAATCCAGCAGGTGGTCGGGAAGATCTCGTACGACATCCCGGTGGTCCTGAACCCCCGGGTCCTGGCGTACATCGAGGCGTTCCAGACGCGCCTCCGGGACGAGTTCGAGGCCGGCCTGAAGCGCTCCGGCGCCTACCTGCCGATGATCAAGAAGATCTTCCGCGAGGAGGGGCTCCCCGAGGACCTGGCCTACATGGCGCACCAGGAATCGGCCTTCAAGCTGAACGCCTACTCGCGCGCCCGCGCCAAGGGGATGTGGCAGTTCATGTCGTTCACCGGGCGCAAGTACGGCCTCAAGACGGATCTGTGGGCGGACGAGCGCAGCGATTTCGAGAAGGCGACGCGCGCCGCCGCCACCTACCTCAAGGAGCTGCACGCGCGCTACGACGACTGGTACCTGGCGATGGCGGCGTACAACGCGGGGGAGGGGAAGATCGACCGCGCCCTGGCCCGGAGCCACGCCAAGGACTACTGGGCCCTCACCAAGACGCGCTACATCCGCACCGAGACCAAGTGGTACGTGGCCGCGATCCTCGCGTCGATCCTGATCGACAAGTCGCCGGAGGACTACGGCTTCTTCGTGGACCTGGACCTCGAGCTGAACTGGGACACGCTGACCATCGACAAGGCGACGGACCTCCAGGTCGTGGCCGACGCCGCCGGGGTCCCGCTCGAGGTGGTGCGCTCCCTCAACCCCGAGCTGCGCGGTCTGGTGACCCCTCCGAACCGGGACAATTACGAATTGCGAATCCCGGACGGGACGAAGGACGACGTGGTGGCGAAGCTCGAGACCCTGGCGGACGAGCAGCGTGTTTCGTGGACGCTGCACGAAGTGCGCCCCGGCGAGACCTTTTCGTTCATCGCGCGCAAGCACGGTGTCCCCGTGCGTGCCGTGCTCGACGCCAACCCGCGCTACGTCGGCAAGCGCCTGCGACGCGGCATGGTCCTGAACATCCCGATCTCGAAGAGCATGCCCCAGGTTTCGCTCGCGGCCGCCAGCGAGGACCCGACTTACGACATGGGCGAGAAGATCGTCCACCGCGTGCGCAAGGGGGAGACCCTGCAGCGCATTGCCGCCAAGTACCGCACGACCATCGTCAACCTGAAGCGCTGGAACAATCTGAACGGCACGACCATCCATACCGGCCAGCGTCTCGTGGCGTACTACGGCGAGAAGGGGAACGGTCCGCGCCCGGACCAGGACTCGTCGAACGCGGCGGTGTCGGTCAACGGCGGGCGGCTCGAGTACCGGGTGCAGATGGGCGATACCCTCGGATCGATTGCCGTCAAGTTCGGCGTGACCTCCGACGATCTGTGCCGCTGGAACAACCTCCCGCCTGACACGATCCTGCGGCCCGGTGATCGGGTGCTGGTGGGCGAGAGCGATTCCTCCTCCGGGGTGTCCGGCGGCGCCGTCGCCGGGAAGAGCGGCAAGGTGGGCTTCATCAAGCACCGCGTCAAGTCGGGGGAGACCCTGCATCGCATCGCGCGGCTCTACGATGTGACCGTCCACCAGGTGCGCGCCTGGAACCGCCTCGCCGGTAACACCATCTACGCCGGGCAGGTCCTGACCATCCGGGTTCTGTAGTCCCGTCTCACGCCACCGCCGGTCGTCGCCGCTGTGTGGCTTTGCCCGCGGGCGTTTGCTAAGATCCCGACCGCGATGACGAGCGCCTCTTCCGCCGCCTGCAGGGCCGTCGCCGCCGCTTTCGTGTGCGCCGTGGTCGCCGCCGGCTGCCCGGGGGGCGGTCGCGAGACGGGACCACCCGTTCCGGCGGCCCGACCCACCGAATCGCTGCAGACCATCCTGTCGCACGCCGAGGAATCCTTCCGGGACGGCGACTACGTGGAAGCGCAGATGGCGTACGAACAGGCGGTTCAGATCGATCCCGAGCAATCGCGCGCCACGGTCAACCTCGCGACCTGCTATCTCAAGAACCGCCTCGTGAAGAAAGCGCAGGACCTCCTGGAAGGGTTCCTCGCGCGCCATCCGGATGACCCGGCGGCGCGGCTGGTGCAGGCGCGGACGCTGATGCGCCTGGGGGACCTCTGAGCGGCCGGCGATTCCCTCCGCCACGTCCTCCGGACCAACCCGGACCTGGTCATGGCGCACTACAACCTGGGCTTCGTCGCCTACAGGAGCAGGCGTTACGACGAGGCGGAGGAGCACCTCAAGCGGGCCTGCGGGCTGAAGCCGGATCTGCCCGACGCCTTCTACACTCTCGGCCTCACGTACCTCGCGCTGAAGCGTTACCCGGAGGCCATCGCCTCGCTGGAAAAAGCGGTGCAGATCGACCCGAAGCACGTGGGGGCGCGCTTCAACCTGGCGAACGCCTACGCCCGGGCCGGCAGGATGCAGGACGCCGAGAAGCAGCAGGGCGTGTACGCGGAGCTGAGCGGTCGCAGCAAGTCGCAGCAGGAAAAGGAGACCCAGATCAAGGCCAGCAGCGTGAAGGCGATCCAATTCCTGCTGGAGAAGAAGTACCCCGAGGCGCTGGAGGAGTACCGGGCCCTCTCCGGGCGCTTCCCCGACGATGCTTCAATCTACAACGAGATCGGCCAGATCCTGATCCTGTTGTCGCGGCGCGACGAGGCGTTCGTGGCGCTGAAGAAGGCCACGGACCTCGATCCGAAGCTCAGCGACCCGCACTATCTTCTCGCCGGGCTGTACCGCGAGCGCGGGGACGCGCAGGCGGCCGAGCGCGAGCTCACGACCTTTGCCGCGCTCGAGACGATCCCCGAAGGGAAGTCGGGATACTGATGGGGAGAGTCGGCCATCCCCGGGCGCGGGACCTCATCATCGCAATCCTGGCCGCGGGCGTCCTCGCGGCGGTGCCCGGCCCGGGAGGGACCCCCGGCCCGGCTGTGGTCACCTTCAACGACGCGACCGCCGCGGCGGGGCTTGCCGACGTCGTCCACGTCCACGGCGGAACGGGGCGGAAGTACTACATCGAGACGGTCCCCCCGGGCGTGTGCTTCCTGGACTACGACCGCGACGGCCGGCAGGACCTCTACTTCGTCCAGAGCGGGCCGCTCCCCGGAACCCCGCGCCCCCCCGGGTCGCCCCATTCCCGCCTGTTCCGGAACAAGGGGGACGGCACCTTCATCGACGTGACCGACAAGGCGGGGGTCGCGAACGCCTCGGGATACGGCAACGGCTGCACCGCCGGCGACTACGACAACGACGGCGACGAGGACCTGTACGTCACGAACTTCGGCCCCTCGATCCTGTACCGCAACAACGGCGACGGCACGTTCACCGACGTGACCCAGGAGGCGGGCGTGAAGAACGGCCTGTACGCCACGAGCGCGGCCTGGGCCGACTACGACAACGACGGCCGCCTCGACCTGTTCGTGGCGAACTACGTCGACTTCACCATGGACGACGAGAAGTTCTGCGGCAACGTGCGCACCAAGAGGCGCTCCTACTGCCACCCCGACGCCTACGGCGGTCTCCCCGACGTGCTGTTTCACAACGAGGGGAACGGCAGGTTCAAGGAGGTGGCGCGCTCCTCCGGCATCTGGGACCCGGACGGCAAGGGGCTCGGCGTCGTCTGGTTCGACTACGACGCGGACGGCGACGAGGATCTCTACGTCGCCAACGACGCCACGATCAACACGCTGTACAGGAACGACGGCAACGGCCGGTTCACCGACATCACTCTCCTGGCCGGTGTCTGCTGCAGCGAGGACGGCAAGCCCGAGTCGGGCATGGGGACCGACGCCGGCGATCTCGACGGCGACGGCTGGCAGGACCTGTTCGTGACCAACCTGAGCAACGAGACCAACCAGTACTACCGCAACCTCGCGGGCAAGGGGCCGTTCTCGATCGACACCTATCCCGCCGGCCTGGGTGCCGTCAGTCTGCTCATGAGCGGCTGGGGGACCGACCTGTTCGACTACGACAACGACGGCGACCTGGACATCGTGGTGACCAACGGTCACCCGATGGACGACATCGCCCTGGACAGCGACATCATCACCTACGCCGAGCGGCCGTTCCTGTTCGAGAATGACGGCCGCGGCAAGTTCGACGACGTCGGCCGGGCACACGGCGCCTACTTCAGCACGCCGGGCGTCGGGCGCGGCCTGGCGACCGCCGACTACGACAACGACGGCGACCTCGACTTCGTGGTCGCCGCGAGCAACGGCCGCGCGACTCTCCTGCGCAACGACGGCGGCTCCGCCGCCGGCCACTGGCTTACCCTGCGCCTGGAAGGAATGCGCTGCAACCGGGACGCCATCGGCGCGCGCGTCACGGTGCGCGCCTCCGGCCTGACGCAGGTGCACGAGGTCCGCAGCGCGTCCTCCTACCTGTCCCAGAACGACATGCGCCTGCACATCGGTCTGGGTGCCGCGACGCAGGCCGACTCGATCGAGATCCGCTGGCCGGAAAAAGTGAAGAAGATCGAGAAGATCGGCCCGGTCGCCGCCGGGCAGTTCCTCGTCATCCGCGAAGGGAGCGGCATCGTCGCGAAGTCCGGGCCGGGAACCGCCTCGCGCTGAGGTGGGGGGGCGCCGGGCCGCAGCCGCGGCGCGGCTCATGCTCGCTCGGGCGGGACAAGCGAGGCCAGCTCGTCCGCATGGCCCGGCTCGAAATCGCCTCGCCGTGGCTGCGGCCCGCCGCCCGTGCCCACCTCGACGCCGGGCAGCCCGGCCCGGGCTTCGCGACGATTTGCAGGAGTAGTTTTTCTTCACTTCAACTCAGCAATCGACTGGTGGCCTTTCCGGCGCGGGACCGCGGGGGATCTCCGGCCGCAGGTGGCGGGGCAGGCCGTGGCGAGGCGATTTTGAGCCGCGCCATGCGGATGAGCAGGGCATCGCGTGTGCTGCGCGAGCGAATATGAGCCGCGCCGCGGCCTGCCCCGCCACGCGTGACTACGAGAGGTTTCCGAGCATTCCGGGCTTGACGGTTGCGGCCGGCCGCCGGTAGGATGCGGGTCACGCTACCGGGCTTTGGAGAGCCGACGGTCGCGGCCCGGGCGTCCCGTTCGCGTGGGAGTCCGGCCGCCGGAGCCGTCCATGCTGGCCCGGGTCCGGAGCGCCACCCTCCTCGGCATCGAGTCGATCCCGCTGTTCGTCGAGTGCGACATCAACCGCGGCCTGCCCGGAATCCACACGGTGGGCCTCCCCGACGCGGCCGTGCGCGAGAGCGCCGACCGGGTGCGCGCCGCCATCCGCAACGCCGGGTTCAACATCCCGCCGCGCCGGATCACCATCAGTCTCGCCCCCGCCGATCTTCGCAAGCAGGGATCGGCCCTGGACCTGCCGATCGCCCTGGGCATCCTGGCGGCGAACGGCGACCTGCCGACGCAGAGGCTCGCCGATCTCCTCGTCCTCGGCGAGCTGGGCCTCGATGGCACCGTCCGCCGCGTCCCCGGCTGCCTGCCCGCGACACTCCTGGCCCGCAAGAGCGACATCCGTGAAGTGATCGTCCCGCGCAGCAACAGCGAGGAGGCGCTCTCGATCCCGGGCCCGGGCGTGCACGGCGTCGAGTGCCTGCTCGACGCTGCCGCGGTCCTGCGAGGAGAGCGGCAGCCCGAGCGCTCGGGCGCCACCACCTGGGAGCCGGAGACGTCGCGGTCCGGGCTCGATCTCGCGGAGGTGAAAGGGCAGGCGCACGCCAAGCGCGCGCTGGAGGTGGCCGCGGCCGGCGGTCATCACCTGCTCATGGTCGGGCCACCCGGCTGCGGCAAGACGATGCTCGCCCGGCGCCTGCCCGGTATCCTGCCGCCCCTCGGCCTTGACGAGTCGATCGAAGTG
>JBGPED010000035.1:0-19097 GCA_041482595.1 Acidobacteriota bacterium
ATGAGCCTGTTTCTCGCGACAGTCCTGACACTCGGCGGGTTCGCGGCCCTGGACGGGCTGATGAACGGCGTGCTCAACCTGAGCGCCGACTACCTGCTGCTGCTGGTATTCGCGTGCGTGGCCGCGCCGCACACGCTGAACCTGGGGCACAACGCCCGCATCTCCACCCTGCAGCCGTTCCTGCTGGGCGCCATCGTCCTGTTCGGGGTGCGCGAGGCGATGCTGGCCTCGGACGGCTACATCTACATCGAGGACACGGGGCTCATCTGGAGCATCGACTTCACGATGGGCGGCATATGGGGCGGCCGCATTAAGGCCGGGTGCGTCGGCATCGACATGACGGACGTACCCCCGGCCATCACCTCATCGTTCGGCGGCATCTGGGGAGGCAAGGCGGCGGCCCACTCGATGGTGGACAACACCCTGATCACCAGCAGCGGTCTCATCTGGGGCGGTGATAGGTGCCTGCTCGACTCCACCATGGGCATGGTCGACAACCTGGGCGGCGTCTGGGGCGGCAAGTAGTAGGGGACGGAGAGGCGCCATGAGCCTGTTTCTCGCAACGGTCTTGACTCTCGGCGGGTTCGCGGCCCTGGACGGGCTGATGCACGGCGTGCTCAACCTGAGCGCCGACTACCTGCTGCTGCTGGTGTTCGCCTGCGTGGCCGCGCCCCACACGCTCAACCTGGGGCACAACGCCCGCATCTCCACGCTGCAGCCGTTCCTTCTGGGCGCCATCGTCCTGTTCGGAGTCCGGGAGGCCATGCTCCTCGCGGCGGTCAGCATGATCTACTTCTGGATCGTCGGCCGGCCGCGCCTGCAGCTGCACAAGGGGCTGTTCAACCTCTGCAACTTCGTTCTGTCGGCCTGGCTGGGCGGGCACGTCTATCAGCTGGCCGGCGGCCGGACGGGTGACGTGACCTCGCCGGAGTCGCTGGTCGCGCTTCTGCTGTGCGTCCTGACCTTCTTCGTGGTGAACACCGCCCTGGTGTCGATCGCGGTGGGGCTGGAGCAGAAGATCGATCCGTTCCGGGTCTGGTACGAGAAGTACTCGTGGACCATCAACAGCCAGCTGGCGGGGGGCTCGCTGGTGATCCTGATCGGCATGCTGCGGCAGCACTACGGACTCTTTGTCTTCTTCCTGGTGGTGCCGTTCTGCATCATGAGCTACCACTTCTACAAGGCTTATTTCCCGAGGGCCGTCCAGAGGGCCCACAAGACCTAGTCGAGCTGGTGCATCTCACGCACCCGACGGCCGCGCCGAACCCTCCCCGGTGCGGCCGTTTTCGTTGAAAAGGCCCGGGTTAGCGCTTGCGCGTCCCGGCCCGGGGCCTATCATCTTATATGCGGTGACCGGAGGCCGCGTGGCGCAAGATGGGGGATCGATTTGACCGCGAGAAGGGCGGTGAAGGAGCAAGGCGGCGGGGAGATCTGCCGGACGCTCGAACGCATCATGGCCTCCGGCGCGTCGCTGGAGCAGGTGCTGCGGCGGGCGGTCGAAGAGCTGCACGCCTCCAATCCCCGTTTCCACTGGACCGGCATCTACGAGCTGTTTCCGGACAAGGTGCTCCGCCTGGGTCCCTTCATCGGCGCGCCCACCGATCACGTGTTCATCGCCGTCGGCCAGGGCGTGTGCGGCCTGGCGGTCGCGGAAGAGCGCAACATCAACGTCCCGGACGTCAGCAAGGCCCCCAACTACCTGGCGTGCTCGGCGGCGACGCGCTCCGAGCTCGTGGTGCTCATCCGAAAGGGCAGGACGATCTACGCGCAGATCGACATCGACAGCCACGAGCTCGACGCGTTCGATCCCGACAGCGTCGCCCAGGTGGAGATGGTGGCCGAGTGTCTCGCCCACGCCTACGCCCGGCGCGACCGGCCGGGAGGCCGTCGAGGAGCGCGTGGCTGACCGCACCGAGACCTCCCCGCAGCCGAAACTCGAGGATTACGAGCGCCGCTTCCGCCTCATGGACGAGCAGATGCGCGTCCTCGAGCAGGAGCGGCAGAAACTGTCCGCCGTGGTCAACCACACCGACGCCGGCTTCCTGGTGTTCGACGCGGCGCTCGGAGTGACCTGGGCGAACAACATCTTCGCCGCGCGATTCTGCCCCGGCACCAGTCTCGCGGCGCTCCTCGGCGCCAGGTGCCATCAGGTGCTGTGCGGCCGCGAGCTGCCGTGCGACACCTGCCCGGCAGCGCGGCCGTTCCGGTCGGGGATCGTGGCGCACCAGGAGATGCGGCTGCAGATCCACGATCAGAGCCGCCACATCTACGCCACCGCCATGCCGATCAAGTCGCTTTCCGGGAAGGTCGAGCAGACGATCCTGATGGTCCAGGACCTGACCGATCTCAACGTGCTGCGCCAGTCGAAGCAGGAGCTGGAGGCGAGCGAGGCGCGCTTCCGATCGATCTTCGAGCAGGCGCGGCTGGGCATGGCGACCGTCACTCCCGAGGGGCAGTATCTTCAAGTGAACCAGGCCCTCTGCCGCTTCCTGGGGTACGAGCGCGACGAGCTCCTGAAGATGACGGTCTTCGACGTGACGCACCCCGACGATCGGGCCAGGACCCGGCAGGTCATCAAGGAGAGCCTGGCCGGCAGCGGCGAGCTGGAGATGGAGAAGCGCTACCTGCGCAAGGACGGCTCGACCGCGTGGGGATATTTCACCGCCACCTGGCTCCGGGACGCCTCGGGCCGCCCGGAGTTCGCCGTCGGCCTGGTGCAGGACATCGACGAGCGCCGGCGCGTGCAGGAGTCGCTGCGCCTGAGCGAGGAGCAGCTCCAGCAGGCCCAGAAGATGGAGGCGATCGGCCGCCTGGCGGGCGGGGTGGCGCACGACTTCAATAACCTCCTGACGGTGATCAACGGCCGCTGCCGTCTCCTCCTGGGTGCTCTGGAGAAGACTCCTCTGCGCGAGGAGATCGAGGTGATCTCGCAGGCCGGCAAGCAGGCGGTGTCGCTCACGCGCCAACTCCTCGCCTTCAGCCGGCGGCAGGCCACCGAGCCTCGGGTCGTCGACCTGAACATGGTGGTCTCCGACATGGACTCGATGCTGCGGCGCCTGATCGGCGAGGACCTCGACCTGGACATCCGCCTGAAGAGGGAGCCCGGCAACGTGCGGGCGGACCCCGGGCAGATCGAGCAGGTGATCATGAACCTCGCGGTCAACGCGCGCGACGCCATGCCGCGCGGGGGCCGGCTGACGATCGAGACCGCCAACGCCGTCCTCGATCGCCCGATCGAATCGGCCGCCGGTCACCTCGCGCCGGGCCGGTACGTCACGCTGTCGATCCGGGACAGCGGCACCGGCATGGACGAGCGGGTGCGGTCCCACATGTTCGAGCCGTTCTTCACGACCAAGGAGAAGGGGAAGGGGACCGGGCTCGGTCTGCCGACGGTCCTGTCGATCGTCAGCCAGGCGTCAGGTCACGTCGCGGTCGAGAGCGAGCCGGGGAAGGGGAGTTGCTTCACGATTCACCTGCCGTGGGTCGAGGACGCCGCCGAGGTGGAGCCGCAGGAACGCCCGGCGCGCGCCGACGCCCGTGGAACGGAGACGATCCTGGTGGTCGAGGACGAGACCACCGTGCGCGAGCTGGCGCGCGAGCTCCTGGAGCTGAACGGGTACACCGTGCTGGAGGCGACGCACGGCCAGGAGGCCCTGCGCATCTGCCGCACGCACGACGGGCCGATCCATCTCATGCTGACCGACGTCGTCATGCCCCACATGAACGGACACGAGCTGGCGGAGACCCTGGCGCCGCTCCGGCCCGGGATGAAGGTCCTCTACATGTCCGGCTACGGCGAGGACTCGGGCGTGGTGCGCCCCATTCTCCTGTCGAAGACGACCTTCCTGAGCAAGCCGTTCACTCCCGACGCCCTGGCCGAGAAAGTGCGCGCCCTGCTCAACGCCCCGTCCCGCAACTGACCCCGGAACGTCCCCTCAGCACGAGCTCCCCAGGCAGGTCCCGTGGTAGACGAGGCAATGCAGGGGGTGCGCGCGCTTGACCGTCCGGGAGGGCGCGGGTTAGGCTCCGCGCCATGAAGCTTCGCGCGTGCGCGCTCGTCCTGATGGTCCTGTCGCCCCTGGCGTCGCGCGCGCAGGAGAAGGTGGACCTCGCCGCGATCCACAGGATCAAGCACGAGGCATTCCAGAGCTCGAAGGTGATGGACCACCTGTTCTACCTCACCGACATGAACGGGCCGCGCCTCACGGGCTCGCCCGGGTTCACGGCGGCCGCAGAGTGGTCCGTCCGCTCGCTGAAGAGCTGGGGCATCGCGGCCGCCCGCACCGAGCCGTGGGGGACGTTCGGCCGCGGCTGGGCGGTGACGCGCTTCGCGGCCCATCTGCGGGAGCCGGCCTACGCGCCGCTGTACGGCGTCCCGAAGGCCTGGTCGGGAGGGACCAACGGCCCGGTCACGGCCACGGTCGTCGCGGCGCCGCTGTTCACGCCGGCCGAGCACAAGCGCGAGGACGACTACGACATCCCGACGCTGAAGACCCGGATCGCGCGCTACGTCTCCGAAGAGAAAGGGAAGCTGCGGGGCGCGATCGTGCTCATCGACGCGCTGCCCGAGCCGGACGAGCCTGCGGAGCCGGTCGGCGAGAGATACGACGCGACGAAGCTCGCGGAGATCGCCCGGTCCCCCGACCCTTTCACGCCGCCCTCCTTCGAGTACCCGCTCATGGGCCTGCCCGCGGACGAGAAGGAGCGGGAGCGGCTCATGCAGATCATCCCCGACGAGGTCGGCGAGGACTACTACATCCGCTGGATCAAGACCCGCGATTCCCTGAACGCGTTTCTGAGCGAGGAGGGGGTCGTGGGAGTCCTGTCGTCCGACGCCAGGGGAAACGGCGGCATCGTCTTCGCGACGACCGCCGGCTCGTGGGAGACGGGCGCCCCCACGCCGCCGCCGGTCGTCGCCCTCCCGCCCGAGGAGTACGGCCGGCTGGCGCGCCTCGCGGAGAAAAAGATACCGGTGCGCGTCGAGCTCGACGTCGAGGTCAAGTTCTACGACGACCATCCGCAGGGTGTGAACGTCCTCGCCGACATCCCCGGCGGGAGGAAGAAGGACGAGATCGTGATGCTGGGGGCGCACCTCGACTCGTGGCACGGCGGGACCGGGGCCACGGACAACGCGGCCGGCTGCGCCGTCGCTCTCGAGGCGATGCGTATTCTGAAAGCGCTCGATCTGAAGATGGACCGGACCGTCCGGCTGGCGCTGTGGGGCGGCGAGGAGCAGGGACTGTTCGGCTCGCGCGGTTACGTCCGGGAGCACTTCGGCGACCCGGTGAGCATGGCGCTCGGGCCGGAGCACGGGCGCCTGTCCGCCTATTTCAACGTTGACAACGGCACCGGCAGGATCCGCGGCGTCTACCTGCAGGGGAACGACATGGCGCGGCCGATCTTCGAGGCCTGGCTCGAGCCGTTCCGCGACCTCGGGGCCTCGACCATCAGCATCGCGAACACCACCGACACCGATCACGTGTCGTTCGACGGCGTCGGTCTCCCGGGCTTCCAGTTCATCCAGGACCCGCTCGACTACGAGACGCGCACGCACCACTCCAACCTGGACGTGTACGACCACGTGCAGCCGGGCGATCTCATGCAGGCCTCCGCCATCCTGGCGTCGTTCGTCTACAACGCCGCCACCCGCCCCGATCTGCTGCCGCGCAAGCCGCTGCCGCCGCCGTTGCCGCGGCGGAAGGAGGCGTCGAGATCACCGGGAGCCCCGCCACCGACGTGCGCGCAGTCCTTGCGCCCGCCCTCATAAATATTAAGGTCCGCCCGATGGCGGCGCGGGACCTCCGCGAGGTCGCGCCGGCGCTCCGTGTGCCGGGGCCGCATCCACTGCGTGATTTCTGCGCGCCCGCAAGCACAAATGCAATTCCAACCCGATGTCGAGCGGAGATTGATGCCTGCGGAACCCGTGGCGGCGGGGTGGTCGGAGCGCGTGCGAGATGGCCCGGAACGTGCAAGCAGGCCCTGTCAGCCGCCAGCAGAGGAGTCGTGCTTGACACGGACCGGGGTCGGAGTGGCAACGCTTTTGTCCTTGCTTCTGCTGCCTCGCCCGGGCTTCTCCGCCACCCCCCCGCCGGCAGCCCCTGTCCAGTTCACGGACGTGACGCGCGAGGCGAGGATCAACTTCACCCACTCGTTCGGCGACCGGACCTTCAGCAACATCGTCGAGGCGATCGGCTCCGGGGCGGCCTGGCTCGATTACGACCGCGACGGCCGGCTCGATCTCTACCTTCTGACCGCCAAGTACCACGCCGGCGTCAGCCTGGGGGAGCGGCCGGAGCGCGAGGACATCAACAGACTGTACCGCGGCCGCGGCGACGGCACCTTCGAGGATGTGACGGCAAGGGCGGGAGTGGCGTGCGACGGGTGTTTCTCGATGGGTGTTGCCGTCGGTGACTACGACAACGACGGCTGGCCCGACATCTACGTTGCAAACTTCGGCGGCAATGTCCTGTACCACAACCGCGGCGACGGCACTTTCAGCGATGAGACGCGGCGCGCCGGCGTCGGGAACAACGGCTGCTCGGTCTCGGCCACCTGGTTCGACTTCGACCGCGATGGCCTGCTCGACCTCTACGTCGGGAACTACATCGAGTTCGATCCGAACTACAAGGCCTACTACGCGCCCGACGGTTTCCCCGGGCCCACGGCTTACAGGCCGCAGCCCGACGCTCTGTACCGCAACCGCGGCGGCGGCCGGTTCGAGGACGTGACCGCCCGGATGGGGCTCACCGGTCTCGGCCGCGCCATGAGCGTGGCCGCCGGCGATATCGATGGCGACGGCTGGGACGACCTGTACGTCACCAACGACGCCAGCGCCAATTTCCTCCTCATGAACCGGCAGGGGAAGCGCTTCGAGGACATCGCGCTCCAGGCCGGGGTTGCCTTCAACGGCATGGGCGATCAGACCGCCAGCATGGCGGTCGACTTCGGTGATTTCGACGGGGACGGCCGCCCCGATATCTTCGTCTCCGACAACGCCTTCTCCTCCCTGTACCACAACGAGAGCGGGTCGTTCACGGACGTCGCCGCGGAGGCCGGCATCGCCCGGGCAAGCGCCCAGTTCGTGGGATGGGGGTCGTTCTTCTTCGACTTCGACAACGACGGCGATCTCGACATCTTCAAGGCCAACAGCGACCTGTCGCGCCTGTTCGGGCAGGAGGACCAGGTCTTCGAAAACGACGGCGGCCGCTTCCGCGACGTCTCGACGCGCATGGGACCTTACTTCCGCGAAGCGCGCATGGGGCGGGGCGCCGCGAATGCCGACTACGACAACGATGGTGACCTCGACATCGTCATCGTCAACCTCGTCGGGCCGGCGACACTCCTGCGGAACGACGGCGGCAATCGCAACCACGCCATCGTGCTGCGGCTGGCAGGCCGGACGAGCAACCGGGACGGCGTCGGCGCGAAGGTCAGGGTCGTCGCGAACGGCAGGACACAGACGGCGGAGAAGCGCTCGTCCGGCGGCTACCTGTCGCAGAACGATCCGCGCCTCTTCTTCGGCATCGGCCAGGCGCGCGCCGCGGAGCGGATCGAGATCGTCTGGCCCTCCGGCAGGACGCAGGTCCTGAAGGACGTGGCCGCCGGGATGGTGGTCACCGTCGAGGAGCCGTGAGGATGTGGAGGCGTGGCGCGTTCCTGCTCCTGGCGGCCGTCGGGACGCTCGCGGCGGTCGTTGGGCTCACGCTGCCGCGGGGACAGGCGGACCCGCCGGCGGGAACGTTCCTTCTGACGGTGGCGCCAGGTGACGCCGCGCGCGGAGCGCCGGGCGCCGGGCCGCGAACCACGATCGTCCGGGCCGGCGGTGCGGATCGGCCCCGGTTCCTGGTGCGTGACTTCGACTCGGCCGAGTCGCCGTCCCCGGACTTCGAGGGCCGGCGTCTGGCGTTCGTCGGGCGGCGCCGGGCCGACGAGCCGCGCTCCATCTGGGAGATGACGATCGACGGGAGGCACTTGCGGAAGATCACGGCAGGCCACGGCGCGCCCGCCGGGCCGGCATTTCTGCCCGACGGGCGCATCGTTTTCAGCGACGTCCCGTCGGACGCGGTGGAGGCGGGCGCCGGAGTGCGTTCGCTGTTCTCCTGCGCGCCCGACGGCAGCGACATCCGTCGCCTGACCTTCGGGCTCCGGCGCGACGAGCTGCCGGAGGTGCTGCCCGATGGCCGC
Organism: Acidobacteriota bacterium; assembly: GCA_041482595.1. Classification (GTDB taxonomy): domain Bacteria; phylum Acidobacteriota; class Polarisedimenticolia; order Gp22-AA2; family Gp22-AA2; genus Gp22-AA3. The sequence goes on from JBGPED010000035.1 coordinate 8,185, forward strand.
CTGCGCTTCCGCAGCCGGAGTCTGGCGGCGGACGGCGCGGTGCTGATGACGGTGCATCCGGACGGCACGCAGGCCGCCGCATTTCCGGCCGGGCTGTCGGCCCTCGAGCCGGTGATCGCGGCCATCGCCCCGGCGCCGGGCGACGGGCGGAGCGAAGGCACGCTGCCGCCCGGGATCCAGGCACCCGATGGTCATGTCGTTGTCGCGATGACGCCTCTCGCTGCGCACCCGGCGCCGAGGATCCTGACCAGCGTCGTCGACCCGTCCCGTACGACCGGGACACTTCTCTGTCTCGATGCCTACGCCTCCCGGATACCGGCCATTGCCGGCCTGCCGCGCGGCGCGATCCGCTCCGTGCGCCTGAGCCGGGTGCGCGCCGGCGCGCCGGCCGGCGACGCCGAGATCCTCGGCGAGGCACCGGTTGCGGAGGATGGCTCGTTCTTCGTGACCGTGCCGGCCGACGTGCCGCTGAGCCTGGTGCTCCTGGCGGGTGACGGGAAGGTCCTGGGCGTGCTGCGGAGCGGCGTCTGGGTGCGCCCGAACGAGAACCGCGGCTGCATCGGGTGCCACGAGGAGCCGGACCGGGCGCCGGAGAACCGGCGCCCGCTCGCCATATTGCACGACCCGTCGCCGCTCCGGCCGGCGATTGCTTCAAGGATGGGTGAGCATGGCGCTCGCTAGGGCGTGGTGGATGACCGCGCCGATCTTCGGCCTGGCACTTCTCGCCTCCGGACTGGGGGCGCACCGGTGGGCCCGGGCGCACGTCGAGCAGATCACCGGCGCACCGCCGCGGACCGCCGACTGTGTCGCCTGCCACGTCTCCGCGCGAGGTGGGACCGTGCTCGATCGGATCCTCAAGCCGCGCTACAAGACGCCGCAGGATCTGGCGATGAGCCCGGACGGATCACGTCTTTACGCGACCGCGGAGGATGCGGGCGCGCTCCTGGTGATCGACCCGGCGGCGCGGCGCGTCCTGGCCGAGATCCCGGCCGGCCGCCGGCCGCACAGCGTCGTCCTCGATCGGGCCGGGGCGACGGCCTACGTCAGCGACCAGGAGGGCGACGCGATCGCCGTCATCGACATCGCCCGCCAGACACCCGTAAGGCGTCTCGAGACCGGCTTCGGGCCGGCGGGTCTCGCGCTGACGGGAGACGACGACACGCTCGTGGTGGCCAACGCGATGGGCGGAGACATCAGCCTCATCGATCTCCGGAGCGGCGTCGAGCGGGCGCGGCTGGCGGCGGGGAACGAGCCGTGTGCCGTCGGTGTGGAGCCGGGCGGCGGCCGCGTGCTGGTGGGCAACCTGCTCGCCAGCCTGTCGCCGTCGCCCGAAGCGCCGCCGGCGGCCGAGGTGACGGTCGTGGACGCGCGCCGCGGCCGGATCGCCGGGCGCACTCCGATGCGGGGCGCGCACCTGCTCGAGAGCGTGACCTTCACTCCCGACGGCGGCCTGGCGCTCCTGACGCTGGTCCGCCCCAGGAATCTTCTGCCCGTCCTCCAGGTGGAGCGCGGCTGGGTGATGACCGGCGGGCTGGGGGTCATCGATCTGAAGCGCGGACGCACGGCGCAGTTGCCGCTCGACGACGTGGACGCCTTCTACGCCGACCCGGCCGATGTGGCGACGACGCCCGACGGGCGCTACGCCTTCGTGAGCCACGGCGGGGCCGACACCGTCAGCGCGATCGACCTCGACGCCGTGCGCCGTCTGCTGCGCGATACGCGGGACGCCGACCTCGATTCGCTGGCCGACCGGATCGGCACCAGCCGGCGCTACGTCGTCAGCCGCATCGCCGTCGGCTCGAACCCGCGCGGCCTGGCGGTCTCGCCGGACGGCCGGCTGGTGTACGTGGCCGAGCGCCTCGACGACCGCATCGGCATCATCGACGTCGGCCGCATGCAGCGGATCGGATCCATCGACCTCGGCGGGCCGCGCCACGAGACGATCGTCCGGCGGGGCGAGAAGATCTTCAACAGCTCGGCGGCCACGCTGCAGCGGCAGTTCTCATGCCGCAGCTGCCACCCCGGCAACCACGTCGACCGGCTGCAGTACGACTTCGAGCCCGACGGCCTCGGCCGCAACATCGTCGACAACCGGACGCTGGCCGGCCTGCGGGACACCGCCCCCTACAAGTGGAACGGCAAGAACACCAGCCTCTACATGCAGTGCGGGGTCCGCTTCGCGCGCGTCCTGACCCGGGAGGAGCCGTTCGCACCCGACGACCTCAACGCGCTCGTCGCCTTCCTCTACTCGCTGCAGCCCTCCCGCAACCGCTTCCGGCCGGAAGCGGGCGGGCTGACGGAGGCGCAGGCGCGCGGCAGGGCGATCTTCGAGCGCGCCGCGAAGCGGGACGGCACGCCGATCCTTCCGGCGGAGCGCTGCGTGACCTGCCACGCGGCGCCCGAATACACCGACGGCAGAAACCACGACGTTGGATCGGCCTCGCCGGGGGACAGCGCGAAGGCGTTGGACACGCCGCAGCTGCGAAACCTGACGCTGACCGCGCCCTACATGCACGACGGCAAGGCGGCGACGCTCGAGCAGATCTGGACCGTCTACAGCCCCGATGACAGCCACGGGGTGACGAGCGATCTCGGAAAGCAGGGTCTGAACGATCTGGTCGAGTACCTGAAGAGCCTTTGAGGAGGAGTCATGCGGGAGAACGCGAGGCGCAAGCGGAAGGCGGCCGGAGGAATCGGGACGCTGCTCGTCCTCGCCCTTGCCTGCCTGCCGGCGGCGATGGGGGCCCCCGTGGTCCCGGACGCGCCGTCGCCCGGGGGCCTGCTGGAGCGCTCCGCCCTCACGCGCTGGGAGTCGTTCACGACGCGTGACGGGTTGCCGTCCGATCACGTGCTGGCCGTGCGCGTCGACGGCGATCGCGTCTGGGCCGGCACCACCGAGGGACTCGCGGTGCGCGCCAACGGCCGCTGGCGCGTGTACGGGACGGCGGACGGACTGCCGCACCGCGTCGTGCTGTCGATCGACGTCAGCCCGCGCACCGGCGACGTCTGGGTGGGAACCATGGGCGGCCTGGCGCGCCTGTCGGCCGGCCGGATCGACGCCTTCACGCAGATGAGCAGCGGGCTGTCGAACGACTTCGTGCACGCCGTCCGCTGCGATCCCGACGAGGACGTGGTGTGGGCGGCGACCGCGATGGGCGCCAGCCGGCTCGACCTGCGCACCAAGACCTGGACCCTGTTCACGCACGAGAACACGCCGATGCACGAGCCGTGGACCTACTCCCTCGCCATCGGCGGCGGCAAGGTGTTCGTCGGCGCCTGGGGAGGAGGGGTCCTCGAGTACACCAAGGCCGACGGCCACTGGCGCGAGTACCGTGACCCGGACGGCCAGTTCGAGGTCGATCTCCTGCCCGACGACGGTCCGATCAACGACGTCACCTCCGGCGTCGATCACGAGGGCGACCTGCTCTGGCAGTCGACCTACTTCGGTCTGACGCGCTACGACGGCCGCGAGTGGCGCTCGTACACCGTCAAGGACAGCGGCCTGGCGAGCGATTTCATCAATTTCGTGCGCGCCAGAGACGGCCTCGCCTGGTGCGCCACCGACCAGGGGCTGAGCGTCACCGACGGCGAGGGCTGGGTCACCTACCGCCGCGGCGCCGACGGGCGGGGGGACATCCTGTTCTACGACGACGGGAACCCGGTCGCGAAGCGGCGGACGGCGACGGCGCTGCCCCACAACTATGTCCTCGGGGTCGACGTCGCGGGGGACGATGTCTGGGTGGCGACCGAAAGGGGGGTCGGCCACGGCGTGCCCGGCGGGCCGCCGGGGCCGGGCCGGCCGGCCGCGGCGCCGGGGCGCACGCCCCCGGTCGCCGGAATGCCGCCGCTGCCGCCGCCCGGGAACACCGGCGCGCCGCCGCCCGGGTCGTTCGCGGGCGGCCGGTTCCACTACGCGCACGTCCCCGACGCCCTTCTGCCGTTCCGCAGCACCACGCCGTACCGCGACCTGTTCACGGAGCGCTCGCAGTTCCGCGGTGCCGGGCGGGAGGACGCGGAGCCCGCCGGCCTGAGCGAGGTGCGCATCGGTTTCATCGGGCCGCTCGAGGACGCCGACCTGCCCGCGCGGCCGCCCGGAGTGCGCTCCGGCGCGCGCGGAGACCCGAAGGCCGTCCTCGGTCGCCGCATGCTGCGCGCCGCCACGCTCGCGCTCGAGGAGGCCAACGCCGCGGGCGGATACCGGGGGATCCCGTTCCGGCTGGTGCCGCGCACCGATCTCGTGCTCTGGGGACAGAGCAGCAACGAGCTGGTCCACTTCGCCTACGACGACCGGGTATGGGCCGTCCTGTCGAGCATCGACAGCAACCACAACCACGTCCTGTCGCGCGCCACTCTCAAGCTCGAGGTGCCGATCGTCAGCGCCGGGACCACCGACCCGACGCTCGTCGAGCACGCCATCCCGTGGCTCGTGCGCTGCACGATCGACGACCGCCAGAGCTCGTACGTCCTGCTGAACGAGATCTTCGAGCGCCGCGGCCTGCAGCGGCCGGCGGTGCTGCGCGTCAACGACCGCGACGGCCGGACCGGAATCATCGAGTTCGTGGAAGGAGCCCGGCGCCTCGGGCACCCCGTCCTGATCGAGCAGCGCTTCTATAACGGCGACACCGACTTCAAGGCACAGCTGGCGCGCATCATGGAGGTCGCTCCCGACGCTCTGGTGCTGTGGGGCAACCCGGACGAGACCGGCCGCGCCGTGAAGCAGGCGCGCGAGATGGGCGTGAAGGTGTCCGTCTTCGGGTACGACCGCATGGCCCAGAAGACGTTTCTGGACGCCGCCGGCCCGGCCGCCGAAGGGGTGACAGTCGTCGCGACTGTGAACACCGACAGCCTCGACCCGGCGTGGCTGCGGTTCCGCGACGCGTACCGGACCCGCTGGAACGAGGAGCCCGACTCGTTTGCGGCGCATGCCTACGACGGCGCCGGCCTGATTCTCGAAGCGATCCGCAAAGGCGGACTGAACCGCCCCCGGATCCGCGACGCCCTGTTCGCCATCAGTTCCTGGCACGGCGCGACCGGCACGATCGCGTTCGACACGAACATGAGCGACATCGGCCCGCCCTGGCTGGCGACGGTCCGTGACGGCCGCTTCCACTTCGAGCCGGCCCCCGCCTGGCCGAAGAGCGCCGGGCCGGCCCGCGCGGCCGCAGGGAACCGGAGGACGGGAGGCTGACATGGATCTTCTGGGCTCGATGCGGAGCATGCCGCTCGTGGCGCGCGACCCGCACGGTGGGTCGACGGTCGTCCGGATCGACGGGCAGTCGGTGGGGGGCGAGCGCCTGGCGATCATCGCCGGTCCATGCGCCGTCGAGAGCGAGGCGCAGCTGCTGACCACCGCCCGGGCGGTCCGGGCCGCGGGAGCGCGCTTCCTGCGCGGCGGCGCGTTCAAGCCGCGCACGTCTCCCTACGACTTCGAGGGGCTCAAGGAGGAGGGGCTCCGGCTGCTGGCGCTGGCGCGCGCCGAGACCGGGCTTCCGGTCGTGACCGAGGTGATGGAGGTGAAGTACCTCGATCTCGTGGCGCGCTACGCCGACGTCCTGCAGATCGGGTCGCGCAACATGCAGAACTACAGCCTGCTGGACGAGGTCGGCCGCTGCGACCGGCCGGTGCTCCTCAAGCGCGGCATGTCGGCGACGCTCGAGGAGCTGCTCCTGGCCGCCGAGCGCGTCGCGAAGGGGGGCAACGGCCGCATCGTCCTGTGCGAGCGCGGCATCCGCACCTTCGAGACGGCCACCCGGAACACGCTCGACCTGAACGCCGTGCCGTACCTGAGACGCGTCACGCACCTGCCGGTCATCGTCGACCCGAGCCACGGCACCGGCCACTGGTGGCTGGTCCCGCACCTGGCGCGCGCCGCGGTGGCCGTCGGCTGCGACGGACTGATCGTCGAGGTCCACCCGCGGCCGGCGGAGGCCTTCTGCGACGGTGGCCAGTCGCTGACGCCCGCCACCTTCGACGCGATGATGCAGCAGGTTCGCGGGGTGGCCGCGGCGGTGGGGAGGAGCGTGTGAGAGCGGCACACCCGGGCACCGCCTCCTTTCTCGCAGCCTGCGCCGCAGTCCTTCTGATCGCCTCTCCCGGGCGCACGGCGGCGGCCTCCGGCCCCGTGACCATCGGCTTCTTCGTGCCTCTCGAAGGGGAGGACGCCCCCGCCGGGCTCGAGGCCCGTCGTGGCGCCGAGATCGCCGTGGCGCGCGCCAACCGCGAACGCCGCGGCGGCGAGCCGGCCGTGCGGCTGGTGACGGCCTCATCGGCGCGGCCCTGGGGCGCAGGAGCGTCCGCGCTCGCCCGCCTGATCTACGACGAGGGAGCGGCGGCGGTGGTGGGGGCCCTGGACGGACGAGCGGCGCACGTGGCGGAGCAGGTCATCACAAGGGCGCGCGGCCGGGCGGTGTTCGTGACACCGTGGGCCGCCGAGCCGACGCTGACGCGCCTGCGCATCCCCTGGTTCTTCAGCGTCGCTCCCGACGACGCGCGGCAGGCGAAAGCACTGGTCGAGGAGATCTTCCGGCGGCGGGGTTCGGAGCGGGCCCTTGTCTTTGTCGAGGACTCGTTCGATGCGCGCGCCGCGGCCGCGGCGTTCGTCGAGGCGGCGCCCCGGGGCACCGTGACGCTGTTTGCGTCGGCGCCGGGCGGGCGCGCGGCGCTGGCGGAGGCGCTCGACGACGGCGGGGCCGGCGCGCTGGTGCTGTTCGCTGCCGCGCGCCCCGCCGCCGACCTGGCGGAATGGCTGCACCGTCGCGGATATCCGCTGCCGTTGTTCGGGCCGCTGGCTCTCACCGTCCCCCGGGCCGGGGCCATCGAGGGGAGCGCGCTGGAGGGAATGATGGTCGTGGCCCCGGGCGGGGACGGAACGGGCCGCGCGCTCGAGTTCGCGCGCGATTTCCGGAACGCCTATGGCTCGCAACCCTCGCCCCTCGCGGCGTATGCCCACGACGCCGTTGCGGTCGTCGTGAAGGCGCTCCGCGCCCGGGCGCAGTCCGGCGGCGGGGCGACGCCCCTCGAGGCGGTGCTGGCGGCGACGAGGCTGGAGGGGGCGACCGGCACGGTGCGCTTCGATGCGCGCCGGGGCCGGGACGGCGCCCCGGCGCTCGCCTTCCTCACCCGCGACGGCCTGGTTCCGGAGGCGATGGACGAGTCGCCCCGGCTCGAGCGGGGGGAGAGGCCGTGAGCGCGCGCACGATGGATGCACCGACGACGAAGCCTGGGCCCCCCGCGATCGGCTCCTCAGGATCGTCGTGCAGCCCCTTACAGACCACCCGCATCGACTCGGGCGCCGTCGTCGAGATCCACCTGTGCGCCCGGCCGCAGGATGTCAAAGGCGGTTTCGAGACCCAGGCGCGCTCCATGTACGACTGCCTGCTCGAGGGGCTGCGCGACCACGACGCCACGCCGGCCGATCTGGTCGCGGAGCGGCTGTTCCTGGGCGACGTAGGGAAACAGGCCCCGCGTCTCGCGGGGCTGAGGGGCGCGTTCTACGGTGGCGACCGTCAGGCATCCCGGCCGGCCACCACCATCGTCCAGCAGCGGCCCGCCCGCCCCGGCCAGCTGTGCGAGCTGCAGGCCCTCGCGCTGCGGCCCGTCGCCGGGGGAGCGTTGACCCGGCACGCTCTGGAAGGAGTCGCGGGGCGGGGCGGCGGTGTGGTTGTCGAGGTCGGCGGACTGCGCCATCTGTTTCTGTCCGGAGTGACCGGCGGGACGGCTGGAGACGTCGTCGATTCCCAGAGCGAGGCGGCGGCGATGTTCCGCGATGCCGAGGGCGCTCTCCGGCGCGCGGGCCTGTCGTTCCGGGATGTGGTGCGCACCTGGATCTTCGTGGCGGATGTCGATCGCGACTACTTTGCTCTCAACCGGGCGCGCCGCGGGTTCTTCAACACCCGCAGGATCAAACCCCCGCCCGCCAGCACCGGCATCCAAGGCGTCCCGTTCCCGCCCGATCGCGCCTGCGCGCTCGACCTGCGGGCGATCGGCGGATCCGGGCCGCTTCAGGTGAGCCCGTTCGGCTCTCCGACGATGAACGAGGCGCCGACCTATGGCGCAGACTTCTCCCGCGGCATGCGCGTGGAGACGCACGACCGCACGGTGCTGTACGTCTCCGGCACCGCCAGCATTGACGCCGAGGGGGGCGTCTTCGCTCCCGGCGACATCGACGCCCAGATCGAGCGCACTCTCCTCAACGTCGAGATGCTCCTTTCGGGGCAGGGGGCCGGCTGGGCGGACGTCGTGTCGGAGGTCACCTACCTGAAAGATGCCGCCTACGCTGATGCCTTCCACAGCGCCGCGTCGCGCCTCGGGCTCCCCGGCGGCACTCCCAACACCGTCTGCGTCGCCGACATCTGCCGGCCCGAGTGGCTGTGCGAGATCGAGGTGACCGCCATCCTCGCGCCGGGCGCATGCCTCAGCGGACGAGCCCCTCGACCTTCGCGCGACTCGGCCAGTCGGGCGGGGCGACTTCGAGGGCCCTGTTGAAATCGCGCCGGGAGGCCGCGCGGTCGCCGGTCTGCGCGAGGGCGGTGCCGCGGCCGTAGTACGCGTCGGCGTATTTCGGGTCGCGGCCGATCGCCTCGGTGTAGTCGGCCACCGCGGCCTTGACCTCGCCGTGCTTCAGGCGCATCGTGGCGCGGTTGTACCAGTGGGCGGCGCTCTTCGGGGCCAGCTTGATGGCGTTGTCGATGTGCGTCAGCGCCCCGTCGTAGTCCCCCGACTCGAAGAGAAGATTGGCGAGGTTGGTCTGCATCTCGGGGTTGTAGGGATTGAGCGTCACCGAGGCGCGGGTGTGCTCGAGCGCGCCCGGGCGGTCGCCGAGCTCCATCAAGGACCGGCTCAGGCGGTCGTGGATCTTCCATTCGCTCGTCTTCCAGTCGTTCCGCTCGGTCCCGAGCGCCGCTTTGAACTCGGCGACCGCCTCCCTGTGCCTGCCGGCGCGGGCCAGCTCCTCGCCGCGGTTGTAGCGGCGGGTGTGCTCGACGGCCGGCACGTCGATCCCCTGGAAGTCGTCGTAAGGGACGTTGACGAACTCCGGCAGGTTGACGGCGCGGTTGTCGGCGGTGCTGTTCTCGATCAGGATCGCCGGGCTGTCTTCGCCGTTCTCTTCGAGGTGGGTCAGGAACATCTGCGTGTAGGGCCGGTTGCTCTTCGAGGAGAACACCATCCACCGTCCGTTCGGCGAGAACGAGTGCCACGAGTTCATCAGCGGCAGGTTGCAGCGCATCTCGCGCGCTTCTCCGCCACCGGCCGGGACGATCCACAGCCGGCTGTCGGGTCGCATCAGCTGGCCGTTCCTGCACCTGACGAAGACGATCCACCTGCCGTCCGGCGTCACCTTCGGGAAGTTGTTGCTCGTGCCGTTGGCGGACGCGCCGGCGATGGGCTCGGCCAACCCGCCGCGGCCGTCGTTGAACGGGATGCGGTGAAGGTCGTACTGGATCGGCGTCTCGTTCGGATCCCCGGCGAACTTGGCGTCCGGCTGCCCCTTGACGTAGGCGTCCCGGGCGGCGGCGCGGGCGAACACGATCGTCCTGCCGTCCGGGGTCCAGACCGGGTCGCAGTGGACGTACGCCGGGTCGTCGGCGCCCGGGAGCGCGTCGATGGCGCCGGTGGCCCGTGAATAGATCGCCAGGATGCCACGCGTCGGGTAGAACACCTGGTTGAACTTGTAGTTCCAGAAGTTCTGGACGTAGAGCTGCTCGTTCACCGTCGAGGCGACGTGCTGCCCGTCGGGGCTGACACGCGACAGGAACCCGATGGTCATGAAGTCCTTCGGCTTCCCCTGGAAGGCGTTCCAGGTGATCACGTTGCGGTAGTCGATGGTGACCTTCTGCTTCACAGGCACGACGGCGTAGGCGCCGCGGTCTCCCTGCGGACCGTCGATGTCCATCCCCATCGTCGAGCCGTCGTTGCTGAACGAGTGGCAGTTGGCGCAGGTCGGCATGTCGGTCAGCATCAGCCGGCTGTCGTCGCGCGACACGTCGCGCAGCCGCCAGTTGATCAGCGGCAGCGAGCCCTTGGCCAGCGGCTTGATGACTCCTTCCTCCGTCTGCGATGGCATCAGCGGCACATCACGGTAGAAGATCGGGGCCCCGACCGGATCGCGCGATGTCGTCAATATCACCCGCCCGTGCGACAGCACCTGGCCCGGGTCGCCGCCGCGGTAGCCGAGGAATCTGAAGTTGGCCGGCCGCCCGGCGGAGTTCTCCTTGATTGACGCCCACACGCGGGCATCCGGCTTCCACGATTTCGCCGACTGCTGGTAGGGCGTTCCGCGGTAGATCTCGTTGCGCTCGGAGATGCAGCGTTTGTCGATCTCGCCCTGCGGCGGCGGCTCTCCCGGGACCAGGAGGCTCAGGCGCCCGGGGTCGGGCGGGAATGTGATGTCGACCATCCAGCGATCGGCGTCCTTCGAGGAGTCGTGCCACAGGAAGGTTGGCGCGGTGAAGTCGGGGGGGACGATCGACTCCTGCTGGGGGTAGTCGATCGTCAGGTCGGCGAGCCCCCGCTCCGTGCCGATCGAACGGCGCAGCGTGTCGATGGTGCGGCGCTGCGTGTCGTCGGCGGTGCTCTCGAGCCGCAGTCCTTCCGACAGGGCGACGTCGCGGCGCACCGCCTTCCCGCGGGCGGCGCCGCCCCGGAGGGTCTGCCGCACGATCATCGCGACCGCGATCCCGGCGACCGCGAGGACGATGAACGCCGCCACCCCGGCGAGCCGCTTGGGAATGCTCATGCCTTCTATCCTAATCCCGGGTGCGGGCGGCCGTCACTTCGATCTCGCACAGCCACTCCGGGCGGCAGATGTCGGCGATGCAGATCGTGTTGGGGGTCGACGCCGGCACGCCGCGTCGCCTCGCGATGCGGCGGAACGGCTCGAGGTAGGCGCGCTCCTTGAGGTAGGTGACGGCCGA
>JBGPED010000036.1:0-18620 GCA_041482595.1 Acidobacteriota bacterium
ACCTGATGTACGCGATTGCCGTCGTGCGCTATCGCAAGCCGCTGGAAGACGTTCTCAAGGTCGTCGAGGCTCACCGGGCCTACCTGCGGGATTTGAAGCGGAAGGGGTGGCTCCTGGCGTCTGGCCCGCTCGACCCGCGCAACGGCGGTCTGCTGCTCCTGCGCGTTCCGGACGAGCAGGCGCCGGCCCATCTCGATCGGGTGAGGGACGACGATCCCTTCGTCGCGACGGGGACGGCCCAGTACGAGATCTGGCCGTGGCTGCCGAACATCGGCCGGGAGGATCTCGATCGGCTGTGAGCGCAGAGGTCGAGGGATCAGCCGGCGGCCGGTCGCGCGCCCTCGTGGCGGCGGACCAGCTTCATGATCGCGTAGATGACCGATCCCGTCAGGAGGGCGATCGTTCCGGCGATCCAGTCCTGGCGCGCCGTGGCGTAGAGCGCCACGACCCAGGTGCTGGCCGGAAGGAGAACAATGATCCAGGCGCCCGCCTTGCCGCCCGGGACCTGGAATCCGGCGATCGGCTCGGGCGCCCGCGAGCGCAGCCGCACGAGGAGGGCCAGGGTCAGGGTGCAGTAGGCGCCGGTCACCCACATGTCCACCACCAGGAGTCTCTCGAACGGGACCCAGACGAGCACGGAGTAGATCGCGGCGTACATGAGAAGCGCGACGTACGGTGTTCCGTAGCGGGGATGCAGGCGCGCCAAAATCTTGGGGAGGGATCGGTCCTCGGCCATGGCCCAGCAGAGGCGCGAGTACCAGACGAGGTAGGCGAGGAAGATCACCATGTAGCTCGCCACGCTGCCGAGGAACGTCCAGGTCTCGAGGGGCCGGCCGCCGAGCACCCGGCCGATCTCTGTGAAGTACCCCGACGTCCATCCTTCCCAGTGACCGACCGCCGCCAGCCCGGCCAGGGTCGGGGCGGAATAGCTCAGGATGATGACCGGCACCATGAGCACCAGCGCCAGGGGGATCGTGCGGGCCGGCCGCTTCACCTCTTCGGCGGCCGTGCTGATCTCGGTCATCCCGGAGTAGAACCACATCGCCAGCGCCAGACCGGAGCCGAAGCTGTCGAGGCCGTCCACCCCTGCGGCGCGGAACGGCACGAGCGGATTGAAGCGGACGTGGAGCGCCCCGACGATCACGATCCAGACGAGCGGCGCCATCAGGAACAGGCTCAGGAACACCGAGGTCGCGCCGACGATCTCGATGCCGCGGTAATTCAGGAAGGTGAGGACGAGGATGAACCCGACCGCGGCCAGGTTCTGCTGCCAGGACGGCATGTCCGGAAACCAGTGCGCGAGCGACTTGCCGAACAGGACGGGGTAGAGCGCGTTGTCCAGGAATGAGGCGATGATCGCCCAGGCGCCCGCCTGAAAGCCCCAGTACTCGCCGAAGATTTCCCGCACCCAGCGATAGTACCCGCCCTCCACGGGGCGCCGGGTCGAGAGCTCGGCCGTCGCCAGGGCCATCGGGACGCTCCAGAACCAGGGGAGGACGAAGAGCAGGAGAATGAGGAGCCCGGGGCCGGTCTGGCCGATGAAGTTCTCCGTCCCGTACGGGCCGCCGCACCCGGAGGCGTAGATCAGACCCATGACGGCCAGGAGCCCGGCGCGCGCCTTGAAGCGCCCGGCCGGGGGGGCGTCGCTCAACGAGCGTTCCTCTCGCTCTGTTCCTGGCAGGGGACGCACTGGGTGGCGAACGGCAGGGCCCGCAGCCTGGCGAGCGGGATCGGCTCCGAGCAGGAGGAGCACAGGCCGTACCCTCCGGCGTGGAGCCGGGCGATCGCGGCGTCGATCTGTCGCAGCGTCCGGTCCAGGGTCTGGAGCACGGCGAGATCGGCCCCGCCCTCCCGGCTGGCCTTCCAGCCGTGCACCCCTTCGTTGTCACCCGCCGCCGATCCGGAAGTCTGCTGCGACAGGGCCTGGCGGTAGCGGGCCTCCGTCTCCCGGCGGCGCGCGGTGAGGATCCGCATCAGGTGGTCTTTCCTCTGCTGGGCTTCCTGATCGCCGGGCATGATCGTCCACTCGCGCTCGGCCCCGCTGCGTTCGCCGTTGCGGCGCTCCGGGGCGCTCGATTAAGATAACGATCCCCGCGCACCTGCCGCCCCTCGAGGAGACCGCGCGCGATGGCGATCTGGCTCGTACCGACGCTCGTCAGCCTGTTCCTGTACGGGATCGGCCAGGGACTGGTGAAGAAATATATCTCAGAAGTGCCGCCGGCCCGCTTCTGTCTTTATTTCGTCGTGGCGAAGATAGTGCTGAACCTGTCGTACTACGCGCTGTTTCAAAGGACGGAACTCTTCTCGGCGGCGGCCGCACGCTTCGACGCGATCTGCCTCCTCGCCTACCTGTTCGACGGTCTGGGCTGGCTGCTCTACTTCCAGGCGATCGTGCACGGACCGATCGCCATCGTCGGTACGCTGAGCGCGGCGTACCCTGCGCTGACCATCCTGTTCGCACGCATGTTCCTGCACGAGCACCTGTCCTACCTGCAGTATGCGGGGGTGGCGCTCGTCATCCTCGGGTGCCTCGGCCTGTCCTACGCCCCGTCCCCCCCGGGCCACCGGATCACCGATCCGCGCTGGATCCCCCTTTCGTTCGTCGCCCTTCTCCTCTGGGGCTGCTCGTCGACGCTCCTGAAGGCGGCGTACCGCCTTCCGGGCGCCGACGAAGTGAACGTCCTGGTGTGGAGCACGCTGGGAGGCATGGCGACGCTGGGGATCTACGGCATCGCGCGCGGGCGGCAGGGCTCGGCGGGCGCGCGCGAGTGGACCCGGTCCTTCGTGCCGATGGGCATGCTGGCCGGAGGCGACATCGGCTTCATCGTGGCCACGCGTTACGGACCGGTGTCCCTGACGACGCCCTTGAGCGGCGCTTATCCGGTGATCACGGTGATCTTCGCGCGCCTCGTGCTGGGTGAGCGGATCGGTCTCCTGCAAGGAGCGTGTATCACGGCGATCCTCGGCGGCATGGCGCTCACGCCGGGCTCCGGCGGATGACCGGCCGGATCCGTCCCGTACGTCAGTAGCGGTAGGCCAGCGACACATAAGGAAAGGCGTGGCCGCCGTCCGCCCCCAGCCCCCGGCCGTAATCGATTTTCACCACGAATGGATGGTGCGGCACGAGAAACCGGAGACCGATCCCGACACCGGCGATCTCCGCCGTCCCGCCCACGGTGGTGCCGGACAGGTAGCCTCCATCCACGAACAAGGCCCACTTGAACAAACGCGCCGCCGGCGGCTCGAACGGCGCGTTTCGCCGGTCCCAGTCCTGCCCTTCGGGAGGCGGGGCGATCGGTCCCTGGCGCACGAACGGGAACCAGAATTCCACCTGAAGCGCGGCCAGGTGGCGTCCCAGGAACGAGTCCTCACGGAAACCGCGCACGGAATTCGCCCCTCCGAGGCTCCACTGCTCGAAGGACGGGACGGCCCGATCGATCGTCCCCCCGACGGCATGCAGGTGGGTCTCGATCCCGGAAGGGAAGCGCAGGTGCAGCGTCCCGTCGATGCCGGGTCTCACGAAGGTCCGCTCGCCGCCGCGCGCGCGCAGCGAGAAATCGATGCGCGGCGCGAGACGGGCGGTCAGGCTCGGCCGGCGATAGGTGTGGCGCCATTCGTAGGTCGCGCCGACCTCCAGCGAGTCGGTGGCGCCTTCCTCCTCTCCCGGGGGCACCTGGTCGAGGGCGATGCGCTCGCTCTTGAGACCCGCCTCGAGCCTCAAGGCGTGCGGCGGCTCGAGGTGCAACGGCCGGATCCCGACGGTTGTGGAGAAGCCGGTCTGCCGCTGGTCGGTTTCAACGGCTCCGAGCTGGCGGTTGTGGGTGAAATCGGAGAATACGCTCAGCTCGAGATCGTAGAGCCGGCGCGGCGCCTCGCGCACCGCCAGGAGCGGCGCGTCGTAGGACAGGCTGCCTCCGGCGGCGAAATTGTAGGTGGGCGAGATGCTCACGCGATCGAAGTTTCCGAACAGCTCGTCCTTCTCGTACAGCAGTCCCGCCGCCCCCTTCGCCCGCGGCCCGTAGGATGCCGTCCCGCCGATGTAGTTGGTCTTGTGGCCGCCCTTCGACGTGGGCGTGCGGGGCGTAAGGCTCTGCAGGAGATAGGCGCCCCGCGGGTAATCGGAGCCCTTGGCCGGCTGGGCCGGGATGAAGGCGACGGCGTAGCCGAGCCTGGCGAGGGCCTCGCTGTCGGCGCGATAGCGCTCGAAATTGTACAGGTCACCCTCGCGCGTCAGCATCAGGTTAAGTAGCACGGCGCGCGGCGCGTCGGCGGGTACGGGATACAGGTGCAGCTTCTCCTCGAACTCGGGGTCGGGCTTGACACCGATGCGCGACAGCTCGGCCGGGTCGAAGGTGATGAGATCGATGGTCGCGCTGCTCTCGCGCACCCGCACGCGCAGCGACGTCGCGGAGCAGTTGACCGTGAGGGTCGGCACGTACCCCAGGAACCTGTAGCGCCGCGCCAGGGCGTCCTCGATGGCGTGCGGGTCGCACTCCGGGACCGCGAAACGCCGCAGCTCCTGCCGCAGGGTCTCCTCCGGGAAAACCGCCGGGGTCCCGGGGCGTCCCGGCGGGGTGGCGATCTCCACCTCGAGAGTCCGGGCCGGAGCTTTCCCCGGCCCGGACGCCGCGTTCTGGGCCCGCGGGTCGCGGCCGTGCACACCGGCGAGGATCAACGCGATCACGATCACTCCATGCTTCACGGACGCGTGTGTAGCCGCGGAGCGGGGTCCTGTCAAGTGGTCGCCGATGGAGGTGGCCGGGTGTTGCTGCAAGAACGACGCGCGCCGGTCGCGGGGCGATTTTCCAGTTGATCCCGTGGGCCCGGCGGGACATACTCCTCCGTTCCCGGCCGGCCGAGGCGATGTTCGTCCGCCGGCCATCTGGTCTCCCCCGGGGAAAATGGGCCGGGGATATGGGAGGAACACAATGTCGCCCGCGCGCCGTCGCGTCTTGCCTGCTCTCCTGGTCCTTTTCCTCGCAGCCGCCTTCTGTCACGCGGACGCGATGGCCCGCGACACGGAGAAGTCCTGGGAGTTCGGGGCCTACATCCTGTCGAGCAAGTACGCCGGCGGCACCGAAATCGACAACGGTGTCGGCTGGGGGGCGCGCGGCGGGTACCACGTCAAGGCGATCCACGAGCTCGAGGGCAGCTTCGACCTGGTCAGCGCGAGCAACTCGCGGGTATCCGGCATCACCTACGACGTGACGAAGTTCAGCGCCGACTACCTGCGCATTTTCTTTATCAAGGGCCACGAAAAGATGATCCCGTTCGCGACATTTGGCCTGGGGATCATCGGAATCGACAGCGGCACTGACAGCCTGACCTCGACGACCATCAGGTTCGGTGGAGGGTTCAAGTACTTCATCAAGCCGCATGGCGGGTTCCGGCTCGACGTGAAGGGGTACCGCTGGCACGGGGATGGCACCGTGGTCAACCGCGACCCGTTTTTCTCGATGGACATCACGCTCGCGGCGACCTTCCTGGTCGGTGGCGGTAAGTAGCCCGGCGCGGGGAAGCGGACGTGCAGATCGCGAACACGTCGGTGGATATCAAGACCACCGCCAGGACGGCGATCGTCAACGTGACCGCCGAGGTGCGGAAGGCGCTGTCGCGTGCCGGCATCACCCGCGGAATCGCCGTTCTGAGCGTGCCGCATACGACGTGCGGGCTGTGTGTCAACGAGGACGAGCCGGGCCTCAGGCGCGATCTGGAGCAGGTGGCGTCCGCTCTCGTCGATCTTGTGAAGCCAGCGGAGGGATTTCATCACGACTGCGTGGACGACAACGCCCGCGCCCATCTGACCTCCGTCCTCCTCGGCCACTCGCTCACGCTCCCGGTCGTGGACTCGGCGCTGTCGCTCGGCACCTGGCAGAGCCTGCTCCTCGTGGAAATCGACGGGCCGCGCCAGCGCCGGCTCGACATGGTGTTCCTGGGGGACTGACCCCCACATGTCCGAGCTGCTGCGAGCCTATGCCGTCGTGAGTCTCTGCGGCTGGGCCGTGTTTCCCCTGGTCCGCCGGCTTCTCGGCCCACTGCCCGACCGGGGCTACGCCGTGTGCCGCTGCTTCGGCTGGGTCCTGACCGCCTGGGTGGCGTGGATCCTGACCTGGGCGTCCGGCCGCCCGCTCACGACACCGCTGGCGCTCGGCTCGCTGGTCCTGGTCGCCGCGGCCGTCTGGATCCCATCCCTCCTGAACCGACGTCGCCGCGGCCTCGAGACCGGGTCCGGACGTCTGCCCGCCCCGGGTCTGCCGCGCTGCCGGCCGGCACTCATCGCCTGCACGGAGGCGCTGTTCCTCCTGGGAATGCTGCTCTTCGTCTTCCTGGAAGAGCGCAATCCTGCCGTCGACCCCGACAGCGAGCGTTTCATGGACTACGCCTTTCTCCGGGCCTGCCTGCGCTCCCCGGGGCTGCCGCTCATGGACCCCTGGTTTGCGGGCGGACAGGCGGCCTACTACCATTTCGGCTACGCTCTCGTGGCCTTCCTGGTGCGCGCCTGCGGCGCCGATCCGGCGCGCCTGTTCAGCACGGCGATCGCCCTGCCGTACGCCCTGCTCTGGATCGGCGCCTTCGCCATCGGCGCGGCGCTCACGGGACGCGCCCGCGGCGGAATCTGGGCCGCGTTTCTCGCGCTCGGGGCCGGCAACCTGGAATGGCTGAGGCAGGGCGTCCGGGCGCTCCGTCCCGCGGCGTTCGACTGGTTCGCGCCAGCGCGGGTCATCGAGGGGACGATCACCGAGTTCCCGTGGTTCAGCCTGCTGTGGGGCGATCCGCACCCGTACGTCCTGGCGCTGCCGATCATCGCGGCCGCCCTGGCGTTCGTCCTGGCGGCCACGCTGGGTCCGCCGGCTCACACGGGCGCCGGCCGGGGGGAGGAGAATCGCTTCATCCCGGCCGGGCGCGTGGCCGCCCTGGCGCTCCTGGGCGGAGCGGTGCTGGCGGTGCACCCCTGGGACTATCCTCTTCTATTCGGTTCCGCGCTGGTGATCTCCGCGTGCGCGATCGGTCGCCATCGATCGGCCCGGATCGGGTCCATCCTTCTCGCGGCCGCGCTCGCGTGGCCGCTGTTCATCCCCTTTCTGAAGGGTCTGGCCCTCGGCGGGCACGGCCTCGGCCGGGTCGCGGGACGGAGCGCTCCCGGAGAGTGGTTCATGGCGTACGGTCCTTTTGTTCTCCTTCTCTGTCTCGGGGGACCCCTTCTCCTGAAGGCCGTCCGCGACCGGACCGGCGGGACCGAGGGCGTCCGTGCGTCCCATCGGGCGGCGATGGCACTCGGTGCCTGCGCCCTTCTGACGGTGCTTTTCTGCGAGGTGGCGTACGTCCGTGACCTGTTCGCCGCAACACCTCTGGCGCGCATGAACACCGTGTTCAAGCTGCACCGCTTCGCCTGGCTGCTCCTGGCCCTGGCGTCGTCGCTCTGGATCGAATCACTCCTCGGCCCGGTCCGGTGGACGTTCGACGTCCGTCACCGGGCGGGCCGTGCGGTCGTAGCCCTGGTCCTGGGCGCTGCGCTCGTCTACCCGGTGTGCGGCACCGCCGCCTGGCTGCGGGCGCGCGGGAACGAGGCGGGACGTCACGAGGGAGCGGCTCGCGCGGCGCTCCTTCCAGGCGCCGATGCGGAGGCGCTGTTCCGGGCCCGGCTCCCCGGGGACGCCGCCGCGGCGGCCTTCGTGGCGCGCTCGGCAGGTGCTCAGGACGCGCTCGTGGAGGAGACGGGGGAACCGTACACCTGGTCGTCGAGGATTTCCACGTTCAGCGGCGTGCCGTCCGTCCTGGGATGGGGGAACCACGAGGCGATCTGGCGGGGAGGATGGGACGAGATCCAGAAACGGGCGGCGGACATCGCCCTCGTCTACACCCATCCGGGATCGGAGGAGGCCTGCGGTCGGCTGCGCCGGTACGGCGTGAGATGGATCGTGGCGGGCGGACTCGAGAGGCAGCACTACGGCGCGTCCGTCGACGATCTCGGGAGAATGGCGCGACCGGTCTTCGCGGGCGCGGGCACCGAGGTCTTTTCCGTCGACGATGTGTGCGCACGGGCGACTCGATGAACGGTGAAGGGCCGGACGGCGGACTCCCCGGGACCGGCCCGGCCTGGCGCGCGACTCCCTGGCTTCTGCTTCTGCTCGCGGCGGGCCTGCGCCTGCCGCGCCTGGACCTCCGTCCTCTGCACCACGACGAGGGGACGAACGTCATCTTCCTGCTCCGGCTCCTGCGGGAAGGGGTGTACCAGTACGACCCGTCCAACTATCACGGCCCGCTGCTCTACGTTCTGAGCGTCGTGCCGTTGTTCCTGTGCGGGACGACGACGGTGACCCTGCGCTTGACCCCGGCCCTGCTGGGCACGCTCATGGCCGTCCTGCCGTGGTTCCTGCGCCGGGAGCTGGGACGCGCCGGGGCGATCGCCTCGGGTGTCCTCCTGGCGGTGTCCCCGTCGCTGGTCTACTACTCGCGCGACAACATCCATGAAATCTATCTGGGTGTCCTGACGCTGCTCCTGGTGACGGTCGCCGCTCGCGGGGCGGTCTCGGGACGGACGACGCTGTTCGCGCTGGCCGGGGCCGCGGCCGGGGGGATGCTCGCCACGAAGGAGACCGCCTGCCTGACCTTCCTGGCGCTCGGCGCGGGCCTCCTGGTGTCGAAGGGCGCAGGGCTGCCAAAACCCGGTCGCGCGGCCGCCCTCGCCTTGTTCGGAACGGCGTGCTTCCTGGCGCTCGTGTTCTACAGTGATTTCTTCACCGATCTCGCCGCGCTCGTCCGGCCGTTCGAGGCGATCCGTCTGTGGGGAGCGCGCGGAGTGCGAGCCGACGGTCACGGCAAGCCGTGGTGGTACTACCTCGCGATCCTGGGACGGGAGGAGCCCGCGATCGTGGCCACGGCCGTCGCGGGGACGGCCCTCGCACTGTGGACGCGCGATCGCTTCGCGACGTTTCTCGCGGGGTGGAGCGGTGCTACCCTTCTCGCGTACTCGGCCATCCCGTACAAGACGCCCTGGCTGGTCCTCAATGCCGTCCTGCCCATGGCACTTCTCGGAGGGACGGTGTTCACGGGGGGACCCCGGGCCATGGACGCGGCCGGCGAGGGGCGGCCGGGCGGGGCGCGTCGCCGGCTGGCGTGTCTCCTGCTCGTTCTGGGTGCGGGGATCTCCGCGCGCCGGGCGTACGTGCTGTCGTTCGTGCGCTACGACGACGATCGGACCAGCGCGCTCGTTTACGTGCAGACGCGGCGCGATGTCAATCGCCTCGTGGCCCGGGTTGAGGAGTTCGCTCAAAGTCGTCCCGAGGGACGCGACCTGCCGATCGAGGTCCTGTCCCCCGACTACCTGCCGCTGAACTGGTATCTGCGCGACTTCACCGATGTCAGCTACTTCGGCAAGGTCACCGAGCGCCCCGGCGCTCCGGTGGTGATCGCCCGCTCCGACGCGGCCGATCAGGTCGAAGCCCTCCTGGGCCCGGGCTATACTCGGGCGATCTACCCGCTCCGGCCCGGAGTCGACCTCTGCCTGTTCCTGCGGGAGGCCACCGCCCCTCCGGCGTCGCCGGGAGAGCGGCCGCCGGGTCGCTTGTAAGCGGGCGCGCGCCCGGATAGAATCAGCGGCATGGGGAGATCGAACTCGATGAGCGCCACACAGAGCTTCGCGCGGTTGTTCACGGTGGATGAGGCCAACGCGCTGATTCCGGGTCTCCGGCCGGTCGTGGAGGAGCTGCTTGGCACCTTCCGCGAGATCAGGACGGAGATCGAGGGCGCGTCCGGACAGTCGAAGCTGCCCCCGGGCAGCCCGGAGCTCGCCAGGCACCTGGAGGAGCGTGGCGTCGCCCCCCGGCTCTTCGACAGGGTGAAGTCGCTGGTCCAGCAGATTCACGCGAGCGGCTGCCTGGTGAACGGACCGGAGGCCGGCCTGATCGATTTTCCGTGCCTGTTCAACAACGAGATCGTGTTCCTCTGCTGGAAGTACGGTGAGCCCGGGATCGGATACTGGCATCGCATCCCGGAGGGATTCGCCGGTCGCCGGCCGCTCCTGGACTTGTCGGTCCCGGAGGAGGGCGTGCGGGTTCACTGACAGGCGGGGCGAGGCGGCAGGTCGCGCTTCTAGGTGCGCCGGTGGTGGCCGTTGGTCTGGATACGCCGCCGCCACCCTTCGCGTACGAGACGGCAGACTTCCTGGGCGTCGTCGGTGACGGTGAACAGGCGCTGATCGTCCTTGCTGATCATTCCGCCTCTCAGCATCTCACGACGCATCCATCCGACCATTCCCTTCCAGAACGCGCGACCGACCATGATGACGGGGAAATTGTCCACCTTGTGCGTCTGGACCAGGGTGAGCGCCTCGAACGCCTCGTCGAGAGTCCCGTATCCGCCCGGGAAGACGACGTAGGCGCAGGCATACTTGATGAACATCACCTTGCGCGCGAAAAAGTAATTGAAATTGACCAGGGTGTCGATGTGCCGGTTGGGACGGTGTTCGAAGGGCAGCTTGATGTTGAGACCGATCGATCGTCCGCCGCCCCGCCGCGCCCCCAGGTTGGCGGCCTCCATGATGCCGGGCCCGCCCCCGGTGATGATCGAGAACCCCTCCCGGGCGAGCGCCTGGGACACCTTGACGGCCTTGCGGTAGTGGCGCGACCCGCTGCGCACCCGCGACCCGCCGAAGATGGAGACCGCCGGTTCGATCGGACGGAGCGTCTCGAATCCCTCCACGAACTCGCCCATGATCTTGAACAGGGTCCAGGTGTCCTTGGGCGCGACGTCCCGCATGGATCGCGCGCGCGGGGCCTGCGGTGCGGGGTCGTCGGAGTCCGGCTCGTCCGGGGATGTCTCGATTCTCGGCGCGCGGCTCACTTTCACCTCGTGATGATGCGGAGAGAATATAGGTCGCCCTCGCGGGCGGGACAACCGCTCCGGGCCGCGCCTCGAGTTGCTGTGCAGGCCCGTGGATTCCGGACCGTCTCGCCCCGGCGATGCAACGCGAGGGCGCGAGGATGACTCGAGAGACGGCGCCGGTCCGCGAGGGGGACGAGCTGGCGCTGGAGATCGCGGACCTCGCCTTCGGGGGCCAGGGCGTCGCCCGGGTGTCCGGCTTCGTCGTGTTCGTGGACAACGCCCTGCCCGATGAGATCGTGCGTGTGCGCATCCGCCGTGTCCGTCACGGCTATGCCGAGGCGGAGTGCCTCGAGATCGTCGCGCCCTCATCCCGGAGAGTCGTGCCTCCGTGCCGGTACTATGGTGAATGCGGCGGCTGCGACCTGCAACACCTGGCCCGGCCGGCCCAGGCGGAGGCCAAGCGCCGCCAGGTCACGGCGCTCCTTCAGCGGGTCGCGGGGCTTTCGGATCCTCCCGTGCGCGACGCCGTGGCGGCGGGCGATCCCATCCAGTACCGCTTTCGAATCGACTTCGACTGGGGCGCGGCGCGCGACGGAAAGTCGGGGCTTGGGCTGCACCGATCCGGCCGTCCCGCGGACATCGTGCCGGTCGAGACCTGTCTTCTTGTCCCGGAGGCGGCGAACCGGATCCGGGCCTTCCTCGAGCGCCGTGCCGCGGAGAAGGAGCTGACGCCTCGCGATCCACGAAGGCGCCGGGGTCTGATGCGCCGCGCCGGGATCCAGATGGCGCGCACGACGGGGGAGATCCTGATCACGCTGGAGACAGAGCGAGGCGACCCTCCCGCGCTCCTGGATCTGGCGCGCGAAACGGCGCGCGCCTTTCCACGGATCGTCGGCATCGTGCGCCGGGAGTACGACCGTCACGATCGGAGTGTCGGTGCGTCGATCCTGCACGGACGGGATCATCTGTTCGAGGAGGTGGACGGTGACCGCATGAAGATCCCCGCCGGGGCGTTTTTCCAGCCGAACGCGACGGCCTGGAACGTCCTGCGGAACACCGTTCTGGAGGAGCTCGAACCGGGCCCGGACGAGACGGTCCTCGAGCTCTATTGCGGTGTGGGGTTCTTCACCCTCGCGGTGGCCCGCCGCTGCCGCCAGGTCGTGGCGCTCGATGTGTCGCGCGAAGCCGTCGCCGCCGCGCGGGACAATGCCGCCCGAGCGGGCATGGGCAACGTCCGCTGGCTGTGTCGCGATGCGGGCGAGGGACTGGCGGAGCTTCTCGAAGGGACGCGCTTCGATGCGATCCTCCTCGACCCGCCGCGCACAGGTCTGCCGCAGGCGGCGACGCGTGTCCTGGCGCGCGCCGCAGCCCGGCGCATCGTGTACGTCTCGTGCGATCCGGCCACTCTGGCCCGCGATCTCAGGATCCTCGTCGAGGAGGGTTCCTGCCGGCTGCGTTCGGTCGTGCCGCTCGATCTGTTCCCTCACACGCACCACGTGGAGTGCGTGGCCCGGCTGGAGAGGCCTGCGGGGTGAGCCGGGGGTGGATCGTGCGGGATCAGCGGGCGGCCCGCCGGGCCTGCGCCTGGACACCGCGCACGCGCAGGACGCCCGCAGAGACCAGGTTGAACAGGAGCGAATAGCACTCGAACTCGCCCTGTCGCGCCAGACCGGCGATCTCCGCCAGGCTCCGTGAGCCGTCGACCAGCGGCAGGAGCTTCTTGTCCTCGGTGCCGAGGTCGGGGCGGGCCCCGACCTGGTCCGGGCCGAGCGCCGGCTCCAGGATCAGCGAGTCGTCCGGGAAGACGGTGCGGATCTTGGCCCACTCGTCAAGTCGGTGGATCCCCTCCATGATGACCTTCGTGGTCGACATGGACAGGGTAATCTTCTCCTTGGCGTCGGTCGCGCCCTCCATGAACTCGAACAGACCCGAGCGCCAGTGGAACAGGGAGTAGACGATCTCCAGCACCTGCTGCTTGACCGCCCAGAGGAGCTGGTCGGCCGTGATGAAGCCCATCCGCACCAGCACCTTTCCGTGCCGGGTCGTCTCGTCGATCTTGGAGGCCGAGACCGCGTTCTGCTCCGGCGTGATGATGCCTTTGCGGACCAGGAAATTCCCCAGACTGTTGCGCACCGAATTGGATCGCGCGAAGACGATTTCCCCCAGCTCCCAGTGCAGCGAGCGGGTCTCCGCGCCGCGCATGAGCTTCAGAACGCCAGATTTCTTGGACATCCCCAGAAGGTTGAAAATGTCCGCGAGGTTGATGGCGCCCAGATCGCCGCTCAGGATGCTCTTGCCGTTCATCGTGAACCCCCCTGGGAGGCGGCGATCCGGCGGCCGCGCCGCCCGCCCGAACGGCATCGGATCACGATGCTGTATTCGCGCCGCAAGGCGCCTGAAATGACCTTGACACCACCCGGGGCTCCCCGTACACTTACCCCGCGTTCGCGGTGCTTTTTCGCTCCAAGTCGCTGATTTGCTGGCCTTCCGGGCCACCGGCGCACCCGGGCGAGGGCTCCCGTCGCGACCCGCACCGCCGACGCCCTGGAGGCTTCCAACCGATGACGTCGAGGACCATCCGCTCCGCCATTCTTCCGGTGGCCGTGCTCGCGGCTCTGTCGTGCAGCAAGACCCAGGACACGGCCCCCGAACGCAGGCTGTTTGGCGAACCCCCGACCATCAGGTCCGTGAGTTTCGAGCATACCGACGACACAGGGCTCGAGGTGCCGGGTTTCGGCCCCAAGACATTCATCTCGTGTGACTTTACGGATATCGTCGTGAGTAATATCTGCGAGCTCGGCGCCCCCGGTCTCGTGGCCGAGGCCGGGGGCGGCTGGACGTACGATGTCGATGCGCAGCGAGGCTTCATCGGCAGCAATCCCACGAGCGTACCCGGGATATTCATCCAAGGGCGCTATGGGGAAGCGATCTTCAAAGTCAACGTGACCGATCCCAATTCGACGACCGCGCAGAATAACCTTCTCCTGGTGGGAGCGAGTTTCGAGCCCCCGGAGAGCAAGACCGAAACCACGCTCGTCCTTTTTGATGACGGGGGAATCAGCAAGTTCAAGAACTCCCAGCAACATCCCACCCCGGGGGAGGATTGTGACGTCAACCCGGATGGCTCCTGCGTCTGCAACCTCGCAACGTGGGACGTTACCTCGGGTGACAGCCCGGCCAAGGACGACGTGTGGACGCGGAAGATGGCGTTTGTCAATGGTCAGACGCAGGCATTCCTGAAAGACTGCATCATGCGGGACAGGCACGAAACCCTCGCCTTGGCGCCGCCGGGGACGACCTTCACGTTCAAAATTGAGGCAGTCGATCGTCAGGGGAACCTGACCACCTGGTCCAACAAGCTGGTCGGCGTCACGGATTCCAATCTCGGCGAGTTCGCCTGCAACGGCGATCCTTGCGGTTGCTGCTTCCTGTGGACCGAATCGCCGACCGACCCACTGTGCAAGGGCCTGCCGGGGATGACCGGTCCGATCTTCCCCGACGGGATGTGCAGGTCCTTTGGATAGCGCCTGCAACCTAGCGAACGTCATCGTATCCCACCCGTGATGGTCCCCGGGGCGGGCGGGATGTTGCCGCCCGGCTCGCTTCGCCCGCGGCCCCGTTTCCCGAATGTAATTTCACTCCAGAGTCAGATCAAGGAAGGGTGCTGAGCAGGCGTGCGATCCGCCCCGCCACTTCGGGTGTGATCGTGCGCGCCTGCAGGGCCAGGCCGGATGAGCGCAGTGCCAGGATTCGGTGCAGGCGCCGCAGGTCCGCAGGAAGAGTGCGCAGCGCATCGGAATGCAGGCGAAGGGTCGCGATGTCCCCTCGGGAGATGGGGCCCGTCAAGGCCTTGACGGGCCCGAGCCGTGCGACGTTCTCGATGGTCCCGCGGATGAGCGGCAGATAGAGCCGGGCAGCCTGTCGTGTGCCCAGCCCCAGGCCGCGGGCCGCCTCGAAGCCGCTCGCCAGGAACGCCACGAGGTCGTTCGAGAGGGTGCAGGCGATGAGGTGATAGAGGGCCTTGGCCTCGCGCGGAATCGTGACCGGGAGGCCGCCCATGTCGAGGACCAGCCGGCGCAGGACGCGCACCGCGCGCGGGTCCCCTTCGATGGCGAACGGAGTCCCGTGGAAGTCCGCGTCGGGGCGCGAGGCCGCGATGCTCGCGAGCGGGTGGATCGAGGCCACCGGGGCGCCCCGCCGCCTCAGAGGCTCGAGTGCCGCCGACGAGACGGCGCCGCTGCAGTGGGCCACGATGCGCCCGGCCCACGGCAGGCGGGCCCGTGCGAGCTCGCGCGCCACGGGGACGATCTCGCGATCGGGGGTGGCGATCAGGACGAGCGGAGCGCGGGCGGCGGCTTGCACGTTGGAGGCCGTCGGCTCTCCGGCGCCGATGAAGGCGCGGGCCTGGCGCGCCGAGCGCAGCGACCGGCAGGACAGTCCCGTGGGCGCGTAGCCGTGCCGCAGCAGGAGTCGGCCGAGTGTCCTCCCGAGCCTGCCCGCTCCGATGAGGGCGAATTCCTTCTTCATCGCAATCCCCCCGGGTTTGCCGGCCCGCCGTCTGAAATCTGCCGCAACCGGTCAAGAACGGACTGAAGACTCTCCGGACGTGCCGCCGTGAATTCGTGCCACGCTCCGCTGCGCGGATGAGCGAAACCGAGGCGCCGCGCGTGCAGCGCCAGTCCCGCGTAGGCGGCAAGGGCCTCGGCGACGCCGCGCGGAGCGTCGTGCGCCGGGTGCCTGCCGCCGTAGAGCGAATCGCCGACGATCGGGTGGCCGATGAAGCTCAGGTGCACCCGGATCTGGTGCGTCCGGCCGGTCGAAGGCTCGATTTCGAGGAACGACACCTGACCGAACGAGGCACAGACCCGGAACACCGTGCGTGCGGCGCGGCCATCCGGGCGGACGGCCATCCTGATCCGGGCGGACGGATGACGTCCGATCGGCCTGTCGATGAGGCCGCCAGTCCCTCGCGGATCGCCCCAGACGAGGGCCTCGTAGAGTTTCTTCACGGTCCGCGCCTTGAACTGGGCCGCCAGGGAGCGGTGGGCGGCGTCGTTCTTGGCGACCACCAGGACGCCCGAGGTCTCCCGGTCGAGGCGGTGCACGATTCCCGGCCGCTCGACTCCCCCGATGACGGAGAGATCCTTGCAATGGTGCAGGAGAGCGTTCACCAGGGTCACGCGGCGCGCGCCGGCCCCGGGGTGGACCGGGAGTCCCGCCGGCTTGTCGATGACCAGGAGATCGGCGTCCTCGTGGAGGATCGTGAGCGGCAGGGCCTGGGGCTCGATATGCGAGGGGCGGGGAGGAGGCAGCTCGATCTCGACGTGCTCGCCACCGCGCACGGTGTAGGAGGGGCGCGCCGGCCGGCCCAGGATGCGCACGCGTCCGGCGCGCATCAGGCGCTGCAACGAAGCCCGGCTTTCCCCGGGCAGGAGTGAGGCGAGGACCCTGTCCAGGCGCTCCCCGCAGGTTTCCGGGGGGAGATCGAGACTCAGCGGGCTCCCGGCCTCGCTGGACCGGGGATGTCCCGTCATCGCGTCACGCGCTTCGCCGCCCTGCGACGGCGGTGCTCCCGGCGCGGCCGAGACGGAACAGCATGAAGGCGGCCAGCAGAGCGGCCGGGACGGCGATCAGCTGCGAGGTGGACACGCTCCCGCCGAAGAAAACCCCGCGCGCCGCGTCGCCCCGGAAAATCTCGACGACGGAGCGCAGGATCGCATAGAGGAGGACGTACGTCCAGAAGACCTGGCCCTCGAAACGGCGGCGCTTCAGCAGCCACAGGGTCGTCGCCAGGATCAGGAAGTCTGCGAGGGCGTGGTAGATCTGGGTCGGATGAAGAGGGACGCCGAGCGGCACTCCCGTGAGCTGGAAAGCGGACGGATCGCTGAAGGTGACCGCCCAGGGGAGATCGCAGCTCCGGCCGTAGCAGCAGCCGGCCATCAGGCATCCGATGCGGCCTACCGCCTGGCCGAGGGCCAGGGGCGGGGCGACGAGGTCCGCGACCTTCCCGAGGGGCAGGCGGTAGCGGCGCACGTAGAGGAGGCCCGCCGCCGCGGCGAGGGCGAACCCGCCGTAAAACACGCCCGCCGAGCGGAGGTTCCTCAGGATCTCGACCGGGTGAGCGATGTAGTAGCGGGCGTCGATGACGTACAGCGTCAGCTTCGCGCCGATGAAGCCGGCGAGGAGCGCCACGATCCCGAGGTCCACGATGCGGGCGCTGTCGATGCCGTCGCGGCGCGCCAGGGCGACCGCCAGGCGCAGGGCCAGGAGAAACCCCAGAGCGTAGAACAGCCCGTAGGTTCCGACGGTGAACCTGCCGAATCGTCCGAGGTCGAGATCGAACAGGACGGGATACATCTCAGCACCCCGGCGGCAGCGCCGGCTGGCGGTGCCAGCTGCGCGCCAGAAGATCGAACAGGAGGAGGGCGACCCCGATGGAGATGCAGGAGTCGGCCACGTTGAAGGCCGGCCAGTGGTGATCGCCCACGAACACGGCCAGGAAGTCGATGACGTAGCCGAGCCGCAGGCGATCGACGAGATTCCCGAACGCGCCTCCCAGGATGAGCGCCAGCCCGGTTTGCGTCGTCATGTCGTGGATGGTCGTGCGGTACTGGAACACGAGCATCAGGACGATGGCCAGGACAGGAACGACGGTGAACAGGGTGCTGCGGTAGGGGTCGGGGAGATCCTGGAACAGCCCGAACAGCGCCCCCTTGTTCCTGACGAGCGTGATGTGGAAGAGTCCCGGGACGACAGGCGCGGTCGAGAACAGCGTCATGCGTGACACCACCATGGCCTTGGTCGCCTGATCCAGGAGGAGCACGGAAAGGGTCAGGAGCGCGTGGGCGATCCGGAGAAGCATCGAGCGGCTCACACTCCCGCCCCCCGGGTGCCGAGGATGGCCTGCACGGCCCGGACGCAGCGGGCGCACAACGTCCCGAACTCCGCGTCCAGGCCCACGTCCTTCCTGGTGTGCTAGCAGCGCTCGCACTTGCGCCCATCGGCCCGCTCCACTCTCACGGAGAGCGCCTCCGTCTCCCCGCCCGCGACGGCGGTCGCAGGCCGGGACCCGAGGGTGACCCCCGACACGATGAACAGGTCCTCGAGAAATCCGGCGTAACGCTGCAGGAGCGCGAGCCGCTCGCCCGCCGCTTCGAGCACGACGTGCGCTTCGAGCGAGTTCCCGATGCGTCCCTCCGAGCGTGCCGTCTCGAGCGCCTTCAGCACGACCTCGCGCGTTTCCAGGAGACGGTCGAAGCGGGACTCGATCCCGTCGTCCGGCGGCAGGTCCAGAGCACCGGGGAACTCCTGCGTGTGGACCGACTCGTCGATGGGATCGCCGGAGTGCTTGCCCCTGAGCGCCTGCCACACCTCGTCCGCCGTGAAGCACAGCACCGGCGCCATCAGCCGCGCCAGCGAGTCGAGGATCAGCCGCATCGCGGTCTGGGCCGATCGTCTCGACCGATCGTCGGGCGGGCTGGTGTAAAGGCGGTCCTTCAGGACGTCGAGATACAAGGCACTCAGGGTGACCGTGCTGAAGCGATGGATCGCCTGGGTGGCGAGATGGAACTCGTAGCGTTCGTACGTCGACCGCATCCGCGCGATCACGTGGTTGAGCCGCCGCAGGACCCAGAGGTCGATCTCCTCCATGTCGCGGGGGGCGACCGCGTGAAGGCCGGGATCGAAATCGTACAGGTTGCCGAGGAGATACCGGCACGTGTTGCGGATTTTCCGGTAGGCCTCGGCATTGCGGTCGAGGATCTCCCTGGACAGACGCATGTCCTCGAGGAAGTCCA